>JADFPE010000113.1 GCA_022562495.1 Acidobacteriota bacterium
GGCTGTTGACCGCGGCCCCGCGAAAGCCACGAGCGCCCCACGTCCGCCGACGACATGCCCGCATTGGCTGCTACACGTCGCGGTCCTCCGGTAAACTCAATTCCTGCTCAGCCTCTGAGCCATCGGCGGCGCAGAGCTGGGCGCCGAGACGCACGAGGCGGCGGCCGTAGGACGCGTGGGCCGGGAACGGCCGGGTTGACAGGTTGCGCACACGCGCGCGCAACCGGATCCGTGCGCTCCGCCGGCCGATCAGCGGGAGCCCCGGGACCAGGCGTCGGATGTCGATGCGGGCGCGTGGTGTGGCGCCTGGGATGGCGCTGCCCAGGTTGCTGTCGTCCCAGATCTCGCGCCGGATCGCCGCGTGGTCCGGGGTGCCAGGCGCGAACCGTCGTGAATAGGCGGACTCGGGATGGTCGGTGATTTCCCAGGTGAGACGGTCGACGCCGATCTGCTCGGCCAGGACCCGCGCGTGGTCCATCTCCTCGGTGCTGTCGTTCCATGTGAACAGGATGTAGCGCCAGTTGATGAACGGCAGGTCCCGGCCGGCCCGCCGCTTCTCATCGGCCATCGCGCGCAGGTTGCCCAGGGCGACATCGAGCTGGCCGCGCTGTCGATACCGCGCGTAGCTGTCGGGAAACGCGCCGTCCACAGAGAAGGTGACCTCATCGATGCCTGAGTGCACGAGCCGTCTGGCTCGCTCCTCGCTCAGCGCAAGGCCGTTGGTGCTGGTGTACAGGTAAATCTGCGGATAGTGCTGCTTGATGTACTCGCACATCTCGACCGCCTGCTTGTGCAGGAAGGTTTCGCCGTAGTTGAAGAAGTCGATCCGCGCGAGTGTGGGCCCGGTTTCGTCGACCACGCGGGTGAAGAGATCGAAATCGAGCATCCCGGCCTGCCGCGTCCGCGTGATGCCGGTTTCGGGCGCGCAGCAGGCCTCGAAGCAGGAAATGTTGCACGCCGCCGTGCACTCGATGTAGAGCCGCGATGGCAGCGGCCCGGCGTCGACCGGACGGACGCGGGGGGCGGCGTCGTCGGCCAGCGGCAGCTTCAACGGGCAGTCGCCGCAGAAGCTGGATCCCCCGGTGTTGAGGTCGCCGCGCACGGCTCGGACCGGTGCCCCGGTCCAGATCTCGCCGATGGTCTGGGTGCGCGCGTCACCGAGCGCTCGTTGCACATATGGGTCGGCGCACCCGCACACGACCCGTCCGTCACACGTCAGGACCAGGGTGGTCCACGGCCAGGAACAGCCGAACCGGGTTGCCAGATGGCTCAGCGACATGGGGTCACGATTGCTTCGTCAGCTTGCGCATGTAGGCGCCGAGCCGCTCGTTCTCATAGGTCACGGTGTTCAGGAAGAGACTCTCGACCAGATAGGTGCGACGTTCCTCTTCGGTCATCTGGTCGAGCAGATGGTTCACCTCCCGAATCGTGTCTTCGAACGTGCGGTCGAGTGCATACCGCGTGGTCAACTCTTTGTAGAGCGCCTCGAGTACGGCGAGAAGGTCTCCGTCGAGTGAAATCGCGGTGCCGCTCGTCGTCGTGATGCTGCGCATGTCACACCCCAAATGTCTCGAGCGCGCTCCGCTCGTCCGCGTGGACCTCGATGAACTGCTGCGCGCCAGTCATCGTCAACATGGTCTCGACTCGCTTCTGGACGCCCGACAGCTTCAGCGTCCCGCCAGCGGCGGCCGATTGCCGATACAGGTCCATCAGACACCCGATCGAGGCGCTGTCCACGTAGACGACCGGAGACAGATCGATGAGGATCTTGCGCTCACCGTCCTTGACCAGTGTCGTCACGGCGTCGGCGAACTCCGAGAGCAGCGGATACATCAGCCTCGTCTCGCCGACGCGGACAATGGCGATTCCGTCGGTGTGCTCGGTGGTCAGATTCATGCGATTCCCCCCTGTTGCGCTATGTTCCCTTCCGCGTGTCACGACAACTGGCCTCACATGTCACGCTGTCCCCGTGTGACGTTGTCTACTCCTCGTCGGACATCACGCGCCGGATTTGACGCGCCAGCTCCTTCCGCCCACGGTTGATCCGGGATTTGACGGTGCCTTCGGGCAACGCCAGCCGGTCGGCGATCTCCTGATACGACAGCTCCTGGATGTCACGCAGCAGCACGGCGGCGCGCAGCGTGTCGGGCAGCTGCGCCAGCGCGCGATGCAACATGGCCCGGCGGTCGCCGCGTTCCAGCGTGACCAGTGCGTCCGGTTCGGCGCTGACCGGTGACACGTCGGCCGCGTCGACGGTCCGGTCCACCATCTCGCGCTCCTTGCGCACGCTGCGATAGTGGTCGATACAGAGGTTGCGGCTGACGCTGATCAGCCAGGTCTGAAAGTTGGCGCGGCGGTCGAAGGTGCCGAGCGCCTTGAAGATCTTCAGGAAGATCTCCTGCGTCAGGTCCTCCGCCATGTCGTGCCGCCCGACGAATTTGTAGGCGACATTGAAGACCTTTCGCCAGTAGCGCGTGACGATGAGGTCCCACGCGTGTTGATCCCCCTTGAGACAGCCCTCGATCAGCTGCTCGGTCGTTTCCGGAGGCTGGGACGCAGCGCTGGCGAGCATGGGTCGCGGGTAGGCCCGAGGGGGGAGGCTCGCGCATGATAGCAATCGGTCCGGAGGGGTGTCAACGCGGCAGGCTGTGGGACAACCTCAGCCTGCAGGGAACCGGGATCCGGCGCGCAACCCGCGACTCGAAACCCGCTACCCGAAACCTGACACCCGAGACCCGAACCCCGATCCTCGAGGACGTCCGGACACCAGTGTGGCGTACAATGCCGGGTTCATGTGTGGTTTCGGGCTGAGCGGCTCGGTGTGGACCTGTGACGGTGTGCCGTTGTCGGTGATTGCGGCGGCGGTCGGGACGCCGGCGTATGTCTACAGCGCGGCGACCATTCGTGACCGGATCGGCGCGTTCAGCGCCGGCTTCGCGTCCTATCCGCACGCGATCCACTACGGGCTGAAGGCCAACTCGAACCTCGCCGTCGTGCGGGTCGTCAGGGCGGCAGGGGCGCTGGTGGACGCCAACTCGGGCGGCGAGATCGACGTGGCGTTACGTGCCGGGTATGCTCCCGGCGATATCATCCTTACCGGGGTGGGAAAGACCCCCGCCGAGATCGACCAGGCGGTCGCCCTGGGGGTCAAGGCCATCAATGCGGAATCGGCCGGCGAGCTGGACCGGATCGCCGCCGTCGCCCGTGCGCGGCAGACCGTCGCGCGGGTGGCGCTCCGGGTCAATCCGGACGTCGTGGCCGACAGCCATCCGCATATTTCTACCGGGCTGAGCACCCACAAGTTCGGCGTGCCCATCCGAGAGGCGCGGGCGATCGCCCGCCAGGCCGGCGCGCGAGCGGAGCTGGCGTTCGTCGGACTCCATGTGCACGTCGGGTCGCAGATGCTTGGGCTGGAGCCGCTGCGGCAGGCGGCGAACGCGGTGGTCGGGTTGGCGCGGGAGCTGCGGGACGACCACGTGACGATGGAGCACGTCGACCTCGGGGGCGGATTGGGCATCGCGTACGATGGGGAAGAGGTGCCGTCGGCGGACCAGTATGCGGCCGCGCTGATCGAGATCGTGCGTCCATCCGGATTGACGCTCGTCGTCGAACCGGGTCGCGCGATTGTCGGCGCCGCGGGGGTGCTGCTGACCTCGGTGGTCGACGTCAAGCCACAGCCGGGCGGCAAAAAATGGTTCGTGGTGCTCGATGCCGGCATGAGCGAGCTGATGCGCCCGGCGTTGTATGGGGCGTATCACCGGATCGTGTGCGTCGAGCCGCGCGCCGCCGACCCGGTGGTGTGTGATGTGGTGGGTCCGATCTGCGAATCGTCGGACGTGTTCGGCGTCGATCGGCTGCTGCCGTTGCCGACGGTCGGCGCTGTCGTGGCGGTGCTCGACGCGGGTGCCTATGGGTCCGCGATGGCGTCGAACTACAATCGTCACCCGCTGCCGGCGGAGGTCATGGTCGACGCGGGGGCCTGGCGTGTCGTACGACGGCGCCAGACGATCGACGACCAACTCGCCTGCGAGGAGTGATGGCAAGGGCTCGCAGGCGGCAGGAGGCAGGAGGCAGGAGGTAGGGGGGCTGCGCCGTCTGATCTTCCTGTCTGCGGGAAGAGTGGGTCGATACCGATGCTGATTGCGATAGAGGGGCTCGACCAGAGTGGCAAGGCGACGCAGGCGCAGCTGTTGCGCGACGAGCTCCGGGAGGGCGGCACCCGCGCCAGGCTGGTCTCGTTCCCCGACTACGGCACGTCGATTGGCGAGGAAATCGCCCGTGCGCTGCAGGGGGAGCGGGACTACGGGCCGGAAGTGATGCAGTTGCTCTACATCGCGAACCGGTATGAGCGGAAGGCGGATCTGGAACGCTGGCTGGACGGCGGTCTGGTGGTCGTCTGCGACCGCTATGTTGCCTCGAGCGTTGCGTACGGCGAGGCCCAGGGCCTGGACGTCGACTGGCTCACCCAGACCCAGCGGTTTCTGCCGGCGTCTGACCTGACGATCCTGCTCGACATAGCACCCGAGCTGGCGGTCGAACGTAAGGCCACCGGGCGCGATCGGTACGAACGCGACCTCGCGCTGCTCAGCCGCGTCCGGGAGAGCTATCTGCGTCAGGTGGAGCAGGCCGGGTGGGTCCGGGTGGACGGCGATCGGGACAAGGCAGACGTCACCGCCGAGATCATGGCGATTCTCGGCGAACGACTCTCGCCAGCGTGAGCGCCCGTACCTCGCGAACCCCGCACCCACGCAGCACACGGGCGCACGCCTCGAGTGTGGCCCCGGTCGTCGCGACGTCGTCGACCAGTACAACACGAGCGCCACGCATTGTGCCGCCCCTCCCTCGCCACCCTCGACGCGGCCGGGCCGGCGCAAACACGCCACGGACATTCCCGTGACGCCGTGCCGCGGGCAGCCCCGTTTGGGGGGGCGTTGCGATGATGCGGCGGAGCGCCTGGACCACTGGCGGTCCCAGGTGCGCGGCCAGCTCGGCCGCCTGGTTGAAGCCGCGCGCTCGCTGCCGACGAGGATGGAGCGGCACCGGCACGACGCAGTCGGCGTCAGCCAGCAGGTCGGCTCCGTGTTGTCGCATCAAGGCACCCAGCGGCGCCGCCAGCGTGTGGCGCCGGTCGTACTTGAAGAGGTGCACGAGCCGACGAAGGGTGCTCTGGTAGGGACCGACTGCCCGGCCGCGATCGAGTGCCGACTGGCTGCGGCGGCAGCGGGGGCAGCGCGCGCATTGCTGGGAGATCACCCGCCAGGACGGTAGCGGATCGCCGCATCGATCGCACAACGGGGGTGTCAGCCGTGGCACGGCGTCCCAGCATGTCGGACAGACGAGCCCGTGCGTCGGTCGGTCGAGCAGCGTCTGACAGAGGGGGCAGGCAGGCGCGAGCAGGACGGCCAGGAGGGAGTCGAGAGCCCAACGCGACACCTCGGCCAGGCTGGACGCAGGCCCGTTCGTCCACGTCTGAAGACAGGCGGCGAACCTCTTCCGCCGTCGCCACGGCTTCGGCGGACAGGCCGGCTTCTCGTGCGTCGTGCTTCCTGTCTCCCGGCTTCCTGGCGCATCCTCGATAGCCATCTTCGTAGGGGTGGTGAGATCAACAGACGTGGTTGCCTGGGGAGATCGTCTTCTAGCTCGCGCCTAGCAGGGCTGTGAGCAAAGCTCGTCTAGCCTCGCGAGGCTAGACATCGACCCGGACCGCGTTGCCCCAGAGCCGCTCGAGCGCATAGAAGTCTCGGGTCTCGGGCGTGAACACATGTACGACGAAGTCGAAGCAGTCGATCAGCACCCATTCGGCCGTCGCATACCCCTCGATATGCGCTGGTCTCTGTCCGATCGCCTTGAGTCGTTGCTCGATCCCGTCGACGATTGCCTTCACCTGTCGAGTGCTTCGACCTGAGCAGATGACGAAGTAGTCCGTGAACGCATCGGACGGCCGCAGGTCGAGCACGATGAGGTTCCCCGCCTTCTTCTCATGTGCCGCATCGACGGCCTGGCCGATCGGTTCGGGGAGCGGCGTCGGGGCATCCCGCGGAGCAGGCTGGTTGTCAGTCATGCAAGCTGGTCGCCACGCTGGCAGACGCGGTTCTCACAGCCCTGCTAGGCCGGGGCTCCACATGTCCCTGTGTCACCACAGATGCTCCACGTGTCACGATGTCGCCCGTGAGAGATGTCTGGTCTCGTAGAGCCGATGGTGCTTGATGTAGGCTGCCACATTCGCGGGCACCAGGCCGGCCAGTGGTGCTCCGCGTGCCACCCGTTCACGGATGTCGGTCGAGGAGATATCTGGCGTCACGGCGTCGATCAGAAACACCGCCGGCGCCGAAGTGGCGTCGACGTGCAGCCGCTCGGAGCCACGGGTGAGGGGCTGCATCCGTGCCCGCAGGTCCGGGAGCGTCTCGACGAGGTCGGCAGCCGGATGCCCGGGTCTCGAGACGACGACGAAGTGAGCGCCATCCAGCACGGCCGGGTAATGGTGCCAGGTCGCGATGTCCGCAAACGCATCGGCACCGACGATGAAGAACAACTGCGTACGCCGGTGTCCCTGGTCGGCCAGACGCTCGAGGGTCACCGAGGTGTAGGACGGGGCGTCCGATGCCAGCTCCAGGTCGCAGGGGGACAAATGGGCGTCGCTGCTCGCCGCCAGCGTCACCAACGCGAGCCGGTCGCTGTCGGTGGCGTGTGCATGGGGGCCCCGATGTGGCGAGACCCGTGACGGCAGCAGCAGCACGCGGTCGAGCGCCAGTACCCGGCGCGCGACGTCTGCGGTCCCGAGGTGGCCCAGGTGGATCGGGTCGAATCGCCCACCCAGGATGCCCGTGCGACCCTCCGCGCTCATACCGGTGTTGCCGTGTCGAGGGCATCCGCATCGGACGCCTGCGGGGTCTTGAAGGCGGTCCAGATCGCCTCGAGCAGGACGTCGATCCCCTGCCCGGTGACCGCCGACACCGGGTACACCCCGAGCCCCTGTTGGGCGACGTGCTGGCGCAGTCGCTCGAGCCGCGCCGG
The DNA here is from genome assembly GCA_022562495.1 of Acidobacteriota bacterium. Lineage (GTDB taxonomy): Bacteria > Acidobacteriota > Vicinamibacteria > Vicinamibacterales > UBA8438 > NP936. The sequence continues at coordinate 7,015 of JADFPE010000113.1, forward strand.
TTCATCAAGCACGTCGATCTTGTTCGCCGCGACGATCCGGAGCTTGTCCGACAGCGGGCCGCCGACCGTGTCACGGACGGTCTCGTCCCGAAACAGCAGCAACTCGCGCTGGATGACGTCAAAATCCTCGACTGGGTCGCGCCCGCTGAACGACGACACGTCGACCAGGTGCACCAGCACGCGGGTCCGTTCCAGGTGCCCCAGGAAGCGGTCGCCGAGCCCGTGGCCCGCGTGTGCGCCTTCGATCAGCCCGGGAACGTCGGCGACGACGAAGCTCCGTTCGTCACTCAGGCTGACCACGCCGAGATTGGGAGTCAGGGTGGTGAACGGGTAGTCTGCGATCTTGGGTCGGGCCGCCGAGACCCGCGCGATCAGGGTCGATTTTCCGGCGTTGGGAAAGCCGACGAGCCCCACGTCGGCCAGCAGCTTGAGCCGGAGCCGCAGATCTCTGACTTCGCCAGGACGCCCCGGTTGGGTGTGCCGCGGTGCCTGGTTGGTCGGGCTGGCGAAGTGCTGGTTGCCGCGCCCACCGATGCCGCCTCTGGCGACTACCACGCGCTGTCCCTCGTCCCTCAGATCGGCGATCTGGACGAGCGCACCCTCGATCTTCTCGTAGGCCACGGTCCCGATCGGCACGCGGAGCGCCACGTCGTCGCCGTCTCGGCCACTGCGGTGGGATCCTTGACCATGGGCGCCTCGGGTCGCCGTGAACGTGGGGTGGAACCGGTAGGTGACCAGGGTGTTCAGATGCGGGCTCGCCGTCAGATACACCGAGCCCCCGCGGCCGCCGTCGCCGCCGTCAGGGCCGCCGCGCGGTATCGATTTCTCGCGGCGAAAGCTCAGACAACCACGACCGCCGTCACCGGCGGCCACGTGGATGTCGACTTCGTCGACGAACATGCCTAGACATCTCCTACGGGTGACATCGTAACGTTGTGATGCAAGTTCTATGACACGCGGAGATGTCTAGCAGCGCGTGGTGAAAGTCCCGCGTCACACCGAGACTCGCCGCGGTCGGCCGGTACACGGCGTGACGAAGGGCAACGGGGCAGTAGGTGACCCGTGTGAGGAATGGCCCAGCGCCGGCCGGTCCGGGATGCAGCGCCGGTCGAATGTGGCTGGACTGTCACTACCGGCTGCTATGTTGTCAGCAGCGCGAACCGCCTGGGGTGAGCGTGCAGCACTCGTGTCGTGTCACAGCGGGTCACGACACAACTCTGAGACGGGACACTACGCGTCGAGTGGCAACACGCTGATGACCCGGCCATGCGCGCCGTGGTCCTCGAACCGTACCTTGCCGCCGATCTTGGCGAAGAGCGTATCGTCTTTGCCGAGACCGACGTTCAGACCGGGACGGAACCGCCGTCCGCGCTGCCGTACCAGGATCGACCCGCCGGTGACGACGTTGCCGTCGTGGCGCTTCACGCCCAGTCGCTGCGAGTGGCTGTCGCGGCCGTTCCGTGAGCTGCCTTGTCCCTTCTTGTGTGCCATGACTGCCTCAGTCTGCGTCCTCCGAGATCTCGGTGATCCGGACACGCGTCAGATCGGTGCGGTGACCGCGTGTGCGTCGCATGCCTTTCCGCCGCTTGCGCCGGAAGACCCGAATCTTGGGGCCGCGGAAGTGGGTATCCACCACGCCGACGACACGGGCACCGGGCACGACCGGGCTGCCGGCAACCAGCGAGCCGTCGTCCCGGCTCACGAACAGGACCTGGTCGAACGTCACGTCCGCCCCGGTCTCCACGCCGAGCCGAGCCACATCGATGTGCTGCCCCGGTTCCACCCTGACCTGGTGCCCCGAGGTTTGAATAATGGCGAACACGCGTTTGTCCCTTCGCTATGGGCGGGCGAGCCACCGCCCGCACAACCCTCTCAGGGTACTCTCGCGTTGAGCCGTCTGTAAAGGCCAGTCGTGCTCTGGCAGGGTGCAGGCTACTTCAGCAGCGTCCGGGTCCCGCGGATGCTTTGGGTACTGAAGGCGCCCAGGACGGACGGGAGTAGACGGTCCATCAACTCGAAATAGGACGATAACGCCGGGGTGTTCTGGGACGCGTCGTACAGGATTTCTTCCCGGTGCCGCTCGGTGTAGAGGGTGGCGCCGGTTTCGCCGTCGATGAAGATGAACTTCGGGCTCAGCACGAACCCCCGGCGGTCCCGATACGTGCGCACCGGCACGGTGCGGCGTCGTCCGAACGAGTCGTACACCTCGCGTTCACGGGTCACCATGCCGGATCGGGCGTGTGGGGAAAAGTAGATGGAGCCGGTCAGGATCAGCGGGTTCTGATACTCCTCGCCGAGATCCCGCCAGTATCCGACGTTCGCGAAGATCGTCTCGTAGGCCTCCAGCTCTTCCTCGGTCATCGAGTCATCTTCGCCGATCGGGTCCTCCGGGTCGTCCGCCTCGGCGGTCGCGAATCCGTCCGGGACAGTGCCGTCCTCCCGTTCGGTCAGGCGCGCCTGCTGGCTCGCGATCTCGAGCAACGGCAGCACCTCGGCATCGATCACCTCGAGCTCAGAGTTGCGACGCAGCTGACTGCGCAGCAAACGCGCCGTTTCAACGTTCGCGTCGACATCTTCGGAGCCGCCCGAGATAAACCCGGCGATCAGCACACGCTGGAACTTGGAGATGTCCAGCTTGGGCGTCAACGGGGTCTCGATCGGGATCTCGTAAAACGTGGCGCAGCCGCCGAGCAGCGCCACACAGGCGAGACTAGCGAGGGTTCTGGTTGACACGGTCATTCACTTCCAGGAAGAGATCGTAGTTCTGTTCGATCAAGAAGTTGTTTGGGTCGAGGTCGAGCGCCGTTTCGTACGCCTCGCGCGCCTCGTCGAACCGTCCGTCGTGCTCGAACGCGATGCCGAGATTGTTCCACGCGGGTGCGTAGGTCGGGTCGAGATCGATCGCGCGTTGCCACCGGTACATCGCTTCCCGCCAGAGACCGCGCCGCGCCACCGTAATGCCGAACGCGACCTGCGCCTTCGCGTCAGATGTAGCCTGCGCGCGCGGTGTCGCGACCCCGAGCACGAGGACAAGCGCCAGCGCGAACAGTCTTTTCCGGACCATAAGATCCACTACCACTATAGCCAGTCGCCTGTCAGAGTTGCAAGCGCTCTGCCAACGGCGGAATCGACCCTTTGCGAGCGATTGCGCGTGGGTCCGACGGGTCCTGTCTCAGCTGGCCATCGGATACCCGGCGAGGCGCAGTCGTTCGAGCGGCCTGCCCGCGGTATAATCGACACAGGTCGGGCACACCGGTTGCGGCGTCGGCCGCGGTCGGGTGCTGTGGCCGGGCTCGCTCTCGCCCGGGACATCCCTCCCTCCGTGTCTGGCGCCGCACCGACTGGTGTGGTGTCGCGCGGTCCTACTTTCCATACCACGTCGCGCATCACCAGTAACGAAGCTCCTACGCCGGGCATGCCCGGAAAGTCGACCGATGTCTACACAGGTCAGCCGTGCGAGCACGGCGAGGGAGGTGCAGAGGATGACACTCGCCGATTGGGTCGCGCTGGCGATGTTGTGGTGGAAGGGCGGTGGCCGGGCGGCCATCGTGCGCTGGCTGGTCGAGCCCCGGGGCGCGGGTCGGTTGGGGGCGGGGTCTGGCGCGACTCTCGACACGGTTGTCGCTGCCATCGACCCCGGTTTCGCGGCGTCGGGTCGGCTTGCGACGGCCCGAGCGGCCGCCCAGGCTGCGCTCGAGGCCGCGCACGCGGGCGGCATCACCGCCGTTTCCTGGGCGGACACTCGCTACCCGACGGCGCTGGCCGCGATCGCGGACCCGCCCCCGGTCGTGTGGATTCGCGGCGATCCGGACGCGCTCGGGGCGCCCGCAGTAGCGATTGTGGGCTCGCGTGCCGGCTCCGCGTATGCCCGCGATGTGGGTCGGGAGCTGGGATCCGGATTGGCGCGGCGCGGCGTCACAGTGGTCAGCGGACTCGCCCGGGGTGTCGACTCGGCCGCGCATCGAGGTGCGTTGGCTGTAGACGGACGCACGGTTGGTGTACTGGGCTCTGGTGTGGACATCGTGTACCCTCCCGAGCACAGCGGGCTGGCGCGTGATCTGGTGCGGCGGGGGGCGCTCGTGAGTGAGTTGCCGCCCGGTACGACACCGAGGCCGGCGTATTTCCCGCAGCGGAATCGACTGATCAGCGGTCTGTCGCGGGCGGTGGTGGTCGTCGAGGCCTCCGCGCGCAGCGGGTCCCTCATCACGGCGCGGTTGGCGCTCGAACAGGGCCGCGAGGTGATGGCGGTGCCGGGCAATGTGCTCAATGGCCGGAACCGCGGCGCCCACGCCCTGCTCAAGGACGGCGCAAAGGTCGTCGAGGATGTGGATGATATCTTGGAAGAGATCGGGCTCGTCGGGATGGTGGCCCGGGACACACGGGCCGACGAGGTGGTGTCGGAGGATCCGGTGCTCCGGCATCTGTCGCGGGGCGAGAGTTACGATCTGGATGACCTGATCGCCCTGTCGGGGTTCGATGGCCCCCGGTTATTGCCGCGTCTGCTGGAGCTCGAGCTCGCTGGCCGGGTGGCACGTCGTGATGGCGGCCGGTTCGTTCGCACCTAGTGGTCCCGTTCGCACACATCGAGGACGGCGAGGTGCCGGCCTGGCAAGGCGCGACGAGGGCGCATAGTGGGCATGTGTGACCCCGGTGCGCTGAACCCCAGCGCAGCCCGCCGTGGGATGCCGCACCACGGCCGACTGTCGCGAGCCGCTGAGCAGGACACGAGGAAAAGGGTGGTAGGGTAGATCCGAGACGTCACGGCACCGGCGTTGGGAGTCCGGGCGGTCATTGGATGTCGCAGACATTAGGGTAGGACATATGCCAAAGGCACTGGTTGTCGTGGAATCGCCGGCCAAGGCGAAGACCATTGCCAAGTACCTCGGGAAAGACTTCAAGGTCGTCGCCTCGATGGGGCACATCCGGGATCTGCCCAAGAGCACGCTGGGTGTCGACATCGAGGGGGGGTTCGTCCCGGTCTACGAGTCGATTCCGGCTCGCAAGAAGGTCATCAAGCAGCTACGGGACGCCGCCAAGGGTGTCACCCAGATCTATGTGGCCACCGACCCCGACCGCGAGGGTGAGGCGATCGGCTGGCACCTGGCCAACGAGCTCGGAGCGAAGGGCCGCAAGATCGGCCGGCTGCGGTTCAACGAGATCACCAAGAAGGCGGTGCTCGCCGCGTTGAACGAGGAGCGCACGATCGACCAGCGGATGGTCGATGCGCAGCAGGCCAGGCGTGTGCTGGATCGGCTCGTCGGGTACAAGCTGAGCCCGCTGTTGTGGGACAAGGTGCGTCGTGGGCTGAGCGCCGGACGGGTCCAGTCGGTCGCGCTGAAGCTCGTGTGCGACCGGGAGGCGGCGATCGAGCGGTTCGTCGCCGAGGAGTACTGGCACCTCTTTGCGCGATTGGCCGGGGCGGTGCCGCCCGAGTTCGACACGAAAGTCGTCAAGAAAGGCACGCACGCGCTGAAGGTGACCCGCGAGGCCGAGGCCACGGCGGTCGTGTCCGAGCTCGAGCAGGCGAGCTTCGTGGTCCGGTCGGTCGCGACGAAGGAGCGGAAGAAGCAGGCGCCCCCGCCATTCATTACCAGCAAGCTGCAGCAGACCGCGCGGTTTCCGGTCAAGAAGACGATGATGATCGCCCAGCAGCTCTATGAGGGGATCGAGCTGCCGGGTGAAGATGCGGTCGGCCTGATTACCTACATGCGGACCGACTCGACACGGGTGGCCGACCAGGCGATCACCGACGTGCGCGGCTACATCGGCGAGCGGTACGGGGCCGCGTTCGTGCCGGAGAAGCCGCGCTATTTCCGCAGGAAGGCGGACGCCCAGGACGCCCACGAGGCGATCCGCCCCACCGGGATGCAATACGACCCGGAGACGGTGCGGCCGCACCTGACCCGCGACCAGTATGTGCTCTACCGGCTGATCTGGAACCGCTTCGTGGCGTCGCAGATGGCGGCGGCGACGTTCGACGACACGACAGTCGAGGTCGAGGCCGCCGAGTATCTGTTGCGGGCGAAGGGGTCGGTGCCGAAGTTCAGCGGCTGGCTGAGCGTCTACGTGCAGCCGGGGTCGGACGGCGCCGAGCCGGACGCCGCCGTCGAGCCGCCGGCCGGATCCGAGGGGGAGGAGGGGGCGACCACCGGATTGCTGCCGAAGCTGACCGCCGGCGATCGGCTGGAGCTGCGGAAGCTGAACCCGGAGCAGAAGTTCACCCAGCCGCCGCCCCGCTTCAGCGAAGCGACACTGGTCAAGGAGCTCGAGGAGAACGGCATCGGCCGCCCGAGTACCTACGCGTCGATCATCGGTGTACTGCAGACGCGCGAGTACGCCGAGAAGATCGAGGGAAAGTTCCGGCCGACGCGGTTGGGCCGGTTGGTGATCGACCTGCTGGTCAAGAGCTTCAACGACATCCTGGCGGTCGACTACACGCGGGGCCTGGAGGAGCAGCTCGACAAGATCGAGGAGGGTACGGCCGACTACCGCACCATCCTCTCGAGCTTCTACGAGAAGTTCAGCGTCGACCTGGACCAGGCGGTCGAGACGATGCCCAACGTCAAGGGTGAAGGGCTGCCCAGCGACGAGACCTGCGACAAGTGCGGGGCGCCCATGGTGGTCAAGGTTGGTCGGTTCGGTGTCTTCCTGGCGTGCAGCGCGTATCCGGAGTGCACGAACACCCGAGAGTTCGAACAGCCCGAGTCGGACGCGGGTGAGGAGCCCGAGGTCTGTGAGAACTGCGGCAAGCCGATGGTGGTCAAGCGCGGGCGTTTCGGGCAGTTCCTCGCCTGCTCGGGGTATCCGGACTGCAAGACGACCCGCAAGCTGATCGAGAGCAAGAGTGGACTGACGGCGGTGAAGCCGGACCAGCTGCTCGACGAAAAGTGCCCGCGCTGCGACTCCAACCTCGTGGTGAAGCAGGGCCGGTTCGGCGAGTTCACCGCGTGCAGCAATTATCCGAAGTGCCGCTACGTGAAGCTGAAGTCGACTGGCGTGGCCTGCCCGAAGGACGGCGGCGATGTCGTCGAGCGGAAGTCGAAACGCGGCCGGGTGTTCTACGGCTGCAACAATTATCCCGACTGCGATTTCACGCTCTGGAACCGGCCGCTGGCCGAGGTCTGCCCGACCTGCGGCGCCCCGTACCTGGTCGAGAAGATCACGAAGCGTTCGGGGCATCGGGTGTTCTGCAACAACGACGAGTGCGACTACAAGCGCACCGAGGAGGCGGCGTCGGCGTGAAAAACGCTCGACGAAGAAGGCAGAAGTCAGAAGGCAGAAGTCAGAAGGGGGCTTGAAGGGCTTCGCCGGCTTCATTCACCCCCTCACCCTGTCCCTCTCCCCGTCGGGGAGAGGGGACTTGCTGCGGTGCGTCTGGGCTCGTCATCATGAAAGATGGCGCAGCGCCACAACCTGAGAGGAACGGCGCGCACGTGCGCGCCAGCGATGGCGCGGGGCCTTG
>JADFPE010000328.1 GCA_022562495.1 Acidobacteriota bacterium
GGTATCGAACAGCCGGCAGGTCGCCTGAGGAGATCTGAATCGGCGACCTGACCCTCAGCAGCCCGATAACTGTAGGTCGCAACAGATCAAGTAGCCGGTGCCACCGACGTCGCGGTGCATCTGGGGTGGGTCACATGCCCTGGACCGCCGTCCACCCGCCGCCGCCGGTCCGCTCATCCGGGTATGTCGACCACTCACCCGGACCCTGAGTGAATCACACGGGCGAGTCTCGTATAGTTCATCGAGGACGGACCACGGTTCGGCAGAGCGGACAGCCGATGGCAGGTGCACATGTGGCTGGCGACCGCGGATCGGGTCGGTGTGTGGCGACGTCGAATGAGGAGAACGACGAGATCGGCGGAGGCTCGATGGTGAAGGCAGGCCGAACGAATCGGTGGACGCTGCCCGCTGTGGTCGCACTCGGCATTGTGACGGCGGTCGCGACAGCGCTGTCTGCCACCGCGCAGGAACCCGACGACCGGCTTGCCATCGACTTCCACGCCACGAGGCTCGACGGCACGCTGTTCAACGGGGCCACGCTCGAGGGACAGGTCGTCCTGCTGGACTTCTGGGCGGTCTGGTGTCGGCCGTGTATCGAGGCCTTTCCGACGCTCAATCACCTCGCTGAGAAATTGGCTGACCACGACGTCGCGCTGATCGGCGTTGCGGTCCACTCAGGATCGCCCGAAGAGGTCGCCGACTTTCTCGAAGAGCATGACATCCAGTTCCTCGTTGTTGTCGCCGACGAGGCTCTGGTGTATCGCCTCGACGTCATCGGATACCCGACCTACCTGCTCGTGGGTCCTGACGGCGCCGTCGCTAAGAGATACGTCGGCGCATTATCGAACTTGACCGACCGCATCATGCGCGATGTCATGATGCTCCAGCAGTCTCCGTCGGCACCCTGAGTGCCGTACATCTGGAGGACACCAATGCACACACGGCCTCGGCTTCTGGCGGCGACGGGCGTGCTTCTCGCGGTTGGCGTCGGCGTGTCCAGCGTGACGAGAGCGCAGGAGCTCTCGGGCGATGCACAGCGGGTCGTCGACTATCTCCTCGACGACTGGGCTCAGCAGTTTCGATCGACCAGCATCGCGCTGGCGATGGACAACCTGGAGATGGCGCCCGACGATGCGCTGCGCCTGGAGATCGGCCAGTACCTCCGGGACCACACGGATCTGGCGAACAATCTCAGGTTCTGGGGTGCCAACAACTACATCTTCACCAATGACGAGAAGCGGCTGGCCAAGTTCCTCATCCAGGCGCGCGAGCACGACGAACCCACGCCCGCACTCGATGAGACCGCCCGTGCCCTGGAGATGCGTCCAGAGAGCCTGCGCGGCCGGCTCGCGTTCATGGCGCGGGCCGGGTTCCTCCAGCGAGACCCCGGTCAAGCGCTGGGCTTCGCATTGGCTGACGAGTACCAGTCGTGGGGTGGGCCGCTGCGCCACAATTTCACACGGTGAGGGTCGACGGGGAACGTCCCTTCGACGTGTGGTGAGCGGTCGACTTCCTGCTGTTGGTCAACAGCGACGACTACAAAGACGCGCAGATCACCATCGAGGACTCCTGCTCCCATTGCTACCTGCCGATTGAGGTCGACGTCGACCACGTCGAGGTCGCGCACCTGGACCCCGACACCGTCTGGGTGCAGCAAGGCGGAGGTTGAGCGGTCGACAATCTCTTCTGGTCAGAAGAGCACGTCGAAGAGTGGTTGACGGATCACCCGGAATACCGCGAGCTGAACCAGTTGCCGATCCGCGAGTTCTTGCAGCAGCTCTAGCGCCAGTGGTGACAGTCCAGCTGCGGGATTATCACAACGGACTGCCAGTCCAGCAATCCCGCTAGCCGGGAGTGTCTCAGTTTTGATGTTCGGTCGTGTCCTAATTTCAGAGCCCCGGACATGGGCTGATAATTATCGGGGCTCTGGAGCCTCCAAGACGAGCCGCAGATTGGTCTTGGGATAGCAGACGTTGAAGTCGTTGAGCACCTCGCAGAGCGCGCGCAGGGCACGGTTGGAGCGAGGGTTGGCCATGCTATGTAACCGCACGACGAGCCTTCGCTTCGCGTAGTCCGGCAGGAGATCCGCCGGCAGTTCGAATACCTGGCGCATGAACTTCCGGGCCTCGTCGTCCCGGTCTGGGAGCAGCGGACCCACCAGGTTCGCCAGTTGCGTTTCGGCGCGGTAGGCGACCATCTTCACCGTGTCGGTGATGGTTTTGCGCTCGCGCTCCAGCCGGATGACCGGCACGCCGTCCATCACCTCCCGCACCGGGACGCGGGCGGGGAGGACCGTGATCTCGGACGCCAGTCGCTCACAGGTCTGGCGCAGCCGTCGGATCTCTTGACCCAACTCCGCATGGGCGATCTTGCATCCCCGTACGGTGCGACGCGTCTGCTCGGGGTTGTCGTACGCCTGCTGTCCGTAGCGCTGCTCGGCTTGCGTCACGCGAGCCTTGGCCTGGGACAACGCTCGCTTCTTGTCCTTCATCGCGGGGTTGGGCACGGTGCGCTCCGCATCCGCCGGCTCGACCGCCGTCGTCGGCACGTGGTCCAACGCGAACTCGTGGCGCATATAGCGGAAAAAGTTCTCCTGCTGCCACCGAGAGAACATCCGGCGCGCCACGATCTCAAGCGAGAGATCGCGCCGGGTGGTCATCACCGAGGTCTGGTGGCCGTTGTCGCACAGGCGCCGCACCTCACGCATGCGGAACCCCCGGGCCACGCGAACCATCCGCTCACCCAGAAGATACACCACCTTGCGGCCGCCCACCTCGACCGTCACCTTGTGGAAACAACGCCGTCGCCAGTCCCGGTACTTACCCTTGCGATAGGTGATCACGTCGAAGCCAGCCGTGTGCCATGTCTTGAAACGCGTCGGGCTCCATCCTTCGCGGTCGAAGATCAGCGTCACCCGCCGGTCGTCGCCTGCCAGTCTGCGGATCTCCGGGAGCAGTTCCGTGTCCATCATCGTGAGCAGACCCTCGTTCGCCGGTGCCGTGACGAACAGCAACGGC
>JADFPE010000114.1 GCA_022562495.1 Acidobacteriota bacterium
CACCGTCATCGAGATCGGTTTCCCGTGGCGGTCGAGCCCCCGGACCCGGATGTCGGTCGCCCGCGATACCCGCCCCCGGATGTCGGGGATGCTGAGACAGCCCTCCCAGTCCTCCTCGACATCGGAGCCGACCAGGGTGACCTCGGGGTTGATGATCACCACGGGCGGCATCGTCCGCTCCTCGTCGTCCACGCCGGCGACGAACAACCGGATGCTCTCGTGCACCTGCGGACCTGCCAGACCGATGCCCTGGCTGTCGTGCATCGTCTCGAACATGTCGTCGATGAGCCGCTGGATGCGGGGGGTGCCGATCTCGTCTGGCTCGAGGGGACGCGCGCGCGTGCGCAGCACCGGGTGCCCCATGCGCGCGACCTTCAAGATGGACATGGGCCGGAATTATACGTTAGTGTCCCGCTCGACGCGGTGCGTGCAAGACCTCGACGTCGCCCACTACTGACGGACGAAACGGGCTGCTCAGCGGAACATACCTTGGATTTCCTCAACCGCGTTTTCAAGCTTGTTCTACTGCCAGGATCGATTCAGTTCCTGATCGTCGGTCTCGTGATCGGTGTCGTGCTGCTCTACGGCCGTGACCGGGCGCGTCGCCTGGGCAGGTACTGGTTGACGGTCCTGGCGACCGCCTACCTGGCCATGAGCGTTCCAGTGGGCGCCGACGTTCTGACAGCGGGACTGGCTCGCGGGTTCAGCTCGATCGCCTCGGCCCGCGAGGCGGACGGAGCCACGGCGATCGTCGTCCTATCTGGTGGCAGCCACAGGTACTCGAACCAGGGAAGTGGGGTTGAATTTGTCTCCGAGGCGAGTGCTTTGCGGGCACTCGAGGCTGCCCGAATCTACCACTTGCTCTCCAATCCGCTGGTGATCACGTCAACTGGGCTGATGCCAGAGCGAACCCGGTCTGAGGCGGCGCTTCTCGCAGATGCGCTGATCTCTCTCGGGGTCCCCGCGGAACGGATCATCCAGGAGACCAGGTCCATGAGCACGCGCGAGCACGCCCTCTTCGTGCCGCCCCTCCTTCGCAAGCACGGAGTGGAACAATTTGTTCTGGTGACTTCGCCGACACATATTCGCCGGGCGATGCGAGCGTTCGAGGCAGAGGGCCTCCGCCCGGTGGCTTCGATGTCGGCCATGCGTTCCAGCAAGCCCAGGCGAGCCTTGGGTGGCTGGTGGCCCAGTAGAGAAAATCTGAGCATCAGCGCGCAGGCGATCTACGACTACTTCGGGCTGGTGTACTACTGGAGTCGGGGATGGATCTAGCAGTCCGCTACCCTCACCACGGCCCTCTCCCCCTTTGGCAACGCCACGACGGGCTCCGCCCAGGGCATGCAGGAGAGGAAGAGGGAGAAACCGGAGCGCCGTTTCTAACTGACCTGCTCACGCTCGATATCGCCGAAACGCCCGACTTCTGAATCCGGCGGGCCAAGAGATACGAAATTCGGACACGATGCATCCTCACGTTCATGACCACGCCTACCGCTTCTGCCCGGTCTGCGGCCACAAGCTCGTGTCGAAGCTGCTCAAGGTGGGCGATCCGGAGCGGCTCGTCTGCACCGGTTGCGGGTTCGTGCTCTACCTCGACCCGAAGGTTGCGGTCGGCACGATTATCGCGATGGAGGATGACCGGATCGTGCTGGTGCGTCGCGCGATCGAGCCGGGCTACGGGCGCTGGGTTTTCCCGGGGGGCTACGTTGACCGGGGCGAGGTGGTGAGCGCGGCGGCCGTGCGGGAGGCGCGGGAGGAGGCCGGGCTCGAAATCCGGCTCGACGGTCTCGTCAGCATCTACTCCTACGCCGGTCGTGCCCCGGTCATCATCGTCTACGCGGCCACGCCGACCGGCGGCGATCTCCAGCACGACGACGAAAGTCTCGAGATCCGCACCTTCACCGAGGCGGACATCCCCTGGGACGAGCTAGCCTTCAGCAGCACCCGCGACGCGCTGCGCGACTACTACGCCGGCGTGCTGCACACCCACTGCCGGTAGCCGGCGGTGGCTCTCACCTTGCCAGACGGGGGACGTGTGAAGCCGGCCTGTCCGAATATTGAACAACGGGCAGATGATGGGCCGTTCTGCCCCAATGAGAACGCGCGTCGGGAGTGGGCGAACGCCGTGTTGCTGACTCGACGCGCAAACAACGTGCCCGATTTTGCACAGTCTGGCAGTGTTCACTTGGTGGACGAGCGCCATGTCCACAGACAGCGGCGAGACGGCGACGAACGTCAGGAGGGCAGATTTACCGAATCTTGGTCGCCGTTTTCTTCGTGGCCCCGTAAAACGCTTTCCGGTTGGAGCCCGCCTGTTTGCACATGGACTGGAGAAGGTCAGGACTGAACGGCGCACACTTCGGATCGACGGTCACGGTACAGGGCTGCCCGTGCCTGATGCCCTTCCAGAAGTCGTGTCCACCCCGGCTATGCGAATACGTGAGGCCGAGTGCGGTGAGGATGGCCCGCACCTCGCGGACTTCTAGAGGGGGCCACCCTCTAGGCATGCTGCGGGGTGTGGGTCTCCGTGAAGGTATGGAAGGTACCGGTGAGCAGGTTCTTGAGACGGCCGATCCAGAACTCCCGATAGAACCGGAACGGTGCGCGCCTGGCCATCAACAGGTCAAGGTGACCATCGGCCGCGGCATCGATCGCATAGGCTTCGATCAGCTCGTGCAGCCGCTGACGGGCGTCGGTCTCAGACCGGCCTTCCACGACCAGGTTGGGCTTGAGACACACCGCAACCACCGTGCCGGATGGCCGGATCACCAAGTAGCAGCGCAGCCGGTAACTGCGTGGTTCCATACCTATATTGGAGCTCTAAACAAGAGCAGAGTCAATGACTTACGTGGAGCGGACACCGTTCAGTTACGGTGCCCGATGGGCCACCTGCTGTGTCCTCACCATATCAGTTCACTGGCTGTTGTAAAGCACAATACTAATCGAGCGCAAATGAGACGAAAATGCCATGTGCGAAAATCAAACAAAACAGTCCGGAGCGATCTAAGTCCCCCGTCTGGGAACACGTCGCGGCAACCTGTATTAACTGGATAGGCATGGCACAAAGCTGTAGAGGTCGGGTGGCTAGACCGGAGACCAGAGACCCGAGAATGGCCCGATCCCGGTGCGACTGGGCGGTCGACCCGACCGGCTCATGCGCGCAGGACACCCAGCGCGACCAACAACGCGTCGTCGAGCGCGTCGAGCTTCTCGGTGTCGAGCCGTCCTACGAAGTGGGTCAACCGTGGCTTCGATAGGCTCACCAATTCGTCGCAGTGCACGCTGCTCTCGTGTAGGAGCCCCTCATCCAATCCGACGTCGACCTGTGTCGACAGGCCATGCCGTGCCGAGTACACCGGTGCGCACACGACGGTCGAGAACCGCGAGTCGATCAGCGCTTGCCGACTGACCACGACGAACACCCGGAAGCGCTTTGGATCCTGTCCGGGCGGTCTCGCTACCCGGTATAAGTCTCCCCGCCTCACAGCTCCACTTGATAAGCGAGCACGTCGGCGGCTTCGGCATTCAGCTCATCGGCGTGGGCGTTGATCAGGTCCCGGTCCAGCTTGTCCCGTTCGGCGCGAGCCTCGGCAGCGAGGCTGAGACGCAGCAGCCGCTCGATCGTCTCCGACCGGCTCTCCCCCTTGCGAGCCGACCGCTCGACCGCGGCGACCACCTCTTTGTCAAGTGTGATAGATGTCTTCAGTTTCATCTTCTAATCATACCTGACTTGGAATACCCAGCAGTCGGCTGCTTCTGCCGCCTGGCCGACGTCAGAACAGCGGATAGATGAAGGGCGCGGCGGCCGTGCCGGCCAGCAAGATCAGCGCACCAATGAGCAGCAGCACCAGGATGATGGGCGTCAGCCACCATTTCTTGTTGTGACGCAGAAATTCCCAGAGCTCCATGAGCAGTCCCGGCCGCTTCTGTTCAGCCTGGCTCACGAAGTCGCTGCCACCGTTGCCCGGTTGGGTGTCGTTCATGGTCGTGCCGTTCTCAGAACTGGCGCAGGTATCGCTCGATGCGGCCGGCCGGGTTGTGACGAACCCAGTAGGTGGGCGCCGCGCGGTCGAAGCGCCGCTCGAGCGGGTCGCGGCGCAGCAGCCGCAGGGCGAGCCCGATGGGGGTGATGACCACGAAGTAGACCACGCCCAGGAGCAGATGCGACACCGCCCACCCGATCGGGTAGACGGCATACATCCAGCCCACGTAAATCCGGCGCCGGCTGGCCGGCCAGAGCGCGAAGAGCGCGCTAAGGGTGCCGCCCACGGCCCAGAGCGCGGCGGCTGAGGTGAGCGCCCCGGTCCGCCGCCAGACCAGCACACCGACGAGGGCGAAGAAGACCGGCAGGAGAAGCCCGAACCACAGTAGGTCTCGGCGTGACGGGTTCCTGTTGATCTCGATGACGGCCATGGGAAAAGTAGGGCTAGTCGAGCGCGAACGTCGCCAGATACTCGTCGGTAGAGTGCGCGGTGGCGTGTGGCTGGTCCCGCTTCAGCAGCACACACCGCTCGAGCACCAGCACGTCCATGTTGGTCGCCATGAAGCAGCGATACGCGTGCGCCGGCTCGCACACGATCGGCTCGCCCCGCACGTTGAAGCTGGTGTTGATGACGACCGGACAGCCGGTCATCCTCTCGAACGCCTCGAGCAGCGCATGGTAGCGACCGTGCCGGACGGCATCGACCGTCTGGACCCGCGCCGAGTAGTCCACGTGCGTGATGGCGGGCACGGTCGAACGGGCGACCTGCAGCCGCGCGATGCCCTCGAGCTCGTCGCCCGCCGCGTCCGGAATCCGCTTGTCCGTTCGCACCGGCGCGACGAGCAACATGTAGGGGCTGGGCTGGCCCTCCCGCATGTCGAAGTACTCGCTGACGCGATGCTGGAGCACGGACGGCGCGAACGGCCGGAACGACTCGCGAAACTTGATCTTCCGGTTCATCACCGACTGCATGGTCTGGCTTCGCGCGTCACCGATGATACTGCGAGATCCTAGAGCCCGTGGTCCGAACTCCATCCGCCCCTGGAACCAGCCAACCACCTTCTGGTCCGCCAGGAGCCCGGCGACGTGGTCGCACAGCGTGGCGTCGTCGTCGAAACGCCGATACACCGCCCCCTGTTCGTCGAGGAACGCCGCCAACTCATCGTCGGTGAAGCGGGGTCCGAGGAGCGAACCGAGCTGCCGATCGTCGGCCGCCGCCGGTCGGGGGTGGTCGAGCAGCTGGTGCCAGATGAAGAGCGCGACCCCCAGCGCGCCCCCGGCGTCGCCCGCCGCCGGCTGGATCCAGATGTCGTCGAACGGCCCCTCGCGCAAGATGCGGCCGTTGCCGACGCAGTTGAGGGCCACCCCACCCGCCAGACACAGGTGTCGCTGACCGGTCTCCCGGTGGATGTGACGAGCGGCCGCCAACATGATCTCCTCGGTGACCAGCTGGATGGAGGCGGCGATGTCCATTTCCCGCTGGGTAATCGGCGACTCCGGGGCGCGTCGAGGTCCCCCGAACAGTCGGTCGAAGGCGGGCGAGGTCATCTGCAGGCCTTCGCAATACCGGAAGTAGGACATGTCCATCCTGAAGGAGCCGTCCGGCTTGAGGTCGATCAGATGGTCTCGGATCAGGTCCGCGTAGGTCGGCTTCCCGTACGGGGCCAGCCCCATCAGCTTGTACTCGCCGGAGTTGACCTTGAACCCCGTGTAGTAGGTGAACGCGGAATAGAGAAGCCCCAACGAGTGCGGAAACCGTAGCTCGTGTGTCAGCTCGATCCGGTTCCCGTGCCCGACGCCGTAGCTGGCCGTGGCCCACTCTCCGACACCGTCCAGTGTCAGGATCGCGGCGTCCTGGAACGGTGAGGCGAAGAACGCGCTGGCGGCGTGCGACTCGTGGTGCTCGGTGAAGGTGATGCTCTTGCGATAGGCGCCACCGAGCCCGCGACGGATCTCGCGGGGCAGGTGCAGCTTCTGCTCGAGCCACTGCGGCATCGCGTGGACGAACGACCCGAAGCCGCGCGGCGCGTAGGCCAGGTAGGTCTCGAGCAGCCGTTCGAACTTCAGGAGCGGCTTGTCGTAGAACCCCACGTAGTCGAGATCCGACGCATCGATGCCCGCCTCTCCGAGACAGTAGGCGATGGCGTGGGTCGGGAACCCGGCGTCGTGCTTCGTGCGGGTGAAACGTTCCTCCTGTGCCGCCGCGACGATACGGCCATCGACGAGGAGCGCCGCCGCCGCGTCGTGATAGAAGGCGGAGATGCCGAGGATGGCTGTCATGTCGTGTGACGAGCAGTGCCTGGTCTCGCCTCTTGGGGCGCCACAGCCGCCGGGAACCGCAGGTCGCGCCGCTCGGCGGTCGTGGCTGCCTCCTCGACAAGCGCGTCGACCGCCAGCGCCGCCTCGGCCGCCTCGACTTGGTGCGCCCTGGCCCGTGTCGCCGGGTGCTTCGGCGTGAACAAGGTGCAACAGTCCTCGTCCGGGATGATCGAGACCTCGTAGGTGCCGAGCTGCCGCGCCTCGCGCACGATCTCCTCCTTGTCCATGCCGACCAGCGGGCGCAACACCGGCATCGACGTCACCGAGTCGATGACCGCCATGTTGTCCAGCGTCTGGGAGGCGACCTGACCGACCGCCTCGCCGGTGACGAGCGCCGTCGCACCGCAGGCGCGGCCAATCCGCTCGGCGATCCGCAGCATCAACCGCCGGTAGACGACCACTCTGAGCGGTGGCGGCACCGCCAGCACCACCTGGCGCTGGATGTCACCGAACGCCACCACGTAGAGCCGGGTCTCGAGCTGGTGGCGGGTCAGCAGGTCGGCCAGCTCGGCCACCTTGTCCTGGGACGTGTGGGAGAGGATCGGATAGCTGTGGAAATGGATCAGCCGGACCCGGCAGCCCCGCTTGATCATCCGGTAGGCGGCCACCGGTGAGTCGATGCCGCCCGACATCAGACAGGCGACGCGGCCGCTGACACCGCTCGGGAGACCACCGGCGCCCGGCTCCTTCCGCAGGTAGCAGAACGCCTCGTCGTTCAGGAGCTCCACCCGCACCGTCAACTCGGGGTGCGCGAGGTCCACCCGCCACCCGCGGACCGATTTGATGCGGCCACCGAGCTCGCGTTCGATCTCGGGCGAGGTCATCGGAAACCGCTTGTCGGCGCGCTTGGCGGTCACCCGGAAGCTCTCGACCTGAACGTCTCTCAGGTCGCCCAGCAACGTCTCCGCGATGGCGTCAATGTCGCACCGGGTGCGCACCGCCCGGGAAAAGTTGGCGATGCCGGGCAGCCGCGCCAGCCGGTTGCGCACCTCCGGCCAGTCGTCGTCAGACGTGTGCTGGAGCTCGATGCGGCCCATCAGCGCGCGAACCTTGACGACGCTCAGGTCCACCGTCGCGGCGCGGATGTTGCTGACCAGACGCTCGACGAACCAGGGCCGGTTGCGTCCCTTGAGCGCGATCTCCTGGTAGTGAACGATGACCGATGGCATTCGCCTGGATGTGTTGGTGCCCTGGCGCAGCTGCGTAGCATCGCCCGCCAGGACGGCGACGGGCCACCTCGGCTGCGAGATGCCCGCTGACGACGGCGCCTTCGATCGTACCCGGTAGCAGACCGTGGTGAAAGTCCAGCAGCATTCGGCTGACGCTGCATCCGCCACTGTTATCGGTGGTCGTCATCGGCGAGCTGTTGTTCGGCTTCCGCCAGCGCTCGCGCTACGAGCACAACCGCAGTGACCTTGACGGGTTCCTCGAGAACCCGTACGCGGAGCTCGTGGGGGTGACGAGCGTCACGGCTGAACGCTTCAGCAGGATCGCGGCGGCGTTACGGACCACGGGCCGACCGATGCCGACGAACGACATCTGGATTGCGGCGGAGGCCATGGAGAACGGCGCCGATCTGATCTCGTTCGACACGCACTACGGACATGTCGACGGGCTCGCGTGGGTCAGGCCGGACGCGGATGAGACCTGATGCCAGAATGACGGCTGTGACCCAATGACGGCCATCCTGTTGTGCGTTCTCGGCGGTCGAGACGCAGATCGAGCAACGGGCCACGTTCGGCGACCATCCGAGGCCTCGAGGGGCGCGCGAGGTGGTCGACCCGGTCACGCCGACTTGGTGCGTACGACCAACCCGACGTCGCAGTCGAGGACGTAGAGCAATGTGAGGAGCTGATCGACGGACTTGCGATAGTTCGTCGAGTCGATCAGTCGGTAGAACTGTGTGGCCGACGTGCCCAGCCGTCGAATGATCTCCCGCTTCGACAATGCGCTAGCCTCGACGCGTCTCTGAGCTTCGATCGTGAGCCGATACAGCAGGGCGTCGCGAAGGCACGTCGGGTCCTGGTTGTATTCGAGCACCTGCTCGATGTGGACGACGCCTTCCTTGCCGGACTCGAGGACGAAGACGAATCCCTCGCGTCCGAGCTCGCTATCCACAGACACCTCGGCGATTCGGTCGTTCGCCGAGGGTCGAGGGTCAGCCCTGGCATACGGGAAGCTGAGGACGCGCGACGCTGTTCTGACCTCGAATGCTTTCCTTCGGTTGTTCGCCGTCACCCTGTGAATCTTCATAGCAGACCCTCGGCCTCGAGCTCGTTGATGAAGTGGAGAATCTTTCTCGTGGGCTTGCCCCGCATGGCCTGGGCGTTCTCCAGGTCCCACTTGACCACCAGCGTGCCATCTTTGTAGACATGGACATGTTTGGGTGGATGATCGGCCTTCCAGGTCACGAAAACGTATCCTCCCCGCCGCGTCTTGCCCACGTAAAACGTTACCTGCCAAGGTATCGTTATGTCAACGAGCCCTCCGCGACAACCGTCGGACTAGCAGAAGCTTTTTTCGCAGGCCCGCTACACTTGCACCGTCCAAACGCTTTGTGCTCATGGCGCGTCACCTTCAACTCTCTGACGTCTGGGGGGAGTAAGGCGCGAAGATCAAGCAGGTTTTCAGGTCAGGGTCGGCCGGGTCATCCGTTCGAAGTTGGCGATGGAGCGCTACCGCGTCTACTCCGTGATCGACGAGCCCACGCGAACAGAGCGCGCGCACGGTCAGGCGAGACCAGAGCTCCCGCACTGCACGCGACTCGCAGGGCGCGGCGGTATCATCGGGTTGAGGTGACGATGGATCTGCAATTCACAGCGGTCTTTCAGCAAGTTCCTGAAGGTTACATTGCGTTCGTCGAAGAGTTGCCGGGGGCCAACACCCAGGGCAAGACCCTCGACGAGGCGAGGGCCAACCTGCAGGAGGCGGTCACACTGGTGCTCGAGGCGAATCGAACCCTGGTTCGGGAGGACCTCGCTGGTGCTGCCGTGATTCGCGAACCCCTGAAGGCCTGAGCGGCGAAAACTGGTCGTGAGAGGACGCGCTATGCGCTGGCAAGACCACATCGTCTCCACGCCGGACACCTTGCACGGAGCCACCCGTTTCCGGGGAACGCGAATACCGGTCTCGATCGTCTTGGAGAACCTGGCGACCGGTGCGACTGCCGAGGAACTGCACGCTCAGTATCCGACTTTGCCTCGCGAGGCGATTCCGGCGGCGCTGGCCTACGCGGCCGATCTGGCTCGCGACCGCATCGTGCCGGTGACAGCGTAGTCGTGGCACGAGTCGAGCTCGACGAGAACGTGGCGGACCTGTCCGCGACGTGTTGCCGGCGGCTGGGCATGATGTCGCACTGGCTCGAGACGAACAGCTGGCTGGCGTCGACGATGAACGTGTCCTGACCGCTGCGGTTTCGGAAGGACGGGCGTTGGTGACGTTCGATCTGCATTTCAGTGACGTCCGTCGACATCCACCCGCCGGAAACCCGGGCATCGTCGTGCTGCGACTCCGCAATCAGACGCTTGATCCGATTCGTCGTGCGGCTACCGTTCTGGCCGAACTGCGACTCAATCAGCCGTTGCGCGGTCGCCTATGGATCCTGGACGAACAACGTCTGCGGATCTGGCCGGGCGAGGAGAGCCCTGCCTAACAAGGCGTTGCACCTGACGGCCGCACGGAGGACGAGGCGGCCGCAGGTGAACGCCAAGCCGCTGGCTGACCAGCATCCGCTGACGATCGTTCCACCCGGAGGCGACGTTCCCGCGGAGACGCGCTTGAGATGCCACCCGAACCGGTGCTCGACGCCGGGCGGCGCCCTTCGGCAGGCTCAGGGCGTGTCGAGTGCGTCGAGGGTCACCGGTCGAATGCAGCTGCAGGCACTTCGATCGCCTATAGCCCAAAACCGTAGGAACCCCGTGTCCTGCCTGTGTCCTGCTAGCATTGCCTCTGATGCGCGACCTCATCGCGGGCCTCGTCGCACTCGGTCTGTTCTTGTTCGCGCTCGGTCTGGCGTCGACACTGCGGTTTCATCGTCGGAGCCGCGAACGCGAGCGGCGCGAGCTGCAGGGGGCCGGGCGGACGGTGATTGCCGAGATACCAACCAAAGACGGCCTGACGCTGTTCGTCGCCGACGAGGATCACTTCTACTGTGGCGATACCGCGATCTCGAAGAACGACATCCGGCTGGTCAAGGTGCTGATCAACGGGTCGCCGATTGCCTCCTACACCGCCCGCCGCGCCCCATCCGACGACCCCGGCAGCTCCGGTGCGTTCGCCGACCGTCCGGACGGGATCGCGCATGACCGCTGGGACGTGCTGGTCAGAACCGATGCGGGCGACACCCTGGTGGAGTGCGGCAGCATGCGCGAGCGCGTCTCCCAGGAGCTGGCCCGGAAGGTGTTCGACGTCGTCAAGGCGGATATGGAGAACCGCGATACCCTGGCGGGCTGCTGAGAAACCTCGGCCCGCGGGGGCTACCACTCCTGCTGTCCGACACCCGCCCTGGCGTTGACGGCGCGGGCCAGCACGAACAGCAGGTCGGACAACCGGTTCACATACGCGAACACCACCGCCCCCACCGCCTCAGTGCCGAGCGCCGCCATGCGTCGTTCTGCACGCCGGCAGACCGCTCTGGCGAGGTGCGTGGCGGCGCCAGCGGACGACCCGCCAGGCAGGATGAACCGCCGCAGCGGCTCGAGCTCCGCCTCGAGATGGTCGATCCATCCCTCGAGCCGCTCCACATCAGCCTGCCCGACCGACGCCTTTGCGTGACCGGCGGCGCGTGAGGTCGGGTCGGCGAGCGACGCGCCCAGCGAGAAGAGCTGGCGTTGGATCTGGACCACCATGTCGGCCAGGTCGGAATCGATGCCGGCGCTGAGCACCAGACCGAGACAAGCGTTGAGCTCGTCCACCTCGCCATACGCGTCGACCCGCGGCTCGGCCTTCGAGACACGGCGCCCGTCGAGCAGACCTGTCTCTCCCGCGTCACCGGTGCGCGTGTAAATCTTCACGCGTCGATTATAGTGCTGCGGTCATGCGGTCATCCTCACGCGCGCGCGCCTCCAAAGACACGCCCCCCGAGTGGTCGCCCCCACCGGCGCTGCGGCGCAGGTTCCGCCGGCGTCTTCTCGGTTGGTATCGGCGGAACGGACGCGATCTCCCCTGGCGCCGTACGAGGGACCCGTACCACATCCTCGTGTCGGAGATGATGCTGCAGCAGACGCAGGTGGACCGTGTCCTGCCGAAATACGAGGAGTGGCTGCGGAAGTACCCGTCACTCGAGGCGCTTGCGGCGGCGCGAGCCGGCGAGGTCGCCCGGACCTGGCGTCCCCTCGGCTACAACGCTCGCCCGCGACGTCTGCACGCCATCGCCCGGGAGGTGGTCGCGCGCTACGACGGTCGGCTCCCGTCCGACGAAGACACGCTACGGTCGTTCAAGGGGATCGGCGCCTACACCGCCGGCGCAGTGCAGAGCTTCGCGTTCGGCCGGCGCGCGCCGATCGTCGACACCAATGTCGCCCGGGTGCTCGTTCGCGTGTTCGTCGGACGCGGGAACCGCAACGAAACGTCGCTCGAGAAGCGTCTGTGGTCGCTCTCGGAGACGCTCCTCCCACGTCGCGACGTGTTCGACTTCAACCAGGCACTGATGGACCTCGGCGCGATGGTGTGCGTGGCGCGGCGGCCGCGGTGCCCGATCTGCCCGATGAGCCCGATTTGCAGGGCATACCCGTTCAACCCGGACCAGGAGGAGACAGAGTAATGGCAGCCGGCCCGCAGGAGCCACGACGGGTGGTGGTGGTCGCCGCGGTTGTCGAGCGGGCGGACCGGATTCTCGTCACCGAGCGGCTCGCCGGCACGCATCTGGCCGGACACTGGGAGTTCCCCGGCGGCAAGATGGAGGAGGGCGAAAACCACCGCCAGTGTCTGGAACGAGAGATGCGCGAGGAGCTCGAGGTCGGAGTGGAAGTCGGCGACGAGCTGCATGCGACCAGCTTCGACTACCCGGATCGAACGGTCGAGCTGCACTTCTACCGCTGCGCCATCATCGGGGAGCCGAAACCGGTCCTGGGACAGCGGATGCGGTGGGTGTCGCGGGCCGAGTTGAAATCGCTGCGCCTTCCGCCAGCCGATCTCGAGCTCATCCGGCTGCTAGCGACGCGGAGCCTCGCTAGACGGCGGTCGGCAACGGCAGGAACGGACGCCGGGTGACCACGCCGGATAGCTGCCGCTCGCCGTCTGTGGCGACGAGCTCGGTGCCCGGCTCGGCCAGCCGACGCTTGACGTAGCCGAGCGCGATCGGCCGGTCGAGCGCCGGCGACCGCACCGAGCTCGTGATGGCGCCCACCGCCTTCTCGTCGTCCCGGGTGGTGAGCGTGGCGCCGACGGCCGGCGGCGCGTCGTGTGGCTCGAAGGAGATTCCGACCAGTCGACGTCCCACCCGACCCTGGCCGCGATGCAGGATCCGGATGATCACCTCCTGGCCGACGTAACAGCCCTTGCTCATGCTGATCGCGCGGTCCTCGATGCCGGCCTCGAGCGGTATCGTCTGCTGGTCCATGTCGGCGGGGAACGCCGGACGCCCCGCCTCGACCCGGAGCAGGTCGAAGGTGGCCGCGTCCAGCTTGGTCGCGCCAGCCTTCGCCAGCGCGTCCTCGAGCGCCGCGCTGACCCCGGCATCCGCGTAAAGGATGAACCCGATCTCGCCGGTCTCATCGCTGCGCGCCGTCACCACCGGAACACCCTCGAACTGGCCGACACGGTGCCGGTACTCCGGATATCCGCCCAGCTCGTCCGCGCCGACCGCGGCAGCCCCGTCGCCGGCACCCGGGCGAACCACCTCGCTGACGACACGCGCCGACTCCGGACCGTGAACGCCGAACGCCGCCCACCGGGTCGTCCGGTCCTCGAGGGTCACGTCCTCAGTGAAGACGAAGTCGCGAAGACGCTCCACCAGCATCGCGGTGACACTGGGATGGACGTCGAGCAACAGCTCGTCACCCAGGTCGAGTATCTGCAGGTCGGCGAGCATCCGACCCTGCGGCGTCAGATAGGCGGCGTAGCACCCGTGGCCGGACGACAACGCCTCGATGTCGTTGGTCAGCAGCCCCTGCAGATACGAGGCCCGGTCGTCACCGCCGACGGCGATCCTGCCGCGCGCCGACAGGTCGACGAGCGCCGAGGCGCGGCGTGCGGCGTGGTAACTCGGTGGCACCGGCATGGGAAGGCGATGAACGGCGCGCGGCGCGCGCGGTGATATGATCTGGGCGATGCGCGCCTCTGCGTATTGTACTCTCGCCACCCTGCTCCTGACGGGCCCACCGGCAGCTGCGCAGCAGCCGATCGAGGTGACCCCCGGCACGGCCACGTTCAACGTGTTCGTTCGCTCGACGCCGATCGGTTTCGAACAGATCGAGGTGTTACGCGGCCCGAACGGCTGGATCATCCGATCGCGCGGTGACCTGTCCCAGCCGATCGATCTCCAGAACCGGCTCTTCGAGGTCGAGTACGACGAGCAGTGGCGCCCGCAGACGCTCACCATCGACGCTGTTCGGGCCAACACCCCGTTCTCGATCCGCACGACCTTCGATGCAAACGGCGCGACCACCGAGCTGGAGGAGGCCGGGCGCCGGTTCAGCGTCACAAGCCCGGTGCCACCCGACGCCGTCGTGCTACCCGACTACTTCTTCGCGGCCTACGAAGCGCTGGCCATCCGGCTGGCCGGCGCCGAGCGCGGCGACGAGATCCCGGTCTACGTGGTGCCCCGGGGCGTCACCCGCATCAGGGTCGACCAGATCCTCACGCAGCAGATCGACACCGGGTCGGAGATCTTCGATGCCCGTGTGTACCGCCTCTCGTTCCTGAACGCCGACGGCCCGTTGACGGTGGAGGTCTGGACGGACCCCAACCGCCGGCTGGTGCGCGTATCGATTCCCTTCGCTGCCATCGATGTCGTACGCGAGGACATCGTGTCGTCGGGCGCTCGGGTGCGGCGGGTCCCTCACCCGGGCGATGAGGACATCCAGATCCGAGCCGAGGGGTTCGGGCTGGCCGCTACAGTGACGACCCCCGTGGACCGCCCGCGGCCGTCGGCCGGCTGGCCGGCTGTGCTGCTCGTGCCGGGTGCCGGTGCCGGCGACCGTGACGACGTCGAC
>JADFPE010000115.1 GCA_022562495.1 Acidobacteriota bacterium
GTGGCGCGGATTGGCGCTGTCCACCTATACAACGTTAGGCCGCTGACTGAACCGCAAATCTAAGTCGACGCATTCATGCTGACGAAACAACAAATGCCTGAGGCCGTGGACGGCCTGATCACCGAGGCCGAACGGTTGCACGAAGAGTTTCTGACAGTCTTCTTGCCTTGGTCGGCAGAGTTCGCGTCTTGGGTGAAGGCCTGCGAAACCACAATCGAAGCGGTCTTCGGTTCTGCGTCTAACGCGCTCTCATCGTTCAAGGGCATCTATATTCCTACCGCCACCGCAGTAGCAATTTGCGGACGATGCGGAGAAGCTCAAGGCGCAGCTGACCTGGTTTGACAGCGGCCTGAGGTATGCGCACGCCAGTCTAGTCGGATACCGCTACTCCATCGAGAGGCTTGCAACCGAGGAACCGCGCGGGCTACGCCGTACATCTTTGTGTCGCACGGTGGACCGACCCTTGCACATGTTTACCTTGTGCGCGATTTTGTCGTCGCCTTGGGCCTAGGACCAGTCATCGTCCGGGACCTGCCAAATCTAAATCTCTCAGTGAACGAGAAAGTTCGCTAATTACATGGGATTGTGTACCGGTGCCATCGCCCTCGCCACGGTCGAGGACGAGACGACAGCGCGCGAACACAGAGCCCGGCCGAATGTTGAGAATGAGATTGGAATGCTTCAGACCGCCCAGAACATCGGGTCTCGAATCATGTACCTCAAAGAGCCGGGGGTTACGTTTGCGTCGAACTACTCGGAGAAGGTTTGGATCGGCTTCTCAAAGGACCGCATCCAAGATACCTTCATCGACATTGCGAAGGAGCTACGCGCGTTCGGGTTTATCAGTTGACGAATGAAACAGCCTAACCATGCAATGCAGGGGACCGGCAGAGCCGGCCGCTGCATTGCTGACGTTAGAAGGCTAATTCACGAGACAGGGCTTAGCCCCTCACCCCACAGCCGTTGCGGTTTCTTGGTCGCCTAACCCCGCCAGAGGCGGCCCGCCTACCGCCCAAAGCTTGACATAGCATGATAGCCGTGCTACCGTGGCTCAGTGATCAAATCGTTCGCGACCCCTGGAACGGAGGACATCTTCAACGGTCGCAACACGAGAAATGCTCGGAGGAGCTGTCCTCGAGGCCTCTGGCGAATTGTGGCGCGAAGACTGGAGCAATTGGATTCGGTGGAACTTCTTCAAGAACTGCAGATTCCGCCAGGGAACCGGCTCGAGGCGTTGTCCCGAGACCGGCAAGGCCAATGCAGTATCCGGATTAACGACCAACACCGCGTTTGTTTCGTGTGGACTGACGACGGACCGGACCGTGTGGAAATCGTTGACTATCACTAAGGAGAAGAGGGTGGCCATGGTCAGAATACCGACACATCGAGAACCCACGCATCCCGGCGAGATGCTCCTTGAGGAGTTCCTGAACCCGATGGATCTGTCTCAGCGGGCCCTAGCCGATGGGATCCGGGTTCCCTATCAGCGGATCAACGAACTGATTAACCGTCGCCGTGGCATCACGCCGGCGACGGCGCTGCGGCTGGCCAAGTACTTTGGGAATACGGCGGGGTTCTGGATGAATCTGCAGCTTCGGTGGGACCTGTACCACGCCCAGCAGGGGGAGGCCAAAACGCTTCGAACGATTCGGCAATGCGAAAGGGTTAGTTGAGCCCCAACGACAGACCTTCTAACCATGGCTCGCACTTTGCAGCGGACGCCGGCACGGGACGCTCAGCCGTCGCCGCGGCTGAAGCGGAGACGTTAGATGACGACGATGCTCGAGTTGCACGACAACGTCGGATGCTCGTATACGACGACACTCTTCGAGACGAGAATTGCTGTTCAAATGCCTGCGATCAGTCGTTTCTTTGGCATTGTAGTCACGATGAACTACAACGATCATCCACCGCCACACTTCCACGTCCGTTACGGCGAGCAGCGAGCATTGATAGACATCGACACCTTCACGGTACTACGCGGCCAGCTCTCGCCGCGCGTGTTGGGTCTGGTGGTCGAGTGGGCGGTCCAGCATCGAGCTGAATTGACGGAGAATTGGAACCTGGCCATGCGCCAGCAGGCGCTTCGGCCAATCGACCCGCTGAGGTGATGAATGCTGAAAGACATTGTCGAAGTGGAACCGACGCACGATTATCGACTGCAGCTGCGGTTTGATGACGGCACGCGGGGCGAAGTCGACGTCGCGGAAATGATTCAGTTTGAAGGCGTTTTTGCCCCGCTGAAGGACTACGCCGAATTTCGAAAGGTCTGCGTGGACCCGGAGCTTGGGACGATCTGCTGGCCCAACGGAGCGGACCTAGATCCGGACGTGCTCTATGCCCGAATCACGGGCGAGAGCATATCGGTGTCTCAGCCGATCGAGTCAGGAGGACCGAGTTAAGAACCCAGAACAACGATCTACACATCTAGCAACGGTTTGCAGCGGACGTCGGCTCGGTGAAACGCTCAGCCGACGCCGCTGAACCCTGACGTTCGGCCGACGTCGATTGAGGTTGTCCAACGTACGCGGATTCCTGCAACGAGGCACTAGATTGCCTCTGCCTGCTCCAGCGCTGCTATCTGGTCTGCGCTGTATCCCAGCTCGGCAAGCACGGCGTGTGTGTGCTGGCCGAGGACCGGCGGCGGCGTGCGGACGCTGCCGGCGGTGTCGCCCAGCTTGACCGGCACGCCCAGCACCTGCATCGGGCCGGCCGTGGGGTGGGTCATCGGCAGCACCATCATCCGTGCCGCCAGCTGCGGGTCCGAGAGTACCTGCGCCAGATCGCGGACCGCCCCACAGGGCACCCCCTTCTGCTTCAGCGCATCGATCCAGTGCTGTCTGGGTCGCGTACCGATCCTGTCGGCGATCAGGGGCCGAAGCGTCTCCTGGTGCTCGAGGCGCTCGCTGTTGGTCGCGAACCGGGGGTCCTCGGCCAGCGCCGGTGTCTCGAGTGCCTCACAGAACCGGCGGAACAGCGCGTCGTTGCCAACCGCCACCACGATGTCGCCATCGGCTGCGGCAAAGGTCTCGTAGGGGACGATGGTGGGGTGTCGGTTTCCCAGACGAGGGGGCGCCTGCCCGGTGGCGAAGTAGATGCCGGCCTGGTAGGTCAGTAACGCCGCGACCGAGTCGAGCATCGCCACGTCGACGAGCTGGCCACGGCCGGTGCGTGCACGCGCCAGCAACGCCATGGCCACGCCATAGGCGGCGAACATCCCCGAGACGATGTCGGCGATGGCGACCCCCAGACGGTACGGGCTGCCGTCGGCTGGGCCCGTGATGCTCATCAGCCCGCCCTCGGCCTGCAGCACCGCGTCGTATCCGGGTTCGGCGCGGCGCGGTCCGGTGTGCCCGAATCCGGAGACCGAGCAGTAGACCAGGCGGGGATGCGACGCCGAGAGGTCGTCATACCCGAGCCCCTGCCGCGCCAGGGTCCCGGGTCGGAAGTTCTCGACGAGCACATCGGCCCGCGCGATCAGCGCGTCCAGCACCGGCCGGCCCTCGGGGTGTTTGAAGTCGAGGGTCACACTCTCCTTGTTGCGGTTGATACTGAGGAAGTAGGCGCTCTCACCGCCCTGGAACGGTGGACCCCAGCCGCGCGTGTCGTCGCCGCGACCGCGCTGCTCCACCTTGATGACCCGGGCGCCCATATCGCCCAGCATCATCGTGCAGTAGGGACCGGACAGCACCCGCGTCAGGTCGAGCACGGTCAGCCCCGCAAGCGGGCCGTTGGTGGACGGGTCTGTCGTCGAAGCGGTGTCGGACACGTTCCTCTCCTCCTGCCTCCTGTCAGCCGTGCTCCAGCACCTGACCGAGGCGCGCGAGACCTGCTCGGAGCAGCGCGGCGTCGCCGCCGATGCCGATGCGCAGATGGTGTTCCAGGCCGAAGTGCACGCCCGGCACGACCAGCACGCCGTGCATCGTTCGGAGGGTCTCGGCCAGCTCGGCCGAGGAACGGGTCCCAGGGTAGCGCATCAATGTGACCCCACCGGCCTCGGGTGGAATCTGCCGGACGCCGTGGTGTTCCGAGACCCATGCCCAGACGATCGCCTGATTCTCCCGCAGTCTGTCGCGTGTCCGCGCGAGGAGACGGCCGCGTCGCGAGGGGGCGAGGGCCAGTCGCGCCAGCAGGTCGTTGACGGCGCCCGGCGCGATGGTCGTGTAGTCGTGCCGTCCCCAGAGCTGCTCGACGAGCTCGGCCGACCCCGCGATCCAGCCGATCCGCAACCCCGGGAGCCCGTAGGCCTTCGAGAGACCGCCGGTGACGATGACCCGGTCATGACGCCCCCACGCCGACGGGGTGTCGCGACCGTCGAGCTCGGCGCCACGGTAGATCTCGTCGGCCAGCACCCAGCATCCACGGTCCTCGGCAATCGCACAGATCTCGGCCACCTCGGCCTCGTCGAGCCGGGCGCCGGTGGGGTTGTTGGGGTTGCACACGGCGATGCACCGGGTGCGTGGGGTGACGGCCGCGCGCACCGCGTCGAGATCGAGCCGCCAGCGCATCGGGGTCTGCGCGTTGTCCGCATGGCCACCATGGCCACCATGGCCGTCCTCGTCGTGGCAGGCCTCGAGCCACACTTCGTGCACCGTCGCGCCGAAGGACCGGACCAGACCGGGAATCTGCATGTAGGTTGGCTGGATGACCACGACCTCGTCGCCCGGCTCGATCAGATGCCAGCAGGTGACGAAGTTCGCCTCGGAGCCGCCGTTGGTCACCAGCACGTTGGCGGCGGACGCGCCGTCGTAGAGCGCCGCCACCCGCTCCCTCAGCGAGAGGGTGCCGTTGGTCTGCGTGTAGCCCAGCTCCTGTCCGAGCAGATCGTCCAGGTCCGCAACGCCGACGAGCTCCCGCAGCCGCAGCGGGTGCACCCCGCTCTCTGACAGGTTAATCTCGACGCCGTGCTCGTGGATCGATTGCCAGCGTTCGAGGTCGAAACGCTCGATGTCCATCTGATGGAAACGCCGTCGCCAGGTTCCTCAGGGCCGTCGTCCTCGGTCGCGCCGCGGGATCTGCGGTCCGCAGTGACGCGTCAGACAGTGTACCCGGTCGTATCGCCGTCGTTTCGAAGCGGGCGCGGGCCGTTGCTTGAGCGCGGGCCACGTACCGAATAAGATCAAAGGTTGCGGGTCATGCGAGAATCAGTCTGCAGATGAACGACCACGGCTTGCGCGTCTACGACTCCATTCTCGGCCTCCTCTCCAGTGCCGACAATCCCACACCGCTGGTGCGCCTGAACCGGGTGGTGCCGTTCCAGGACACCCAGGTCTACGCCAAGCTCGAGTGGTACAACCCGTTTGGAGCAGTCAAAGATCGGGTGGCAGCCAGCCTGGTTGCCGACGGCGAAGAGCGCCAGACGGTGCACACGCATCAGCAACTGGTGGAGCCCACCTCGGGCAACACCGGGATGGCCCTCGCGATGATCGCCAATGCGAAGGGCTACACGCTCACCACGCCCCTCTCGATCGAGATACCGCTCGAGAAGCGCACCATGCTCAGGTTCTTTGGCGCCGACGTGGTGGAGCTGGAGGACACCCTGTGCCCGGCGCCTGGGGCACCCGAAGGCGCAATCGCCAAGGCGATGGAGATCGCCGAGCGTCCCGGGTTCCACATGTTGAACCAGTACGCCAACGAAGCGAATCCCGACGCACACTACAAGACGACCGGACCGGAGATCTGGCGTCAGACGCAAGGCAAGGTCACGCATTTCGTCGCGGGTCTGGGCACGTGCGGCACGATTGGCGGGACGGGGCGCTTTCTCAAAGAGCAGCGCTCCGCGGTCCAGGTCCTGGGTGTGCATCCTGCCGAGGGCCATGACATCCCTGGCGTGCGGAGTATCCGCCAGCTCCAGCAGACCCAGCTGTTTCGTCCGGCGGAGTACGACGGCCTCGTCGAGATTCAGAACCAGGATGCGTTCGAGTTGTGTCTGCGTCTGAACCGGGAGGAGAGCATCATCGCGGGACCAAGCTCGGGCATGGCCCTTGCCGGTGCGTTCGAGCTGGTCCCTGACGAGCCGGGGCACCTGGTCGTAGTGATCTTCCCGGACAGCGCGTTCAAGTACGCATCCTCGGTCGTGAAGCATCTGCCGGGTCTCGAGGCGAGGACGGCCAAGCCTGCGGCGCCGCGTAACGCGCTGCTCGACACGATGGTGGAGAACGTGCGGGGCAACGCCGACCTGACCATCGACGTCGATGCCGCCCACGCGCAATGGCAGGCGCAGCGACCGTTCGTGCTGGACGTCCGCCCGAGCCACGAGTACCAGGAGGCGCACATCCCCGGTGCCGTCAGCAGGCCGCTCGCCGAGCTCGCCGAGCATCACTCGGGCCTGCCCGGCGATCTCGACGCGCCGATTCTCAGCGTGTGCCAGCGCGGAAACGCCTCGCTGTCCGGTGTGCTGTTCCTCAAATCGCTCGGGTATCGCAATGTACGGAGCATTACCGGCGGGACGCTCGCATGGCGAGAGAAGGGCTTTGCCACCGACGCCGCATAGGCCGGGGTGAGGGCGACAGCGGGAGACGGCCGGCGAGGCAACGTGCGGTGACAGGAACGCGACCCACGCTGGTCTTCTGCGCCGAGGCCGATACCGGCATTCGCCGACATGGCCGGGAGGCGTACCCGTACGAGTGTTGCGGGGCGCTGATCGGACGCGACCGGCTGGTGACCGAGGCGTTGGCGCTACCCAACGCCACCGCGGAGGGGCCCAGGCGTCGGTTTCTGGTGCGGCCGGCCGATTACCGGGCAGCCGAGCGGCGGGCGACCGAGCTGGGCGCCGAGCTGCTGGGGTTCTATCACTCGCACCCGGACCATCCGGCGCGACCGTCCCGGTACGACCTCGACCACGCGTGGCCCGTGTTCGCCTACGTGATCGTGTCGGTCGAGGGTGGCGAGCCGAGGACGCTGACCTCGTGGCGGTTGCGCGAGGATCGGTCGGCGTTCGACGAAGAACCGGTCGCGGTCGAATCAGGCAGCGAGGACGGGACGGAGACCCGTCGACAGGGCTCAGGGCAGGCAGGCGGCAGGAGAAGCCTGAGGGCGTCGCCGTCTTGATTCTCAGGTCTGGTCGTCGAACGGACCCGGTCGGGGGCTCGACTCCACGATCGGCACACACGGGCGAGACATCATGGCACACAAGATTTTGATTCCGACGCCGTTGCGCGGCTATACGGGCAAGCAGGATGTCGTGGAGGCCGAGGGCCGCACGGTGGGTGAGCTGCTGGCGAACATGGCGGCGGAATACACCGAGCTGCGCAACCACCTCTACGCCGAGGACGGCAAACTGCGCAGCTTCGTGAACATCTACGTCAACGATGACGACATCCGGTATCTCGAGAAGGAAGAGACGCCGCTGAAACCGGGAGACACCATCAGCATCATCCCGTCGGTCGCGGGTGGGGGGCGAGCGTGAAGAAGGACAACACACCGCCCGCGCTGACCAATGAGGAGGTCGCGCGCTACAGCCGGCACCTCATCATGCCCGAGGTCGGCATGGCGGGGCAGCTCGAGCTGAAGGCGGCGCGGGTGCTGTGCATCGGCGCCGGCGGGCTGGGTTCGCCGGTGTTGCTGTATCTGGCCGCGGCCGGGGTGGGCACGCTCGGCCTCGTCGACTTCGACGAGGTCGACTACAGCAACCTCCATCGGCAGATCATTCATGGGACCCCGGACGTCGGGCGGTCGAAGCTCGACTCGGCCAAATCGCGGCTGAACGCGTTGAACCCCGAGGTCGAGGTGGTCACGTACGAGATGGCCCTGTCCTCCGAGAACGCGCTCGGCCTGTTCGCCGACTACGACCTGGTCATCGACGGAACCGACAACTTCCCGACACGGTATCTGGTCAACGATGCCTGTGTGATCCAGGGAAAACCGAACATCTACGGCAGCATCTTCCGGTTCGAGGGGCAGGCCTCGGTGTTCGCGGCCAAGGACGGCCCCTGCTACCGGTGTCTGTATCCGGAGCCGCCGCCGCCCGGACTCGTGCCCAGCTGTGCCGAGGGGGGGGTGCTGGGCATCCTGCCGGGTGTGATCGGCACGTTGCAGGCCACCGAAGCGATCAAGGTCATCCTCGGGATCGGTGAACCGCTGATTGGCCGCTTCCTCATCTTCGACGCGCTCAAGATGCGGTTCCGCGAGCTCAAGCTGCGGAAAGACCCCGACTGTCCGGTCTGCGGTGAGCACCCGACCGTGACCCAGCTCATCGATTACGAGCAGTTCTGCGGGATTGCTCCGGCCGCGCAGGCGGCCGCTCTGGCGCCGGAGGCGGAGGACGAGGCGACCGTCGAGGAGCTGAAGACCCGGCTCGACCATCAGGAGTCGTTCTTGCTGCTGGATGTGCGCGAGCCGCAGGAGTTCGAGATCTGCCGCATCCCCGGGTCGGTGCTGATCCCGCTGGGCGATCTCCCGTCGCGTCTGTCCGAGTTGGAAGGACGTGACGACATGATCGTCCACTGCAAGTCCGGGGTCCGCAGCGGGAAGGCGGTCAGACTGCTGCGCAAGGCCGGATACAGCAAGGCGCGGAACCTGAAGGGTGGTATCCTCGCCTGGATCGACCGCATCGATCCGACGCTGCCGAAGTACTGACGGAGGCTCGGAGGAGACAGCAGTCGGGCGGCGGAAGAGCGTCGCCGACTTTATCAGCACGCGTCCGGGGGCCGGATATCGGAAACCTGACGCCGCGGTAGCTCGGCACGACGTACCGTGTCGACGTACCGGTAGCGGGGGACACCATGCTGCGACTCTCCAAGAAAGCCGAGTACGCGCTGATGGCGCTCAAGGACCTGGCCTTGCGGTCGGAGGCCGAAGCGGCGAGCGCGCGTGAGATTGCCGAGCGCTACGGGATTCCGGTCGAGGTGTTGGCCAAGGTGCTCCAACGCCTGGCCCGACAGCATCTCCTCGTATCCCAGCACGGCACCCATGGGGGGTATCTCCTGGCTCGGCCGGCGAGCCGGATCTCCGTTGGCGACGCCATCGAAGCGATCGACGGCCCGGTGACCATCACCGTCTGCTCGAGCGCGGATGACGACTGCGACCAGTACGCCACCTGCAACATTCGCGATCCGTTGTGGCGCATCAAGGATCAGATCGTCCAGGCCCTGACCTCCTACAGTCTCCAGGCGTTCGCCACCGATGAGCCGGCTCGCGTACCGATTCTAATGAGTCGGCGCACGTCCGAGCAGCACGTGCCCGTGGTCCGGGTGCCGATCGACGGTCGTTGACCGCGGACTCGGCGTGTCGGCGCAGTGTGCTGGTTTGGCCCTTTTCGCAGCCTCGACCGAGGACCCACCTGCTAGCAGCCACACGGTGAGGTAGACTGAAGGGGACCCATGATCGAGATTACTGACGCGGCGGCGAAACGGATCCAGACTGCGATGGTCGATGAGGGGATCGCCGAGGGCGGTCTTCGTGTCGGTGTCAAGGCGGGCGGGTGCAACGGGTTCAGCTACGTGTTCAAGTGGGAGCAGGCGCCGTCGCCGGATGACGAGGTCTTCGAGAGCCGCGACGGCGCCAAGATCTTCGTCGATCCCAAGAGCTTCAAGCTTCTCGACGGCACGGTGCTGGATTGCGACCCGAACATGCTCGGGCAGACCCTGGTGTTGCGCAATCCCCACGCCAAGACCGAGTGCGGCTGCGGCCTGTCGTTCGGCGTATAGCAGGTTGCTGGAGAACGCGCTCCTGTTTCTCCCGCTCCCTCTGGGAGAGGGCTGGGGTGAGGGCGAGGACACGCCCTGGCCCGTCGCCAACGTTCCTCACGCGTCCCGACTGGGGGTAGGCCGGGACACCGGTAGCTGTCCTGTACACGACGCCCGCGTCGCGGGCCGTGTGCAGTGTGCCCCGCGGCATCGTAGTCGTCACCCGAGCGCCGATGCCCAAATCCGACCAGCTCCAGCGTAGTCCGGCCGACCGGCCCAGCCGCCCCCTGGTGGTGGTGTCGAACCGCGAGCCCTACCTGCACTCGGTGGCGGAGGATGGGACCGTCGCCTGGGAGCCCACGACCGGCGGCGTCGCGGTCGCGCTGGATGCCCTGATGCGCGAGCGCGGTGGCGTCTGGATTGCCCACGGCGCCGGAAACGCCGACCGGCGGGTGGTCGATGCGGAGGACCGGCTGCTGGTGCCCCCCGACGCGCCGAGCTACGCCCTGCGCCGGATCTGGCTGACCGAGGCAGAGGAGCATCACTACTACGAAGGGTTCGCCAACGAGGGGCTGTGGCCGCTGTGTCACGTGGCGCACGTCAAACCGGTGTTCCGGGCCGCGGACTGGCGTGCGTATCAGGTGGTCAATAAACGGTTCGCGCGCGCGGTCGAAGCCGAGCTGCCCGATCTGACGTCACCGGTCTTCATCCAGGACTATCACCTGGCCTTGGTCGCCCGGTATCTGCGGGCGGCGCGTCCCGACCTCCGGATTGCCCAGTTCTGGCACATACCGTTTCCCCATCCCGACCAGCTGCGAATCTGCCCGTATCGCCGCCAGATTCTCGAGGGGCTGCTGGCGTGCGACCTGCTCGCGTTCCAGCTCGACAGGGACCGGCGCAACTTTCTGGCCGCCGCGCGGACGGAGCTGGGGGCCAAGGTGAGCCGGGGCCGCGTGCACGTCCAGAACCACGTCACCACGGTCTGCGCCGTGCCGATCGGTGTCGATTTCGACCGTATCCAGAAGGTGACACGCGACCCGGGGCTCGAGGCCGAGAAGCAGCGGTTGCGGCGGGAGCTGCGGATTGACACACCGCTCGTCGGCATCGGCGTCGATCGCCTCGACTACACCAAAGGGATTCCGGAGCGCCTCAACGCACTGGATTGCCTGTTCACACGCCGACCCGAGTTGCGCACGCAGCTCACCTTCGTCCAGATCGCCGTGCCCTCACGGTCGAAGCTCGAGAGCTACAAAGCGGTCGAGGCAGACATCGACCAGCGGGTCGCCGCCATCAACGCCCGACACGCGGGAGACGGCCTGGCCGGTGGTCCGGTCCGATACCGGAAGTCGGCGCTGCGGATCAGACGGCTGGTGGCGCTGTATCGGTTGGCCGACTTCTGTCTCGTGAGCTCGCTCCACGACGGGATGAACCTGGTCGCGAAGGAGTTCGTCGCGGCACGCGAAGATTTCAATGGTGTGCTCGTGTTGAGCGAGCTGGCCGGCGCGGCGCAGGAGCTCGGCGACGACGCGGTCATGATCAATCCCTATGACGTCGAGGGGTTCGCCGACGGTCTCGAGCAGGCGCTCGACATGCCGCGCGATGAGCGTCAGCGACGGATGCGCGCGCTGCGCCGGGTCGTCGCCGGGTGCGATGTGTTCCAGTGGGCGTCGAACATTCTCGAGGGGCTCGAGCAGCTCGCCCCCCAACCGCTGCCGCCGCCACCGGGCGGCACGCGTCGAACCGCGCGGCCCCTCACCCGGCAGACCGCAACCCCTCCCGTGCCCGTAGACCGGTAGACGAGATCGTCACGGCGTTGTATACGCTCGGCCCACTCGCGGCTGGAGAACACACCGTCTACCCGCTGCTTCGTCGTCTCGAGACCGATCGTCATCTCGAGACGTTCGCGGCCGAGTCGCCCGCCGCCCCCCCCCAGCAGTACTACCAACTGACCACGAAAGGCCGGCACCGGCTTGCGGCACTCGAACAGGAATGGGCGGAGTTGGTGCGAGCGGTTGCACGGTGCCTACACAGAGGAGTGGCCGCGTGACGCAAGGACATCCTGTCGTCGAACGTTATCTGACCAGTTTCGAGGCATCCGTCAACGAGTTCGATGTCCCTGAGCAAGAGGCAATCACCCATGAGATCCGACATCACATAGCGGAAGCGCGCCGCAGGGACGGCGCTTGATGCAATCCTCCGGACGCTGGGTCCCGCCGATGTCCTCGCGCGTGCGTGTGCCGTCGAGCTCCATCTGGCGGACCTCCAGGTCAACGGCATGCCGCCCGCCGTGGCGATGACGGTTGGTCCGATGATCATGGTGACTGGCGGCGCCGCGCTGGTGCTTCTCCGGTTCTACATCCGATTCCTGGTCACCGCGGTGCAGAAAGTGTTCCCCGCCGCACGGGGGACCGCGCTGGCGAGGGCATTCTCGAGTTGAGGCGGCCGCTGACAGTGTGCGCCGATGGCCGTTGGCCGATGACCAGCCACGCGCCGAGCCACCTCGGATGCCGAGTTCCGCGCTCGATCATCGGCCACGCGGTATAGCTCTACGATCGCGTCTGCCCGAGTTGTCGAGATGCTGAAGATCTGCGCGCTCACGACGCTCGGCGGCTGCCGCACGCCCCTGCCCGTGACGCGTCACTTCCGCGATCTCTGCGGGCCGAGTCTTCCGCCACACCGTGTCTGGCGTTGCCGATGCAGCCATGGAACTTCTGCCTCGCAAACGCGTTGTAGATGGTCAGGGATACCTGTGCCGGCCGGCACCGGGATGATCTCGGAGATGGAAGGGATCTATGAATCGACGGTCCGTGTTCTGGAATCTGCTGCTGCTCGCATCGGTCGTTGCCGCCTGCGTCTCGCTCCTGACGACCGGCGTCGGCCTTGCGCGCTACCTGCCGGTGCTGCTCGCCTGGCCGTTGGCGCTGGCCGTGCAGATGGGCCTCTTCGGTCTGGCGTGGCTGATCGCCGTGCGTCACGTCAAGGTGCGAGCCCTGGTCATCGCCCTCTATTGCCTCACGATGCCGTTCTCGGTGGTCTTCTCCTACGTCATGCTGCAGAGCGAGTTCACCTCCGAGATCCGTCCGCAAGAGTCGCAGCGCGGCCTGTTCGACGACCTCCGACAGCGTTCGGCAACGGTTGCCACCGAGATCGACGCGAGCCTCGCCGAGAGCAACGAGCTGCAGCTGCGTCTCGCGTCCTGGCTCGAGATGGAGCAGGCGCAGGGCTGGACGACGTCGAGCTGCGACGAGGACGGTCACTGCTACCTCGCCGGCGTCTGCGAACGGGTGCAGCGGAGGATCGACAACTGGGAAGAGCGGATGCACCGCCCGTACCCGCAGGGGCCGGGACAGGCGCTGATCTACGGCTCGCTCGAGACCGAGCGCTCGGCCGTCCAGCAGATCGCCGACACCCTCCGCGCCGCGCGGCAGGAGTGGAGCACCAGTGAACAGATCTTCGAGGCACATATCGACAATCGCGAGCGCCTGCGTCGTTTCGACCTCGCGCTGGCCAAGGTTCCGCGGCGCGATCTACAAGCGGTGCGCTGCGACGCGGTCGCGTTGCCTGTCGCGCCGCCCTACGAGCTGTTTGCCCGCGACGACGCCCTGTCCGAGGAGACACCGATCTACGCCATTGAAGATCTGGCGCGCATCTTCGATCGCTCGCACACCTTCACCCGTAGCGACTATCCGACCGTGTTCGCGCTCTTGCTTGCGATCTTCATCGACCTCTTCGTGCTCCTGGTCGCCATCGGCGCCGCGGTCCTGGAGGAGGCCACGCCAGATCGCCCGTTGTCGACGATGCAGCCGACGGTGCCGGAGTGGGGCGAGGCGCTCCGCGAGGAGATCACGGCCTGGATCGACGGCGCCCTGCTGCACGCCCGTCAAGGCGTCGCAGAGCGCCGGGCGTTTCTCGTCGGGTTGATCGACACCTTGCGTTTCGACCGTGGCCACAGGGTATTGTTCGTGGCCACCGATGCACGTGAGCGCCGGTTCGGCTTCCTCATGGCGAACGCACGAGCGGCGACGGCGTCGCCAGCTGCGGGGGACGACGAGGCATCAGTCACCTTCGTGCTCGAGGATTGGGTCTATCCGGCTCTGACGAGGTATCTGGCGGTGCCATCGTCGAGTTGACATGATGGCCCTGCGTTTCGGCGCTCTGCCCTTCACGTGACGGTGCCGCTTCCCATCGTCGCGGCGACTCGACATGCTGGTCACCTTGTTCGGTTCCGACATCACGTCCGTTCTGTAGGGTGAACAGCGAACCGGGCGACGAGCCGAGAGAGGTCGACGCATAATGATGCACATGTTGACGAGAGCGCTCGTGGTTGGAGTTTGGGCAGTCTTCGTCATCGCCGCGGACGCAGAGGCGCAGGCGGTCTCGGTCGACGCACCGTGCGACGGTGCGACGGTGCTCAGCGGCGTCGTCACCGACGTGGTGGATGCCGGCGCGTTGCGCGTGTCGGTCAACGGCAGCTCGGACGTGGGACCAGGATGGGGGCGGGCCGCCATCCCCGCCTGCGCCTGCAGGCGCATGAACTCGGGGGACAGCAGCAAAGTGGATGGGAGGATGCGCGCGCGCCGGCCCTTCAGGGCATGTGTGCCGTGTGTGCCGTGTGTGCCGTGTGTGCCGTGTGTGCCGTGCGGGCCGGGAGCGGATGGAAGAAGGCAGCGCATGCGGCCCAGCAGTGCGGGCAGCAGGGAACACAGGGACAGAAAGACCAGTGCCCGCTCCCAGAGGAG
>JADFPE010000116.1 GCA_022562495.1 Acidobacteriota bacterium
GTGCACCGGCATCATGCCCTTGTAGACCGCCCCCTGCTCGACAAACCGTCCCAGCGCCCGTACGATCGCGGCCTGGTAGTCCGGCGTCATCGTCAGATATGGGCGGTCCCAGGCGCCGAGCACGCCGAGCCGCTGGAAGTCGCCCGACTGCAACTCGACGTATTTCGCTGCGTATCGGCGGCAGGCACGGCGGAAATCGGCCACGCTCATGTCGCGTTTCTTTCCGCGGAGCTCCCGGTCCACCTTCAGCTCGATCGGCAGCCCGTGGCAGTCCCATCCGGGCACATACGGGGAGTCGAACCCCGCCATGGTCTTCGACTTGACGATGATGTCCTTCAGCACTTTGTTCAGCACGTGCCCGATGTGGATCCGTCCGTTGGCGTAGGGTGGGCCGTCGTGCAGGATGAACTGCGGTGCGCCGGCGCGGCGCTCGCGGATGCGCGCGTAGAGTCCCATCTCGTTCCAGCGCGCGATGGCAGCCGGCTCCGTTGTCTGGAGGTTGGCCTTCATCGGGAAGCTGGTCCGGGGCAGGTTGAGGGTCTTCTTCCAGTCAGACATCAGGAAATCGTGAGATCGTCCCATTGTAGTGCATGGCATCGACGCGCCCGGCCCGGCGGCAGCCCCGGATCCCACTTGTATAATGAGGGCCGTGTCCACAGAGGATCCCGCCCGTGAGGGCGCCCTACCCGTCCTCCGCGCCGCGGTGCTCGACAATGGTTTGAAGGTCCTCGTCCAGGAAGCGCACACGGCCCCGCTGGTGTCGGTGTGGTGCTGGTATCGCGTCGGGTCGAAGGACGAGTCGCCCGGGTTCACCGGGGCGTCGCACTGGGTCGAGCACATGAACTTCAAGGGCACGGCGGGCATTCCCCCCGACGCGTTCACGGAGCTGATCGACCGGTTTGGCGGCTTCTGGAACGGCTACACCTGGATCGACCAGACCACCTATGTGGAAACCGCCACGAAGGACGCGCTCGACCAGATGTTGTGCATGGAGGCCGAACGTATGGACCGGTGCCTCTACGACGCCGCGGCCTGCGAGTCCGAGCGCACCGTGATCATCTCCGAGCTCCAGGGTGGCGAGAACGACCCCGACCAGCTGCTCGACATCGAGGTCACCGCGACCGCCTTCAAGACGCACGCCTATCGCCATCCGACGATCGGGTGGATTGGCGATCTGCGCGCGATGAGCCGCGACGACCTGTATGGGTACTACCGGCGGCACTACACACCGGCGAACGCGACACTGGTCATCGTGGGCGACGTCGACGCCGA
Source organism: Acidobacteriota bacterium (assembly GCA_022562495.1). Lineage (GTDB taxonomy): Bacteria > Acidobacteriota > Vicinamibacteria > Vicinamibacterales > UBA8438 > NP936. Next base: position 1,273 of record JADFPE010000116.1, read on the forward strand.
TGACGCGCTCCGGCAGGTCGAGCGGCGGTTCGGCGTGATCGCCCCGGGGACCGAGCCGCCGCGGGGGCGCACGCGCGAGCCGGAGCAGACCGGCGAGCGGCGCCTGGAGATCGTCCGCGAAGGCACGACCGGGTATCTGAAGGTGGCCTTCCACGCGCCGGCCGCAACCGACGCCGACTTCGCGCCGATGCTCGTGCTCGATGCGGCGCTCACCGGTGCCAAAGGGCTGAACTTGTGGGCCAGCTTTCGTGGGCCGGCTCCGCAGCGTCGCGCGCGGCTCTACCGCGTCCTGGTCGATGGCGGTCACGCCTCTGCCGTGAGCGGCGCGTTCGTCGCCACCGCGCACCCGTTCCTGTTCATGGTGTCGGCGACCGCCCAGGCCGGCACGCCGCTCGACGTGCTTCGGGATGCCGCGCTCGCCGAGCTCGACGACGTGCGCACGAACAGCCTGAGGGACACCGAGGTCGAGCGCGCGAAACGGCAGCTCCGGGCCAGGCTGGTGCTCGAGAACGACAGCATCACCAACATCGGGCACCAGATCGGTTTCTTCGAGACGGTCGCCGGCGCCGGCGTGCTGCAGGAGTTGCCGGGACGGATCGCGGCGGTCGCGCCCGACGATGTGGCCCGCGTGGTGGCCCGCTATCTGAGGGCGAGCAATCGGACCGTGGGCTGGTTCCAGCCGGCATGACCACGACACTCGCGCTCGGCCTCGCGCCGGTGCGCCAGCGGCTGGCCAACGGGGTCACGCTGCTCGTCAAGGAAACTCATGCGCAGCCGGCGGTGACGATCAACGCCACGATGTCCGTCGGCAGCGCATGTGACCCGCCGGGTGTGGAGGGGACCGCGCATCTGCTGTCGCGGCTGCTGGACCGCGGTGCTGGCACGCGCACGGCCGACGAGGTCGCCGATATTCTCGACCTGCGCGGGGTGTCGCCCCTCATCAGCGTGACGCGTCACGCCACCACGGTGACCTGCGACTGTTTGGCCGAGGACGTCGAGATGGTGCTCGAGACCGTCTGCGACATGTTGCGCGCGCCACGTTGTCCGGAAGCGGAGATCGACACGCGTCGCGGTCAGCTCCTGACCCAGCTCCGGCAGGACGAGGACAGCCCGTCCACCCGTGCCTTCGAGGCGGTGATGACGCTGCTCTATGGTGAAGACCATCCCTACGGGCGCCGACCGAAGGGCTCGGCCGCGACGCTCGCGGGGATCGACCGGCACCAACTGCTCGACTTCCATGCCGCGTGGTTCGCGCCGGACCGGCTGACGCTGGTGCTCGTCGGTGACATCGGGGTATCGGCCGCTGTGGCCGCGGTCACTCGAGTCTGCGGCGAGTGGGCAAGCCGGGCCGCGCCGGTGCCCCCGCTGCCCCCGCCTCCGGCCCAGACCCGCCGGCGTCTCGTCATCCCGATGCCGGCCAAGGCGCAGGCGGACATCGTCTACGGGTTCACGACGATTCTGCGGTCCGACCCGGCGTTTCACGCCTACCGGATCATGAACAACGTGCTGGGGCAATACGGTATCGGCGGGCGACTCGGGCGCAGCATCCGCGAGCGGCAGGGGATGGCCTACTACGCCGGCAGCATGTTCGAGGCCGGCCACATCGCCGGACCGCTTCTCGTGCGCGCAGGGGTCAACGCCGAGAATGTCGACCGGGCGATCGCGTCGATCGACACCGAGGTGGCCCAGATGGCTCGGGACGGCGTGACCGATGAGGAGCTGACGAGCGCCAAGCGGTATTTGGTTGGGTCGATCCCGCGGTCGCTCGAGACGAACGAAGGCATCGCCCGGTTCCTGCAGACCGCGGAGCAGTTCGACCTTGGTCTCGACTACGACAGCCGGCTGCCTGGGCTCGTCCAGTCGGTCACCGTCGGCGACGTCGCCGACGCGGCGCGACGGACGCTGGTCACCGAACACGCCTCGATCGTCATTGCCGGACCCTACGAGGAGTCGTGACGCCGTGGGCCACGGCATGCATACGGCGGGATGCGGTCACGGGTACATCCGGCTACGGGCAGCGCTGGGCGTCTGGTCAGCGAGGTTGCACCCTGCCGGTCTATGCCGTGCTCGCGCCGACGGCGGGATGTACGCGGCACCGGTCAGGACGCCCCGCGGGGCGTTGTTATCTTCATGAAACGAACCACGAAAGCGGTCTTCTTCGACGTCGACTACACGCTGATCTATCCGGGGCCGACGTTCGCCGCTGCCGGGTACCGGTCGTTCAGCGAGCGGCATGGTCTCTCGGTCGACACGGCGCGGTTCGACGCTGCGGTCGCCGCCGCGTCGCGCGAGCTCGAGAGTGATGAGGACACGAGTTATCGGCGCGAGCTGTACGTACGCTACGCGCGGCGTGTCATCGAGGAGATGGGGGGCAGCGGGTCCGGTATCGACGCCTGTGCGCAGGAGATCTATGAGGAATGGGCCGTGTGTCGGCACTTCTCGCTGTATGACGACGTCAAGCCGGTGCTGCGACAGCTCCACGGGAGCGGTCTGCGGCTCGGGCTGATCTCCAACACCCACCGGTGTCTCACCTCGTTCCGCGACCACTTCGAGCTCGAGACCTTCATCGCCGGTGCCGTGTCGTCCTCCGACCACGGGTTCATGAAACCGCACCCGAGCATCTTCGAGGCGGCGCTCCGAGAGCTCGACGTGGCGGCGGAGGAAGCGCTCATGGTCGGCGACAGCATCAGCCATGACGTGGAGGGGGCGCGGCGGCTCGGGATGCGGGCGGTGCTGCTGGCCCGGTCGGCTCAGCCGGCCCAGTGGGTCGAGGATGTGCCGGTCATCACCAGCCTCAGAGAGTTACCGGCCTTCGTCGTAGAGGGCGCCACGGAGGCCTGACTCGTCAGGATGAGGCTTCGGGCTTCAGGCGACAGGCATCGGGCGCTCGAAGGCGACATGCCTTACGGCGTTGGGCTCAGGGCTCCCTGGAGACGTGCCTCCTCCGACCTCTGCGAACGTGGGAGTGGGCGGCGGGTCTGTGAGAATCCACCGCCGGGAGCGCCTGAAGCCCGACGCAGGAGGAGCAGCCGGCGTTCTTCAGCGAGTGCTAGACTCTTCTGCGGGGGCCGCTCATGACCGACGACTGTCTGTTCTGCAAGATTGCCAGCGGCAAGATTCCCGCACAGATCGTCTACGAGGACGACCAGTTGCTGTCGTTCGAGGATGTCAACCCGCAGGCGCCGTTCCATGTGCTGATCATCCCGCGCCGGCACATCTCGACGCTGAACGACGTGCAGGAGGGGGACGCGGCGTTGCTGGGTGGCCTGATCACGCGCGCCGCGCAGATCGCCAAGGAGCACGGCCATGCGCAGGACGGCTACCGGACGGTATTCAACTGCAACCGCGGCGCCGGCCAATCGGTGTTCCACATCCACCTGCACCTGCTGGCGGGGCGGAACATGACCTGGCCCCCCGGGTAGCCTGAGCGCCCACAGCCGTACGGGCAGGCGGAGGGATCCTATGAGCCGCCAACGCGTCGTATCACCGCCGCGCGGGGAATCCCTTGCAGGTCTGTGCGAATCTCGACCAGTGACAGCGCGGGCTGATCCGCCACGACCTTGGTGACGGCGGCGTCCTGCCCAACGCCAAGCTCCATCACGAGCCACGCGCCGGGTCGCAGCCGCGCCACCGCCGACCGCACCAGCTCCCGCGCCGAGTCGAGGCCGTCCGGGCCGCCGCACAGTGCCGACGTCGGCTCGTAACGCGCGACCTCGGGCGCCAACCTCGCCATCTCCGGCTCCGGCACGTACGGCGGGTTCGAGACGATGAGGTCGTAGGGACCGGGCAGACCCTCGAGACCGCGCGTGTCGTGAAAGCTGACCCGGTCCGCCACACCGTGCCGCGTGGCGTTACGCCGGGCGACGGCAAGTGCGGCCGAGGAGATGTCGGTGGCTGTGACCCGTGCGCGCCGGAATTCCCGGGCCAGCGCAACCGCGAGACACCCGGAGCCGGTACCGACGTCAGCGATGTCCCACGGCGCCGCACGGTCCAGGAGCAGTGCCACCGCCGTCTCGACCAGCAGCTCTGACTCGGGTCTGGGGATCAGGACGTCCGACGTCACCGCAATGTCGAGGCCCCAGAACTCCCGCCATCCAGTGATCTGCGCCACTGGCTCACGGTGGCATCGTCGCTCGACCAGCGGGTCGAACCGTTCGTCGAACGCGGGCGGAACAGGGTCCCGCACGTGCGCGAGATACCGTGCGCGGTCCCAGCCGAGCGCGTGCCTGGCCAGCACTTCGGCATCGAGCGCGACGTCGCGCTCGTCGATGCCGGCGGCGACGAGCCGGTGGCGGGCGGCCGACACCCGCGCCTCGAGCGTCGTAGAGGCGATGGCCGACTGCCGCCTGATCACGACCCGGCGACCGGCGCCGGGTCCTTGAGCATCTCGGCGCGGAAGTGCGTCGTGAGCGCCTCGCTTATTTCGGCCAGATCGCCGTTGAGCATCTCGGCAAGGCGATGGGTTGTGAACCCGATGCGATGATCGGTCACCCGGTTCTGCGGGAAGTTGTAGGTGCGAATCTTTTCGGACCGTTCGCCGGTGCCCACCTGGCTCCGCCGGTCCTGGGCGATTGCGTCGTGCTGGCGCTGTAGCTCAATCTCATAGAGCCGCGACCGCAGCACCTTCATCGCCTTTGCGCGGTTCTTGATCTGCGACTTCTCGTCCTGCTGCGACACGACCAGCCCGGTCGGGAGATGGGTGATCCGCACCGCCGAGTAGGTCGTGTTCACGCTCTGACCGCCAGGGCCGCTCGAGCAAAAGGTGTCGATGCGCAGGTCCTTCGGGTCGATCGCGATGTCGACCTCCTCCGCCTCCGGCAGGACCGCGACGGTCGCGGTCGACGTGTGAATGCGGCCGCTCGCCTCTGTGGCCGGCACCCGTTGTACGCGGTGGACGCCGCTTTCGTGCTTCATCTGGCGGTACACCTGGCGCCCCTCGATCAGCGCGATCACCTCCTTGATCGCGCCGACACCGCTTTCGCTGGTGGACAGGACGTCCACCTTCCAGCCTTTCCGCTCGGCAAACCGGGTGTACATCCGGAACAGCTCCCCGGCGAACAGCCCCGCCTCGTCCCCGCCGGTTCCGGCGCGGATCTCCAGCACGACGTTCTTCTCGTCGTTGGGATCTTTCGGCACCATCAGGGTCCTGATCTCGGCCAGCAGGTCGTCACGCCGCGTTTTCAGGGTGGCCAGCTCCTGGGTGGCCAGCTCCCGCATGTCGGCGTCGCTGCTCGCGGTCAGCTCCTGCGTCTGGGCGATCTCGGTGACCACCGTCTTGTACTCGCGAAACCTGTCCACGGTCGGCTGGATCTCGGCCAGCGCCTTCGCGTGGATCCGATACTGCTTGGGATCCGCCTGCACCGCGGCATCGCTGACCAGCGCCATCAGCTCGTCGTAACGCGTTTCGATCGTTTGCAGCTTGTCGAACATTGTTTTGACGGAGCTTCGCCCCGAACCCCCGCGGGCGCTACGCGGGGACCCCGAAAGCCCCACTCCGCGCCCGCGAGGCGCGCACGTGCGCGCCTTGGTCGTTAACGCCGCATCAGACGGGGCTGCGCCCCGAACCCCACGCGGGCCGCTACGCGGGGACCCCGAATGCCCCACCCCGCGGCCGTCACCGACGGCCCCCACCGAGCACACAATGCTCGTTTCGGGTTGCATAACGGCCTGACCCCGCCTACCCGCCTGACACGGGCGGCAGGAACGCGACCTCGTCGCCGTCGCCGACCGGCGCGTCCATCCGTGAGTATTCCGCGTTCACCGCCGTCGAGATCGAGACCTCGTAGTCCTGCAGGTCCGGAAACTCGCTGGTCAGCGTGTCCCACACGGTCCGCACGGTGGCGCCGTCGGGCACCTGCCGCGCCAATTCCCCGGCGCCCGCGATATCCCGCAGCCGGGCGAACAAACGGATATTCACGCGCATGCAAGCAGTCCGTGGTGAAAGTCCCGCTATATTCGACCGGCGCTGCATCCCGCCTGACGGCGCCAGCCGCCGCCCGGCACGTTCAGGTGCGGCTACGGCCAGGTCGCGTCGAAGCCTTGGCGAAGGCGGACTGCTCCTCGGTCAAATACTGCCTGTATTCTCCCTCGTCGCACCTTGCAGAGGCCGGACGCGGCTTGTCCTACGACGGGTTTCGGTGCGACGCGGGGTGTCACCACGGACCGCCAGGTCGTAGGCGTCCTGCCGCGCCTCGTCGTCGTCGGGGTCCGCCGTGGCGCCCTCGATCCACACATCGCCACCCTCGAAGAACTCGTGCTTCCAGACCGGCGCGATCTGCTTCACCCGCTCGATCACGTATCGGCAGGCGGAAAAGGCATCGGCTCGATGCGGCGACGAGACCGCGATCATCACGCTCGCCTCGCCGATCTGCAGCGTGCCCAGCCGGTGATGGAGCGCCATCCTTACCGTCCAGCGTTCGGCGGTCTCTGCGCCGATCTGCTCGAACGCCCGTAGCGCCAGCGGCTCGTAGCCCTCGTACTCGAGCCGCAGGACCCGCCGGCCCGCGTTCTCATTCCGGACGACACCCACGAATACGGTGATGGCGCCCGGGCCCACAGCCCGCGGCTCGTCAGGCGTGTCCGGGGACGACGTCGTGACGGCGCTCACGAGTGAATCCAGATCCAGCGGATCGATCGTCACCGCGTAGAGCAGCGTCGGCATACGCTCCCTATTGTTGCTCATTTGTTCCAGAAAGGATTGACCGGCCCGTGGCCGCGCCCGAGTGGCTCGGCGTGCCGGATTGCCCCCTCGACAAAGCGTTTTGCCCCCGCCACCGCGTCGCCGAGGTCCTGTCCCCGCGCCAACGCGGCGGTGACCGCCGCGGCGTATGTGCAGCCGGTGCCGTGGGTGCTTCGGCTCTCCAGTCTCGGTCCGCGGAGCTCGATCACGGCGCCCCGATCGTCGAGTACATCGACCGACTCCGGTCCGCCGAGGTGCCCGCCGGTGATGACCACCGCCGCAACACCGCGTGCCCGGATCTGAGGGGTGGCGCGTCTCGCGTCCTCGAGCGACGCGATCGGCATCCCCGCCAGCACCTCCGCCTCGAGCCAATTCGGGGTGACGAGACGCGCTCGTCGCAGCAGCCTGGTGCGGACCAGCTCGACGGCGTCGTCGTCGAGCAGCCGGTCGCCGCTTGTGGCGAACATGACCGGGTCCACCACCAGCGGGATGTCGGCGACCGCCTCGAGCGCCGCACAGACGGCGACGACGACCTCTCGGCTCGCGAGCATCCCGGTCTTGATCGCTCGGACATCGAAGTCGGCGACCACCGCCTCGATTTGCGCTGTGACGAGCCCCGCGCCGATCGCCTCGATCGCCGTGACGCCGAGCGTGTTCTGGGCGGTGACCGCGGTGACGGCACACACGCCGTATACACCATGCGCGGCGAACGTCTTCAGGTCGGCCTGGAGACCGGCCCCTCCTCCGGAGTCGCTGCCGGCAATGGTGAGCGCGGTCGGCATGGCTCCGACACGCTTCTGCTAGCGGCCCGGCTCGTCGCCGGGAGCGGGCGAGCGTTGGTCGAGCCCGAACACGAGGAGGAACTGGTAGGTGAGGAACGATTCGTGCGAGAGCAGGGTGAGCCCGGCCGCCGCGGCATCACCGATGACCTTGGCCGCTTCGACCCGCTGCTCCATCGGTGGTCCGGGGCCGCCGCCCTCCTTGGTCCAGTCGACGATCCCGAGACGTCCCTGTGGCTTGAGCGCCGCCGCGACGTCGGTCAGCAGCGAGACCGGGTCCTCCACCTCGGCATACACGTCCACGACCAACACCGCGTCGAGACCGGCCGGCAGCGTGGGGTCTTCGGGGGTGCCGTGCACCGTTTCGACGTTCGTGAGCCCTTCCCGGCGGACCCGGTAGTCGATCGCATCGAGCATCGGTTGCTGGATGTCCTCGGCATAGACCCGTCCGTTGGGGCCCACCCGTCGCGCCAGCCGCACCGTGAACCAGCCGGCGCCGGCGCCGACATCGGCGACGGTCGAACCGTCGGCGATGTTCAGCGCGTCCATGATCTCGTCCGGCTTCTGCCATAGGCTCCGGTCCGGGCCTTCGAGCAGACCGAGGTCCTCGGGCGGGAACAGCCGCGCGTGCGGCTGGTCCTGCGCCACGGCCGGCGCGACCGGTCCGGCCATCGCCACACCGACCATCACCAGCACCCGCCCGAGGTGTCGTTGCAGAGACATCAGGACCAACTCGATTATATCGACGACGGAGAGAAGACCGCCGTCTCGGCGTGAGCGTGCTCGGGTCCGGCCGGTCTGCCGCAGGCTGCGGGCTTCAGGCCACAGGCGTCGACACGAGCGCACCGCTCGGCGGTATCCATCTTTTCCACTCGCCGCCCGGTGGCCCGAGCGCGCGCAGCCCGAGGCCGGCGCACCTGACGCCCGAAGCCTGAAGCCTGACATTGGCGCGACGTCCAGGGCTGCGTCGGGCCCGCGAGCAGCAGCGCCCTCATCGCGCCGGGTCCTCCATCTGACAGGGGTATCGCTCGGGCCCGCCGAGCTCCGGCAGCGACGGACGCCCGAAGCCCTTCTGGGCTGCCAGCACGTCGAGCGGCGTGGAGGCGAGGTCTTCGACCGGGAGCAGCTCGAACGGCGTCGGCTCCGGCAGGTCGAGCCACTTGAGGTACGCGCCGCATCCGGTGCAGAGCTCCGCCCGGTGTGCCGAGTCCGTCTCCGCCTGCAGCGATGTCAGGTGGCCGAGATGCCTCCCGCAGTACGTGCACCCGGGGTCGCGTGGCCGCCAGCCAACGCCGCAGAACGAGCAGCGGAGCTGCCTGGACCGGTCCGGATCTTCGCCGAACGCCGGCCAGGACCCGCAGGCCGGGCAGTACCCGTGTGGCCACGCCGCGAGCGCGCCGATGAGTGCCGGGTGTGTTCCGGCGCCGGCCGTGGCGAACAGCGTCTGTTGCGCCACGTACGCCGCCGGGCCGACCGCCAGCTCCGCCGTGAGCCACAGCACATCCGGCGCGATGACCTCGTGTACCGCCTTGAGACGGATGGCGTTCTGGTTGCGGTCGAAGGAGGCGACAAGCAGCGAGCCAATGTCGATACGACCCTCGTCGAGGCAACCGCGGACACGGCGTGCGACATCGCCCGCGCCACCCTGGGCGAGGTCGTCGCATGCCTCGAGGACCAGCGGGCTCAGCATGGCGACCGGCAAAGCCACCGGCTCGCCCCGCAACGCCGGGGTGCCGGCTCGCAGCTTCTCGGCGGCCTGTTCCGGCTCGAGGCTGAGGATCGGCCGGTCGGCGCCGTCCAGCCGATCCACTGTCTGAATCGTGCGGGTCACCAGGAGTCGCTGCAACGCGATGGCCGGGACCAGGTCTGGCTGGTTCGCGCCGATCGAGGTCCAGCGCGCTTCGGCGCGTTCGAGCAGCGACGCGGGTGTCTGCGTGGTCAATGCCGTGTATCGGTGCTGGCCGGCTGGCCGCACCTGTGCTCCGGTCATTGTAGAACACCAACATTTCCAGGTGTGTGGCGTGGGCGTGCGCAGTCTCCGCGCCGGCGGTCTTGAACCGTCCGGCGCGTCCTTATATAATTCGCACAGGTTCCGTTCTGGAGCCGGGGGGGAGATCTCGACCAATGGCAGAGATGATCACCGTGACCGAGACCGCCGCGTCCAAGATCGTCGCCTTGATGGCGGAAGAGAACAAGACGAGCGGCGGGCTCCGGGTATTCGTGCAGGGCGGCGGCTGTTCCGGCTTCCAGTACGGGCTGATGATCGAGGAGGGGGAGGGCGACACGTCGGCCGACCGTGTTTTCGAGTCGAACGGTGTCCGTCTGTATGTCGACCCGATCAGCCTACGGTATCTGGGCGGCGCGCAGGTTGATTTTGTGGACAACCTGACCGGCGGCGGATTCACGATCAAGAACCCGAACGCCAAGTCGACCTGTGGGTGCGGCTCGTCGTTCAACGTATAGCCCCGTACGCCGGCGTGTAGGGTACACCGGTCGGCCCTCAGCCGCGCGGACTGCTAGGGCATGGACGCACAAACGGCCTACCTCGAACGTCTGCGCCCGGCCGGCGGCAAGCGGTCCAGCAAGCGCGATCTGATCGTCAACGTCTTTTTGCACCAGGACGGCCATCTCAGCGCCGACGATCTGGTCGACCTGATGCGTCAGGAAGACCAGAAGATCAGCCGGGCCACCGTCTACCGCACACTGCAGTGGATGGTCGATGCCGGTATCGCCCGCAAGGTCGATTTCGGTGACGGCCGGTTCCGGTTCGAGCACGCCTACCGCCATCCGCGGCATTTCCATCTGATCTGCAAGTCGTGCAACCGGTCATCGGAGTTCTTGAGCTCTGACATCGAGGTGCTGCTCGAGGAGATCACCGTCGAGCGTGGCTTCGAGCCGCAGCAGAGCGTGTTGCAGATCTACGGGATTTGTGACGACTGCCAAGCGGGTCGTCGCACGCCGCGCCCGGTTGCGACGACCGAGCTGTTGTTCGCTCGTGACGCGCTCAAGATGGCGATTGCCACCGAGCGCAGCGGGCTCGACTTCTACACCCGTGGCGCGAAACTGGTGCAAGACGCGCGGGCGCGGAAGGTCTTCCAGCGCTTGGGGGAGGAGGAGCAAGAGCATCTTGGGACGCTCGAAGAGCGGTACAAGAGGTTGCTTGCCGAGGACCCGCAGCTCGAGTCCTACCCGACGTTTCTCTTTTTCAAAGGGGCCGCGAACGGGCTGTTCGCGACCGGCGCCGACAAGCTGGCCAAGATTGTCGACGACCGGGAAGCGCTGATGATCGGTATTCGGTGCGAGCGCGGGTCACACAAGTTCTTCAAACGCTACGGCGAGCGGTTCGAGGACTCCGAGGGCAAGCGGATCTTTCTGGAGTTCGCCGACGAGGAGCGAGAGCATCTCGAGCTGCTGATCAATGAGTATCGGGCGCTCGTCGCGCGTCAGCGCAAGCGCCGTCGCGGCACCACCACCCGCAAGCCTCGCTAGTCTCCTGACCGCGTGGCTCGCTTCCTGGCGACCAGCCGCGCGACTCCGGCCTGGACCGTGCATTCTTCGTTGTGGCACACCTCCCAGCCATCGAACGCGGCCCGTAGCTCGCCCGGGCGCAGCAGGTGGTCTGGGGACCGGGGGCCGGTGCTGTGGGCCAGCTGTGCCACGGTGAACGTCTCGTAGATGACGAACCCTCCGGCTCGGACCGATTCGCGGAGTGCCGGCCAGATCGACCGCTGCAGGTAGTTGGTGCAGATCACCAGGTCGAACCGGTCGCGCGGCAGTGTCACCGTGTCGAGGTCGGCGACCCAGAGCCGCGCGTGTTCCAGCGCACCGGTTCTCGCCAGCCGGACCCGGTCAAGGTCGCGGTCGACGCCGAACACCCGGAACCCGTGCTCGGCCGCCGCCCGCGCGTGACGGCCCGCGCCCATCGCCAGATCGAGCGCGTCACGCCGGGCTCCGAGACGGACCCGGAGGATCGGCAGCCACTGCGAGACCAGCGGCGACGGCGTCTGGCTCACCAGCGGCCCCGCCGCGGCGACTGATATGATGAACGGCCGATGTCCGCTGCCCTGATCACCGCGACCGTCATCTCGCTCGGCGGCCTGATCTTCAGCTTCGCGCTGGGATACATGGCCGGCACCGCTGATGAGGTGTTCCGGCACACCACGCTGGCCTTTTTCTTCACGATGATCACCTTGCTGGCGCACTCGATGACCATGTTCTACCTCATCGGGAAAGGACGCGCCATTCGCGACGCGGTGACAGAGGGCGGGCTGACGACCGACGCCGTGGCCAGGGTGTCCGCCCTGCGTGGACCGGTCTTCAAGCTGGCGACGGTGGCGATAGCCCTGACGATGGTGACCGCCATCTTCGGCGGCGGTGTCGACACCGATGTCATTCCGGGTGGGTTCCACGCAATGCTGGCGGTGCTGGCCATCGTCGCCAACGTCGTCGCGCTGCGCGCAATTGTGGACGCCTTCAACAGGTCCTCCCGGATCGTGGACGAGGTCAACCGGGAGCTGGGGGTGTAACGAATACCCAAGAAGTCAGAAGTCAGAAGGTAGAAGTCAGAAGGTGACCGCAGGGTGCCCGCCATCCCCGACCCTCAATTTCCAGTCTCCAAGCCTGTTGCCCCACCGGTGTTCTCCAAGATCCTCCTCTTCGACATCGACGGTACCCTCCTGCTGTCCGGGAAGGCCGGCTATCGCGCGCTATCCCGGACGTTCGAGGAGCTCTTCGGTGTGGCTCAGGGCTTCGACGATATCCCGGTCGCCGGCATGACCGACGAACTCATCCTGACCGCAGCGCTCGAGCGTGCCGGTGTGGCGGCCGATCTCGAGACCCGGGCGCGGTTCCACACCCGTTACTGCGAGCTGTTCGCCGACGAGATCCACTTCCCGGGTCCCCGGAAGGGGCTGATGCCTGGTGTCGCGGCGCTGCTCGAGACCTTGAGCCGGTACGACGATGTCCGGTGCGGTCTGGTCACCGGCAACTTCGTCCGCCCGGCGCAGATCAAGCTGGAGCATTTCGAACTCTGGCGCTTCTTCCACTTCGGTGCGTATGGGGACGATGCGCCGGTACGGGACCAGTTGGTGCCGATTGCGGTGGAACGGGCGCGGCGCAACGGGGTGGAAGTCCAGAGAGCCGGCGATGTGGTCGTCATCGGCGACACACCGCTCGACGTCCAGTGCGCGGCGGCCGCTGGCGCTAGGTCGGTGGCCGTGGCGACTGGGTCCTACGACGAGGCGGCGCTCCGGGAGACCGGTGCGCACGCCGTCCTGGCCGATTTGAGTGACGCCGGCGCGGTCGTCGAGCTGCTGCTCGAACCCGGTCGGTGACGGGTCAGGGTCCGCGCAAGAATACGTTCCCATTGTGGGGCGTCGTACTCATGCCGCGCTCGGCCAGTGCCAGGCGCGAGGAGGGAGCAGACGGGCAGTATTCGACCAACGAGCAACGCCGCCAGGCGGGTTGGATCGGCGGTCGAACATGGGAAGTTATTCTTACGCGGGCCCGAAGTGGTCCCGGTCATATGTACGGTAACGCACCGAGGGTGGCGAGGCGCCCGGCTGGCAAGGCGCGACGAGGGAGCAAATTG
>JADFPE010000117.1 GCA_022562495.1 Acidobacteriota bacterium
CGCTCGCGGGGCCCCGATGCCCCACTCCGCGCCCGCGCGCCGCGCATTGTCGCGCGGCCTGCGACGCTACTGCCCCCGCTTCCGCTGGAAGGCGTCGCTGCCGACCACGCCCATGATGAACGACACCATCCGGTAGTCGTTCGCCTCGGCGGCCCGTGTGATGGCACGGATGGTCGGCTGGTCGAAGTGCTCCACCCGCCGGCCGATGGCGAACGCCAGCAGGTTCTCGGTAAACGTGCGCACCAGCGGAATCGGACGCGCCAGCAGCGTGTCGACCAGCTCCCGCAGCGTCGACACCGGGGTGCCGTCGTAGAAGACGCCACGCGTGTCGAGTAGCGCGCCGTTCTCCCGCAGACGCCATTGGGCGGTGACGTCGAAGTTGTCGAGCGCTAGCCCGATCGGGTCGATCAGCCGGTGACACGAGCTGCAGCTCGGGTTCGACCGGTGCAGCTCCATCCGCTCCCGTGTCGTCAGCAGCCGACCGTCCTTGGCGTCCTCGGTCTCCTCGAGCGACGGCACGTCGGCCGGTGGCGGCGGGGGTGGAGTGCCGAGCAGCACCTCCATGACCCATTTGCCGCGCAGCACCGGCGAGGTGCGGTTCGCGAGCGAGGTGAGCACCAGGATGCTCCCGTGCCCGAGGATGCCACGGCGGGTGTCGTCGGGGTAGGTCACCCGCCGGAACTGACGCCCGGCCACGCCCGGCATGCCGTAGTGCCGCGCCAGCCGCTCGTTGACGAACGTGTAATCGGCCCGATAGAGGTCCAATAGACTGCGGTTCTCCTGCACCAGGTTGGCGAAGAAGAGCTCGGTCTCCCGCCGCATCGCCTGCGCGAGGTTCTCGTCATAGTTGGGGTAGAAGTTCGGATCAGGCCGGACCTTGTCCATGTCCTGCAGCCGGAACCACTGCGCGGCGAAGCGGGTGCCGAGCGCTTCGGCGCGCGGATCGGCCAGCATGCGGAGCGCCTGCCGCTCGAGCTCCTCTGGCGACAGCCGGCCCTCACCGGCCAACGTCTGCAGCTCGTCGTCGGGCGGCGTCCCCCAGAGGAAAAACGACAGCCGCGAGGCCAGATCGACGTCGCTGACCCGGAAGCCGCGTTTCGGCGCGTCCACCGGTTCGCGCTCGAGCCGCAGCACGAAGTGCGGGCTCGCCAGCATCGCCTCGAGCGCCGTCCGCACGCCGATCTCGAAGCCGCCCGTCGCCGCGCCGTTCTCGTAAAACGACATCAGCCCGTCGATGTCCCGCGCCGCGGGGGTCCGGCGGTACGCCTCGCGTGCGAGCCGCATCATGATCTTGCGCGCGCAGGGCCGCGCCTCGTCGGGGCCCGTCGGACGGCAGGTGAAGACCCGCTGGCGGCTCGGCGTCTCGGACAGCCCCGTGACGTTGTAGGGCCCGCTGATGATCAGGTCCCGCACGTGCGGCAGCGTCGTGACGCCCGACCCGCCCGAGCCGCCGCCGGCGAACGACCAGTCGTGCGGGCGGATCAGATCCTCATAGGGCCCATCGGCCCGCCGGATGAACGCCGCCGCCACCCGGTGCTGGCCGGCGCGCACGAAGACCGGCGGCGTCTCGGTGGGGACACCACCCCGGCCGTCGGCGCCGACGCGCCGGTCGGTGTTGTAGTGCAGCAGCGTCACCCGCTCGCCGTCGATCGAGACGTCGATATCCTCGAGTCTCGTGTTGGCCCCCGAGGTGAACGTCAGCCCGAAGACATACTCGGCATCGGCGGGGAACACGTGGTCGACCACCATGCCGCCACGTGTCCCGTATGGCGCACCCTCGACGTGATCCCACGGATGCTGCGAGACGTACTCCGAGTTGGAGTAGGTCTGATCGACGGGGGAACCGCCACTCTCGCCGATGGCGAGCCGGCTGATGGCGCTCGCCGCGTTCAGATACGCCTCCAGCAACATGGGCGACAGCGTCTGCGCATCCGCGACGTTGTCGAAGTTGGCGCTCATCTGATCGAGCGGCAACCAGTCGCCGGCGTCGACGTCGAGCGCCAGCAGGTCCTCGACGGCGCGGGCGTACTCCGCGCGGTTGAGACGCTGAAAGGTCCGACCGCCGGGGTTAGGGGCGATCGCGGCCCCCGCGTCGAGGGTGTGCTCGAGGGCCTCGACAAGCGTCAGGAGCGCGTCGGGGTCCGGCCTCCGGGTGCCAGGCGGCGGCATCATCCCGGCCCGGAGCTTGCGGACCATCCGCTCGGCCACGACGGCGTCGGTGTCGTCGAAGGCCGCCGTCACGTCGAAGTGCTCGAGCGACAGGTTGCCCCGGAGGGATCGGTCGTTGTGGCACGTGACGCAGGTGCGGCGCACCACCTGGTTGGGGTCGGTGGCAGGGGGTGCCTGCGCGAGACGCTCCGCCGCCGGGCGGGGCACGCGGCTCGCGAGACCGGGCTGGGTCGCGCCGCCCACGAACGCGAGCAGGGCGAAGAAGCCGGCGTAAGAGGCCAAGGGCACCTTCATGGATGGCTCACCGGGTGCAGCCTATCTGGCAGTCTAGCCCCCTGGCCACCCTGATTCAAGACATGTCAGAAAGCGCCCTCCCGGGAGCTCGGAGGATGGTCGCGGCGCGGGCGCCACGCCTGCCGGTCATTGCAGGCGAAATCACTAGTGCGGAAGTTGGGGTCGCAGGACGCCGTAGACGTAGGTACCGAGCAGCGCGCTCAGGAGCACGACCCCGTAGACTGTCTCGCCGTTTCCGATCAGGGCAAAGATGGGTCCCGGACATGCGCCGGTCAGTGCCCAACCAAGGCCGAAGAGGGTTCCGCCGATCCAGTACCGGTAGCCTCTCCGACCCAGCTCCTTGGGTGGCACCACGATGATGTCGCCCCGGACGGTCCGGACCTGGCGCATCTTGATAAGCGCGACCGATATCATGGCCACCGCCACGGCGCTTGCTATGATCCCGTACATGTGGAAAGCCTGAAACCGAAACATTTCTTGAATCCGGAACCAGGACACCATCTCGGCCTTGGTTGCGACGATACCGAAGTACATCCCGATGGCGAGATAGACCCCGAGGCCCGCGCCAGTCAGAGCCCGCGGCCGCGCTGGGCTCGCCGACCGTCCGGTGGTCTCAGTGCGTGTCATTCCGGAGTCCTCACAACAGAAGCGGAAGGATGAACCACGTGACCAGCAGGCCACCCGCGAAGAACCCCACCACAGCGAGGAGCGACGGCAGCTGCAGGTTCGCCAGGCCCGAGATGGCATGACCCGACGTGCATCCTCCAGCGTACCGAGCCCCGAAGCCGACGAAGAAGCCGCCGACAACGATCATCACAAAGCCCGGGAGCGTTACCAGACCTTTCCAGCTGAAGACTTGGGCGGGCGCCAACCCCTCGAACGTCTCCACGCCGATGATTTTGAGATCGGCGGCCGTCGCGTCGGAGATAGCAATGACCGCGTCTGGCGGAGGCAGGAGGATGCTGGCCGCGGCTGCACCCAGGACGATGCCGAGGGCGAAGGTCAGGTTCCAGAGACCCTTCGATTTCCAGTCGTAGCGGAAAAAGTCGATCTGGGTCGGCAGTGCCGCCGCGCAGATGTGCCGCAGATTCTCGGACACCCCGAACTCGCCGCCGGCCCAGAGCAGGAGAGGAACTATCAAACCGATGAGGGGGCCGGCCACATACCAGGGCCACGGTTCAGCAATCAGTTCGCCCATGACCTCTCCACGCCCAGCGATTTGGCCGGAATGTCCATTGTGGCCGCCCGGACCCGAAACCTTATACCCGATCCCCTTCCCGCAACACAATTCGGACGGGAGCAGACTGAGGCCGGTCGGAAGACCGCCGGCAGCCGGGGCCGCTCCGGCCATGCGCGGACGCCTCGCAACCGACCCCTTGCGAGTGGTGTGCAGAACGGCTTCATCCTGGGGACGGAGCATAGTAGGATTTGAGGTCACAAGAGGACATCCATGATGCGGGTTCGACGTGTGTCCCGACTGTCGCGTGCGGCCGCGCTCCTCGGTGCCAGCCTGAGCGTGGCGGGTGCCAGTCTTGGGGCCGCCGGGACAGATGCACCGCTCGCCGACGCGGTGCAGCGCGGCGACCGCGCGGCCGTGCTGTCGCTGCTCGATCAGCAGGTGGATGTCGATGCGGCTCAGGGCGATGGGGCGACCGCCTTGCACTGGGCCGTGTATGTGAACGATGCGGACACGACCGCGTTGTTGATCCGCGCCGGGGCGAACGTGCACGCGCCGAACAACTACGGTGTGACGGCGCTCGGGCTCGCATCCAGGAACGGCAATGCGGCGATCATCGCGCAGCTGGTGACGGCCGGCGTCGACCCGAACGACTCGCGACAGGCGGTGAATGCCGGCGAGACGCCGCTGATGCTCGCGGCGCGCTCGGGCCAACTCGACGCGGTGACGGTGCTGCTGCGGGCCGGCGCCGACACCAACGCGCAGGAAACCTGGAACGGACAGTCGGCGCTCATGTGGGCGGCGGCCGAAGGGCACGTCCCGGTCGTGCAGACGCTCGTCGCACACGGTGCCGACATCCGCGCGCGCTCAGGCAGCGGGGCGACGCCGCTCTGGTTTGCCGCGCGGAAGGGGAGCCTGCACGCCGTCCGCGCCCTGCTCGCGGCCGGATCCGACGTGAACGAGCAACGGCCTGACGGCGCGACCCCGTTGCTGGTGGCGGTCGTCAACGGGCACGAAGATCTCGTGGATCTGCTGCTCGAACAGGGAGCGGACCCGAACGTCGAGGGCGGATCGACGCGGCTGACGGTGCAGGGCGTGCGCGCTGCGCCGATGCCGCTGAGGTTCAGGACGCTCGGTTACAGCGAGCGTGAGTCCGAGGGCGTGGCGAGGGGCAATATCTTCGGCAAGCCGCTGCAGGCCGCCGTGCATGTGGCGAACTGGCACGTCAGCGATCAGTTCATCGTCGTGAACCTCGACCGGCTGCGCGTCATCACATCGCTGCTGGCGCACGGCGCCGACGTCAACGGCCGGAACACGCAGGAAGAGCCCCGATGGTCGGGCGCGCGGTATCGCCGGCACATGACCGGCGCCACCGCGTTTCTGTTCGCGGCGAAGGTGGCCGATGTCGAGGTGATGCGCCTGCTGCTCGACCATGGGGCCGACCCGACGATGAACACCGTCGACAACATCACGCCGCTGATGGCGGCGGCGGGCATCTCCTGGGCGTCGAACCAGGAACGCGCCAGCGAAGCGCAGGTGCTCGAGGCGGTCACGCTGCTCGTGGAAGAGCTGGGCGCCGACGTCAATGTCATCAGCGACGTCGGCGAGACGGCGATGCACGCGGCGGCGTATCGCGGCGCCAACAGCGTTGTCCAGTATCTGTTCGACCAGGGCGCCGAGCTCGACGTGGTGGCCGTGGATGGACGCACGCCCTTGAGGGTCGCGGACGGAGTGGAATACGGCAATTCGTTTGCCGCGCAGCCACACACGGCGGTGCTGCTGCGGGCACTGGGGGCACAGGACATCCCGTGTCCGGCTCCGTGCGCGGCGGCGATCCCGGAGGAGGCACTCAGGTAATGACCCGTCGCGCGGCGCTGGTCATTGGCACGGCGTGCGTCGTCGTCGCCATCACGTCCGACGTGCAGGTGACAGGGGCGGCGCCGCAGGCGAGCCGCGCCGTCCCACCGCAGGCGCCCGTCCCGAGCGCGGTGGCGGCCGACCCGGCGCTGGGCGCCATGTTGCAGCAGTACTGCATCACCTGCCACAACCAGCGCGCGAGGGTGGGCGGCCTGGCGCTCGACACGCTGGATCTGGCGCAGGTGGGCGAACGCCCGGACGTGTGGGAACAGGTCGTGCGCAAGCTTCGGACCGGCGCGATGCCGCCCGCCGGACGGCGGCGGCCCGACACGGCCGTGTCGAACCGCGTCGCGACCTGGCTCGAGACCCAGCTCGACCGTGCGGCGCTCGAGCATCCCAACCCCGGTCGGCCCACGCTGCATCGCCTGAACCGCACTGAGTATCGCAACGCCGTGCGCGACCTGCTCGCGATCGACATCGAGACGTCGTTGCTGCCCGCAGACAACGCGGCGTATGGGTTCGACAACAACGCCGATGCTCTCATGCTGTCGTCGGCGTTGACGGAGCGGTATCTGGGCGCGGCCGCGAAGATCAGTCAGCTGGCGCTTGGACGGCCGCGGGGATCGCCAATGCCAGAGACGATCTTCGTGCCGACCGACCGCAATCAGGGCACGCGCGTCAGCGACGATCTGCCGTTCGGGTCGCGCGGCGGCACCACCTTCCGCTACTACTTCCCGACCGACGGCGACTACCTCTTCGAAATGCGGCCGACAGAGGGGGGCGTCGAAGGGGGATTTCGGGGTATCACCCGTGAGCCGCATCAGCTCGATGTCAGCCTCGACGACGTCAGGGTCTGGACCGGCACGGTGGGCGGACCTGACTTCGAGGGTGTGCGCGGAGACGAGCGGCACAAGCAGGTCCTGGAGCGCCTGCGGTTCCGCGTGCCGGTGAAGGCCGGCTCGCATCTGGTGCAGGTGTACTTTGCCGCAAAGACCTCGGCCTACGTCGAAGATCTGTTCGACCCGGACCTGCGTCGCGATCCGTATCGAGCCGGCAACGGTGAGCCGGCGATTTCCAGTGTGACGATTACCGGCCCGCAACCGGAGACCGCGTCCATCGGCGAGTCGCCCAGCCGCCGCACGCTGTTCGTCTGCACGCCGGCATCGGCTGCCGAGGAGGATGAGGCGACCTGCGCCACCACGATCATCTCGGCGCTCGCGCGGCGGGCCTATCGGCGCCCGGTGAGCGACGCCGATCTCGAGGTTCCGCTGGCCCTGTATCGCGAGGGCGCGAGCACGGGCGGGTTCGAGTCGGGCATCGAGCTGGCGGTGCGCGGCATTCTCGTCAGCCCGAACTTCCTGTTCCGGTTCGAGGATCAGCCGGCGTCCGTTGCGCCCAACACGCCGTATCGCATCTCGGATCTCGAGCTGGCCTCGCGCCTCTCGTTCTTCCTGTGGAGCAGCATCCCGGACGACGAGCTGGTGGATGTGGCCGTGCGGCAGACGCTGCACAGGTCAGAGGTGCTGCAGCAGCAGGTGCGGCGCCTGCTTGCGGACCCGCGCTCGCAAGCACTGGTCGACAACTTCGCCGGCCAATGGCTGCACATCCGCAATGTGGCAGGGTTGCAGCCGAGTCCGGAGCTGCTGTTCCACTTCGACGACAATCTGCGCACCGCGTTCGAGCGCGAGACGACGCTGTTCTTCGAAAGCATCATCCGCGAGAATCGTAGCGTGATCGACCTGCTGGATGCCGACTACACGTTCCTGAACGAGCGGCTGGCCACCCACTACGGCATTGGCGGCGTGTACGGCGAACGATTCAGACGCGTGTCGCTCCCGGCCGACAGCGTGCGCCGCGGGCTGCTGGGCCAGGGCTCGATACTGACCGGCACCTCGCGCGCGAATCGGACGTCGCCGGTCATTCGCGGCAAGTGGATTCTGGACAACATTCTGGGGGCGCCGCCGCCGCCGCCGCCGCCCAACGTGCCGGACCTCGACGAGGATCGGGACCCGCGGAAGGTGCGGCCGATGCGCGAGCAGCTGGCGGCGCACCGGGCCAATCCGGTCTGTGCGAGCTGCCATGCGCAGATGGATCAGCTGGGCTTCGCGCTCGAAAATTTCGACGCGATCGGGGAATGGAGAGACGTGTATGCGTCCGGCCTGCCGATCGACGCGTCGGCAGAGTTGCCCGACGGCACGACGTTCGACGGCCCGACCCAGCTCCGCGCGGTGCTGTTGAGCCGCTCGGACGACTTCGTGACGACGGTGACCGAGAGGCTGTTGACCTACGCACTCGGGAGAGGGCTGGACGCGACCGATGCGCCTGCGGTGCGTCAGATCAAGCGAGAGGCCGCGGGCGAGAACCACCGTTTCGTCGCGCTAATCCAGGGAATTGTCGCGAGCGTGCCGTTTCAGATGCGGATGGGGCGTTGACTTACGTGGGGCTCCGCCCCACACCCCGGCTCGGTCGCTCGCGGGGGCCCAAAGCCCCGCTCCGCTTTCTCGCGGGCGCGCACGTGCGCGCCGAGGCGTCACCGACGGTATGGCGGCCTGACTATCGGGCCTGTTCGAAGTGGGAGGATTTTCCATGGTGATCACAAAGTTGGCGCTACCCCGCCGGACGTTCCTTCGCGGCATGGGCGCAACCCTGGCGTTGCCGTTCCTCGACGCGATGGTGCCCGCGCTGTCGGCCAGGGCCCCGGGGGCGCCTCGGTTCACGGCGGTCTATGTCGGGAACGGCGCCAACATGTTCGATTGGACGCCGCCCACCGAAGGCGTGGGGTTCGAGCTCTCGCCGACCCTGACACCGCTCGAGCCGTTCCGGCATCGGACGCTCGTCTTCACCGGGCTGGACAACTTCCCGGCGACCGACCAGGGTGACTCCGGCGGTCAGCATCCACGCGCCGCGCCGGCGTTCATGAGTGCGGTGCATCCGAAGCAGACCGAAGGCGCGGACGTGCAGGCGGGCACGACGATCGATCAGATGATTGCCGCGCGCATCTGCCGCGATTCGAAGCTGTCCTCGCTGGAAGTCTCGGTGGACCGCAACGACGTCGTCGGCGCCTGCGACCACGGCTACGCCTGCGCCTACATGAACTCGATGTCGTGGAAGACGCCGACGATGCCGCTGCCGGCGGAGACCAATCCACGATTCGTGTTCGAGCGGCTGTTCGGCGGCGGGGACACCCCCGAAGAGCGTCTGGCTCGAGTCCGGGAAGACCGCAGCATTCTCGACGGCCTGTCGCGCGAGATCGCGACGCTCTCGAGCACGCTCGGCGGGCACGACCGCGCCAAGCTCGGTGAGTATCTCGGTGCGATTCGCGACGTGGAGCAGCGGATCGCGACGGCCGAGTCGTCCAACAGCGATTTCGAGATCCCGGATCGTCCGGTCGGCGTGCCGGAGACGTTCAAGGCCTACGCCGAGCTGATGTTCGACCTGCAGGTGCTGGCGTTCCAGGCGGATATCACCCGCGTCACGTCGTTCATGATGGCGCGAGAAAACATCAATCGCTCGTACACCGAGATTGGACTGCCCGAGGTGCACCACTCGATGTCGCACCATGGCAACAATCCGGACAAGATGAAGGACTTCTCGACGCTGAACACCTATCACGTGGAGACCCTCGCGTACTACCTGACCAAGCTGGAGTCGATTTCCGACGGCGACGGCACGCTGCTGGATCACACGGTCATTCTCTACGGCAGCGGCATGAGCGACGGCAACACGCACAACAACTACAGCGTGCCGGTCGTCGTCATCGGCGGGCCAGAGAACGGGCTCACGGGGAATCGTCACCTCGTGTATCCGAAGGGCACCCCGCTGGCGAACCTGTCGTTGAGCCTCGTGGAGAAATTTGGCGTGCACGTGGAGACGTTCGGCGACAGCACGGGTCATCTGCCGCTGTTGTCGGGCGTGTAAGGGAACCGTCAGGGGAGCCGGGATCAGTCCAAGGCCTGGAGCGCGATGATCGAGGCCCCGTGGTTGCTGCCGATCCAGAACGTGACCGGTGTGGTCGCGTCGTCCACGAACACCCGTCGAATGTTCACACCCTTCCGGGGCAGCAGATACTCGATGAACTCGCCGGTGTCCGGAATGAGCCGGACCACCCGGTCGGTGAACATCGAGCCGGTCCAGACGTCGCCGTTCCTGTCGACGGCGACATCGTACGGTTTGGTGCGCGGTGTGGGCGGCCGCCACTCCTGGAACTCCTCGGTCCGGGGGTCGAACATCCCGATCACGCTCGCACCGAATCCGGCGTACCAGACGCGGTCGTGCGAGTCGACCGTCCCGCGGCGTGGGCGGGACCCGAGGGTGGGTGTCTCATACAGGGTGATGTCCCCGGTCCGGGCATCGATGCGTCCGATGTGCTCGTTCGCGAAGTCCATGAACCACAAGTTGTTCTGCGAGTCCGGACTGATCCCGTAGAGGTTGTGTGACCGGCGCGTCGAGTCGAGAAACGGCTCGAACGTTTCGAACTCGCCGGTCGCCAGGTCCAGACGGTGCACGCCGGCGATCGACCGGTTCTGCAGCCACACCTTGCCGTCCACATGGGAGCTCTCGGGCGCCGCGTGATTCACTTGCAAGATGCGGGTCCCGTGCGATCCTCTCGGCTGCTCCAGCTCGTCGGGCACCTTCCACACCTGGAACGTCTCGGTGCGGCGGTCAAACTTGAAGATGGATCCCTGGAACATGTTGCCGCCCCAGGGGTTGCCATCTTTGTCCAACCGTAGCGCCAGGATGCCGGTCGGGTTGCCGGGTCTCGCCTCGGGCACCTGGTATTCGGTGACCTCACCGGTCCGTGGGTCGAGCCGTCCCAGGTACTGCTGCCCGAAGTCGGCGTACCAGACCATGCCGTCCGGACCGACTTCCGCGTCGTGCGGCGCTCTCGACTTGTCCGGCAGGTCGTACTCCGTGATGATGACCCGCGTGGACCGGCCCCTCGGCCGGGGGAACGTTGTGAGGGCATACCCCCGCGTGCCGGAGCTCAGATTGATGCTGGCCAGATAGTCGGCCTGCCGACGCCGGGCAGCTTGCCGCCGCTCGCTCCGCTCGGCAAAGGGCGTGACCCGGCCCGCGGGAAGTCGCTGCGGATTGCCGGGAAACGCCGACGTCACATAGCCGTCCATCCGCTCCAGGACCGGCAGCCATGCCTCGGCGTCGTACCGCGACCGCATGACGCGGTCGATGGTGTGGCAGCGCACGCAGGACTCGAACAGTCTTTTCTGCTGCTCTGTCCCGGGGATGCTCTCGAGCCACTCGGCGTTGGTCAGCTGCGCTTCGACATCGAGGGTCGGGCGCAGGGTCAGATCGACCGTCGTCGTGCCTGACGCCCCAACGTCCACGGCGCGCGGACCGTCCAGGTCGTAGCCGACCGCGCGGATGCTGAGCGCATGCGGACCCGCTTGCAGCTTGTGGGCGGGAAAGCGATACCGGCCGTCAGCATCGCTGATCACGCTCGTCGCGATGGTCGAGCCGTGTCGCTTCGCGGTGACGACGACCCCTTCCATCGGGCCGTCCGCCGTCGAGGTCACCTGTCCGGCCAGTGCGAACTCTCGGTGCGCCGCACCGCGGGGTGCTGTTTGCGCGGTGGCAGGAGCCGCCGCCGCAAGCGTGACCGCCAGGCTCGCAGTGACCCCGGACAGGATGTGCCGTGTCAGCATTGACCACATGGTGAGACCTCGCGGGTGCCGTGTTCGCCTGGACCGTGCCGCCACGGCAGGAGATGTCAGGTAGCCGCTAGTGCCGCGCGCTGTTGTGGGTCGCCTGGATATAGCGATCCAGCTCGTCCAGCTCCTTGCGTCGAAAGCTCGAGCCCTGACCCACGTCCACGCCAATGATCTGATGCTGCTGGCGGTCCGCGTCATAGGTGGGCCACTGCGGCAGGCCTTCGCGATTGGGGTTGCCGGTGGTGGCGAACTGCACCCAGTAGTCGCTGATCAACTCGGAGATTCTCCAGTCCACCTCGGTGGCCTGATCGGGCAATGTCTGAAACACATAACTCAGTTCCATGGCGTGGGGTGCCCGCTGGGTGGGGTCACGCAGATTTCTCGTAAACAGATACATGAAGGTGTCAGCCGATGTGCTCGCCATCGCGGTGAGAATCTGTCGGTTCGGCCGCGCAAACAGGGAATCGGTGCTGTAGTCGACTTCGGTGGTGAAGATCTCTTCCGTCGTCTTTGCAAGGTAGTAGGCGGCGAGGCCCTGTCCATGCTCACCCCATTCCTCCAGCCGCGCTTGTTTCTGTTCCTCCAGTGTGGAGAAGGTGCGGTCGGGCCTGACAAAAAACAGACCTTCGCCGTCGTTCACACCGGCGAGCAGGGGGACGACGTTGTGAGAGCCGTCGCTGAAAATCTCATCTGGTGACTTCGGTAACACCCAGCCGTCCTCGGCCAGCGAGACGCCGAAACGCATGCTGATGACGTCGTCGGCCGACATCGCTCGCATCGTCGCCAGCAGGTCGCCATCTGTGGATCGGCCCAGCTCGGTGAGCGTGTCGGCGATCGCCTGCTGACCTCTCGCTTCGGCGCTGTCGGAAAAGCCGTTGTGGCGTGTGAGGTGAGTCAGATTGGTCCCCGTAATCCACGTGCTCTCTGAGATGGCCCGATGAAAGAGGCCGGTCGCCAGAGGCGTGGCGAGCAGCGCGTAGATGCTGGCGCCGCCCGCCGACTCACCGAAGATGGTGACGTTGTCGGGATCGCCACCAAAGCCGCGGATGTTGTCGCGCACCCATTCCAGTGCGGCGATATGGTCCAGGATGCCGTAGTTGCCCGAGACGCCACGTGTCGACTCGGCAGACAGCGCGGGATGCGCCATGAAGCCAAAGGCGCTCATGCGGTAGTTGACCGACACCAGCACCACGCCTTTGTCGGCGAAGCCAACACCATCGTAGTTGGCACTACTACTTGTGCCAAAGGTCCAACCGCCACCATGAATCCACACCATCACGGGTAGCGCGTCCTGGTCGGAGTCGGCCGTGGTCCACACGTTCAAGTACAGGCAGTCTTCGCTCATCAGTTGTCGACCGCGCTGCATGCAGGCGGCACCAAAAGTGTCCGCCACTCTCACACCCCGCCAGGGGATGGGAGGCTGTGGCGCCTTCCACCGCAGATCGCCAACCGGTGGAGCGGCAAACGGGATGCCTCGAAACACGGTCACGTCGCCGTCCAGCTCTACACCGGACACCTGTCCGGAAGTCAGTTGAACCGGTTCTTCGACCGCACGGGCGGTGGTCGAAAACGACACGACCAACGCCGAGATGGAGAGCAGGACTCTGAGGTGCGACCTGTTCATGAGAGTTTCCTTGGGTGTGTACACGTCGAGCACTCAACTGTCTCGTACTTTGGAGTCAGGCACAGAATAGGGGCGCAAGAATCAAATGTCCACCGCATGACGCACCAGCGCTGATTCACCTCGCTGAACCGGCACTCCGTCGGTCCAGGAAGGGGTCGATGTCGACTCGACGGGCGACGCAGCCTGCGCGTGCAGACCGTGAGGTGACAGCGCCGTCTATGCGGTCAACGCCAGGCTTGCCGACGGTGGCATGGTGAGGTGCAGGTGCGGGTGCTCAGGCAGCCAGCTCGCGGCGCCGAGCCTGGAACGACGACGCCCCGGAGTCCGGCTGGCCAGCCAGGCCCAGCGCGTCGAGCACCCGATCGTAGAAGCGGGGATAGGCTTCCTGTCGGTGGGCTGGTTCGACGGCCAGCGCGGCGGCCATGGCCTGGCGCAGCGCTGGCGGCGGCGTCGAGGCGGTGATCGTCAAGAACTGCTGCATGGTCATCGTTGAGGCACCTACTTTCCCGGTACGACGGGCGATTGGCAGGATCAGGTGTCGCGTGCTACAGCCGATCCATCCGCTCCTGGAGGCGATCCGCCGCCTTCGAGAGCTCGGCGATCTCCACCCCTTTCGGATCCGTGTGGCGGCTCACCACGCGGTCCACGGCGCGGTCGATCGTCTCGCGGGCGGTGGCGACATGCTGGCGCACCGGCTCTTCGAGGGGCGTACCGCGCTCGACCAGGTACTCGAACAGCTTGCCACTCTCCTCGAGGATCACGATGCCGCCCCCCAGCATGGCCAGGTAGAGCTTTTTGAGGGCGCTCGGCCCAGGTTCGGTGTCGGCTGTGGCGCCCGGCTCTGTCTCTACGTTCGCACCCATGATCAGGCCTCCTCCGTGTTGGCGTTCTGCTCGTCTCGAGGTCCGCCCGGCTTCGTCTCGCGTCCTGCCTCGAGATTCGTCAGGGTTTTCTCGAGCAGGTCGAGTCGCTGACGCAGGGCGCGCATCTCCGCACGCGCCTCCTTCACCGGGCCCAGGCGGTCGAAGGAGGCCCGCACGAGGCGGTGCAGTCCCTTCTGTACCTGGGTGACGCCGTTTGAAATCTTTTCGCCGCTGGCCCGCACCAGATCGTGCAACAGCTCTGGCGACAACCGTCCGCGCCCGCTCCGTCCTTCGTCGAGAATGATCTGAGCCAGGGTCTGACTGGTGACCACTTCGTCCGTCGCGTTGTCGATGACCTCGATCTCCTGCCCGTCGCGGATCCACGCGGCAACTTCCTGCAGCGAGACGTAGCGGCTCTCCGCACTGTCGTAGAGCTTGCGGCTCTCGTAGCGTTTGATGGTTCTCGGCATTCGACGTCGGTGTTAGCGCGATGCGGCATTATTGCCGCTATGCGGCATACTGTACATGGATTGCCGCGCTGCGTCAAGAAAAAGGGCGGGACGCGAGGCTACATGAAGGGGGGGCGCCCTGCTTGGCGACTCATGCCTCGGCGTTGATCTCGA
>JADFPE010000118.1 GCA_022562495.1 Acidobacteriota bacterium
GACCCAAAAAACGGTGCCTCCCCGTCGAGCTCGGTCTGCATGCAGGCTTCGGTCACCGTCACATACCGTTTCCACGCATCGAGGGTCTTCGCCTTCAGCTCCGCCGCGTTCACGACCGCGACCGCGGAGAGCCACCCTGCAGCCGTACAGGCCACGACCGTCAGCAGCGCGACGAGCGAGCTCGCCGGCTTGGTTGAACCCTTGGCAGCACGTGTCCTCATGAGCGGCCCCCCAGGAGCTGTGGCGGTACCGCCACGGCCGAGCGGAAAAACAGGGCAGGCAGACGCATGTTCTTGGCTCCTCACACCAGCCAAGGTCGCCAACACGACTTGACTAGCCCCCCTTGATCAGCACACCGACATTGAATTCCAGAATGTGGAACACCACCAGCACAACAACAGCGGCCGCAATGATCAGCACGGCCGCAGTCGAGATGCCGGCCTCGATCTGGTCGTTGGTGTGGCGACTGTCCTTAGCCAGTTGCCACAGCGTCTCGTCGTCGAGCCTCGGGATCGCCTGCTCGATCTGCTCGAGGCTGGCCAGGTGACCCACCTGTTGCTGCACCAGATCCTGGCGCAGCAACGTCCGCACCTCCTCGGTGTTCCGAACCCGCTCGGCCGCCCGGGCCGCCAGGGTGTCGTGCAGCTCCTGCACCGACACCAGGTGCCCCGACTGTTGCTCCTGTTCCTCTGCGGCGTTCACGGGTAGCGGAACGCCCATGGTGACAACGGCGACGACGAGTGTCAGCGCCGCAAGCGTGCGGATCTTCAGCTTCCTCCACACGACCCCCGCTTGCGCCTCCCGGCACGCGACGGCTGGATGGTCTCCATTTCTCCCACGGGCCTCGTTGAGGCCGCGAGCCGGAGCGGATTTTCCTGACGGATGAGGCTCCATACTGCTCGTCCGCGGCCTTGTCTGTCAAGACGGTCTTCGCATTGACCAACCCCGCTAGCCGTGCTTGATCAGTGAGTACGAATCGGTCACATTTCGCCGGCACGGCACGGCTAGCCCGCGCGTAGCGGGGCTGTGAGAAAAGCTGCCTAGCGATACGGAGCCGCGCTGCCATGTCAGATGATTCCGACGGTTTGAGACGGAGCTTCGCTAGAATCGCACCACGGCCCCACCGTAGAAGCTGATGAGGTGCGCACTCGGATAGCGCACGGACATCCGGTCTTGCACCCCGAACCGGACGCCAACGCGGTCGGTGACGTACTGCTTGATGCCGCCGCCAAATGACAGCATGGGCTCCACGTCGGACGGCCCAAAGAGGACGGCCCCTCCGCCGACATGCGCGAAGGGAATCAGTCCCTTCGCATCCTGCTTGGGACACTGCACGACGAGGTCGCCCCCGAGGTTGCGGACCGAGGGCAGGCGGATGTTCTGCTCGAACGTGAATGCCGTACCAAGGTGCGTGCTGGGAAAATGGGCGATCATGACCCCCCACAGGGCGTCTGGAACCAGGCCGCCACCGTCCTGGAACCAGCCGTAGCCTGACGCAATGCCTGAACACTCCAGACCACGACCCATGGTATCTGCGGCACCCACCACCTGGGCGTGGACCACGATGCCAGTCAGCAAGGAAACGAGTCCAAGCAGCACGACGCGACGCGATGATCTCCGAGGTGATCTCCGAGGTGATGTCATCGCTGTCCTCCTTCTTGATGTCGCTCACCTTGGGAATGTGAGAACGGCCGTCGAAACGGCTCACCGGGTCAGCAGGGTCACCGCTGCCGCGGCCTTGCGTCGCCGGGCGGCTACGCGATAGTCTCGTCGCATCGGAGACAGCTTGGGGCGCGTCAGAACGGGATCTGTCCGCACGAAAGAGGCCGCGAGGCCAGGCTGAGACTAGGCGCCTGACAGTCTCGGGATGGGCGTGGTGTATCTCGCCGAGGATACCCGGCTGGGGCGATTGGTGGCCATCAAGGCGCTGACCCAGGAGTTTACGCGTGACGAACAGCGCCGGCGGCGCCTCCGACGAGAGCCCAGAGCGGCCGCGGCGCTGTCGCATCCGGGAATCGCCACGGTATTCGCGCTCGAGGAGTTCGACGACAACCTCTACATCGTCTCCGAGTACGTCCGCGGCGAAACCTTGCGGAAGGAACTGGCCAACGGACCGCTGTCCCCCGGAGCCGTCCTGAACACGGCGGTCGAGATTGCCCGCGCCCTTACGGCCGCGCATGAACACGACGTCGTGCATCGGGACCTGAAGCCGGAGAACGTGATCCGCACCCTCGACGGCGGCATCAAGATCCTGGATTTCGGCCTCGCCCGCTTCAAGGGTCCACAGCTCGGCCCTGGCGCGTCGACGACACGGCTCACCGAGCCCGGAGCGGTCCTGGGGACGCCCGGGTACATGTCACCGGAGCAGATCCGGGGCGCGGACGTCGATTTCCGCGCCGATATTTTCGCCTTCGGCGTCTTGCTGTTCGCGCTGACCTCAGGCCTCCATCCGTGTACCGGCTCGGGGCAAGGGTCGACGATCGCCCGTGTGATCGAGGTGGAACCGCCAGACCTCGCGCAGCTCGCCCCGGCCTGCCCACCGGCCCTTGACCGGATCATCCGCCAGTGCCTGCAGAAGAATCAGAACCAGCGCTACGACGCGACGCGCGGGCTCCTCGACGAGCTCGAGCAGGTTCGGCGGGACCTGGCTGAATCTACGGCGCGACCGCCGAGCGCCAGAGCGGCGGGTGGGGCCGATGCCACCAAGAGCGCGCCAGGGTCGAACCCGTTGTGGTGGTGGCAGTTCCATCAGGGCGTGGTGGGACTGCTCTACTACGTGATGCTGTACCCGCTCTGGAGGGTACGGGAGTGGGCGCCGGTGCCCTGGGGGTCGCTGTTGTTCTTTGCGACGCTGGCGACCGTTCCGGTCGCGGCCAACCTCCGGTTCCACCTCTGGTTCACGCAGCAGTTCAACCCCGCCGAGATCCGCGCCCAGCGGGCGCAGGCCTCTCGGTGGATCCGAGGAGCGGATGGGCTCTTCGTGCTGCTGCTGCTGTCGGCGACGGCGGTGATCGCCGAGGACCACGCGGTGTGGGCGATGGTGATCATCGGGGTCGGCATCGGCAGCGTCCTGTCCTTCCTCATCTTCGAGCCGGCCACGACCCGAGCCGCGTTCGGGCGCAGCCGGACCGGGACACCGCGACCGCGCGGTCCGCGCAAGACCGGCGCGTCCAAGGCCTGAAAGAACCCGTGATCTGAGGCCTAGCAGGTGTCCGGCACTTCGGCGGCGCCGATATCTGCCGTAGCCGCCCGGTCGGTGACGAGACCGCTAGATCGGGCCGGAAATCGTTTGACGGGCCCCAGGACGTAACATAGTATCTCCTCGCTGCGGATCGCGGCCACGGCTGGTGCCGGCGCTTCGGACGTGCGGGTGGGCCTGCGCTGGCTGCCCGTGCACGGCGAAGGGCCTGAGTCCATGGGGCGTCACATCGCACGGGTGGGCTGCATCCTGGCGCTGTACCTCTTCTTCACGGCGCCGGCCTGGGCGCAGACGCGGGCGGAGGAGATCGCGCAGCGGCAGGCGGACAAGGCCCGCGCCGCTGAACCCTACACACCGAACCGGGTAGAGAGGTTCTTCGACGGACTCGAGGGCTGGTTCTCCGGAGCGCCGCGCGGCTGGCACCCAGCATTCGGCAGCGTGTACCCGACCGGTGGGTTCACCTTCGGGGGTGGGTACCGGCACTACATCGGCTACGACTCGTTCGTCGACGTGGGCGCGCTGTACTCGATACGGGGCTACAAGAAGATCCAGATCACCGGGAGCACCCCAGGTCACTTGGGAGGGCGGGTGTTCCTGGACGGCTCCGTCGGCTGGTTGGACGCGACCAAGATCCCCTTCTTCGGGCTCGGCATCGACTCCGATCGGGATGCCGAGACGAACTTCCGCTTGAACCGGGCCTACGTGGTGGGCGGCGCCGAGCTACGCCTGGTCGACTGGCTCAGACTGCGTCTGGACGGTGGGCTGGACGACTACACGCAGACGGCCGGCCTGGGTTCCAGCCCGTCGATCGAGGAGCGGTTCACGCCGCAGACGGTGCCGCTGCTTGGTGAAACAGGCTTGTATTTGCGCGGAGAGCTGTCCGCCACCGTCTATTGGTTGGACACTCCTGGGTACAGCCGGCGCGGCGGTCTCTATCGGGTCGCGTATGAGCAATTCAATCCTCTTGGTAGGGACGGCGACACCTTCGGTTTCGCCCGCACCGAGATCGTGCAACACATCCCGATTCTGCGAGAGACCTGGGTCGTGTCGCTTCGGGCCCGCGCCGAGTCGATTGTCCGGAAGTCTGACGTGGTGCCCTTCTTCCTGATGCCAACGCTCGGGGACGGCACGAGCCTTCGCGCGTACGAGACCGGACGCTTCCGCGACCGACACACGGCGCTGATGACCGGTGAGTTACGCTGGTTTCCCAATCGCCTCGCCCTGGATATGGCACTCTTCTACGATGCCGGCACGGTCGCCCCGAGTTTGCGTGGCCTCACGCTCGGCGACATGAAGACGGACTACGGCATCGGCATGCGTTTCCACTCCCCGACCATGACTGCGCTCCGGCTTGAGTTGGCGCGCGGCGCCGAAGGGGTGCGTATCGTGGTCGGGACTGCTGCGGCGTTCTAGGAGGTTCGATGACACTCGGTCAGCGCGTGCTCGTCGCCGGCGTCCTCACGCTTGTCGTGATCGCGGTGCCGGCGGCGCTCGCCCAGATCGGCCCCAAGTTCTACGATGATGACCCGCTGCCAAGGGAGCCAGAGACCCAGGACGCGTCGAATGTCCAGGAGCGAGACAACATCCTGGCCTACGACCTGATCCAGAACCTCTTCGCAACACCGGGCGACACGCGCCGCATTCGCGCCCAGAACGTGAACACGATCGACGAGGTTCCGGATTCGAACTGGTTCACGAACCGCATCCTCGCCCGACCGCTCTCGCTTGAAGAAGCCCTGCGTGGACCTGTGACGCACCCGGGCCCGGCGCCGGGACCGATGACGGTGACCCGGGCCAAACCGGCCGGGGTCGCCCCGGGGTTCGTCGCGCGAGACTCGGCGGACGTCATCTGGCACATCCAGTTCGACGCGCCCGGTTTCGACGATGCCGCCAGCGGTGCCTCGATGGTGGCCAACCGTATCTTTCATGCGCTCGGCTACTTTCAGATGGAGTACCACCTGACCGAGATCCGGTTCGAGACCCTCGAGATCGATCCCGGCGCGGACACCGAAACGCCGTCGGGTGCGATCCGACAGCTCGACCTCGACGATCTGGCCAAGGTGTTCAAGCGCGCGGCGCGACAGGCAAACGGCGCGTATCGCGCGCTGGCCAGCCGCGACGTGGAGAATACCTTGGAAGGCTTCCGGTACTACGGGACCCGGCCGGACGACCCCAACGACATCATCCCGCACGAGCATCGGCGCGAGCTCCGTGCGCTGAAGGTGTTTGGCGCGTGGCTGAACCTGGTCGACATGAAGGCCGGGAACACGCTCGACGTGCTCGTGAGCAAGGGCGGACTCCAACTCGTCCGACACTATCTCCAGGATGTCGGGTCCACGTTCGGAACAGGTGCCCTGGGCCCCCGCGAGTGGGACGAGGGGTACGAGTATCTCTATGAAGGCAGCGCAACGTGGAAACGGCTCGTGAGCTTCGGGCTTTATCAACGGGGCTGGCAGAGGGTGCCCTACGTCGAGAGCCGTTCGATCGGCCGGTTCGAGGGCACGAGATTCGACCCGGAGACCTGGAAGCCGAGGGTGCCCACCACGGCGATCCTCAACGCCCGGGCGGACGACACCTTCTGGGCCGCCCGGCGCGTCATGGCGTTCTCCGACGCGCTCATCCGTGGGCTGGTCCAAGCCGGAGAGTACAGCGACCCGGCTGCGGCGCAGCATCTCGCCGATGTGCTCATCGCGCGACGGGATCGTATCGCCGAGGCGTATCTTCCGGCGATCAATCCGATCGTGGACGTCGCGCTCGATCGGGACGGCGTCCTGACGTTCGGCAATGCGGCCGTCGAGGCCGGGGTGGCCGCGGCGCCAGGCCAGGGCTACCGCGGCGAGTGGTACCTGTTCGACAACGCCACACGCGCGTCCACGCCCATCGGGGACCCGACCGCGTCCGCGACAGGCCGCATGCCATCGCCCTCCCGACTGCCCGCGGCCGTCGGAGCGTTCATCCGTGTCGACCTCTCCGCGGTCGAGGCGCCGAATGCTTCGTGGAGTGTGCCGATTCAGACATACTTCAGACGCACCGCCCAGGGGTGGAGGCTCGTGGGGCTCGAGCGGATGCCGGCTGATCCACCGGACTAGCGAGGCTCCGCCTCGCTAGCCGAACTCTTCTCACAGCCCCGCTACGCGGGGGCTAGACTCCTTGAATGGTGAGAGAGAAAAAACACGGTCAAACCTTCACTCAATTGTCGCGATAAACGCTGTTCAAGGAGTCTCGTCTGAGATCCAGCGGCCCCTTGCGGTGCCACAACGCATCTATCCCACGCGCGTTCCTCGAGTGAGGCTATCCCCGGTTCCGGTCCCTGAACGACGACTGCCCACGCCCGTGAGCCGATCTGGACACCGACTGCACATTCCTGAAGAGAAAGGAGCGTGACATGTCCGACAATCTCGCTCAACTCCACATCCGTCAACACGGGAGCCTCCTGGCCCCGTGCGAGAGCCGGGCCCTGATCTGGCTGGCAGAACGGATGCCGGCGTGGGTGACCTCTGATCAGCTGACCGGACTCGCCCTGATCGCCATGCTGGGTGCCGGTCTCGCCTACTGGACCGCCAGTCGCGCTCCGGTCGCGTTGCTCTTCGTGGTGGTCGGCCTGACGGTCAACTGGTTTGGCGACAGTCTCGACGGCACGCTCGCGCGGGTACGGAACCAGCAACGCCCGCGCTACGGCTTCTATGTGGATCACGTGGTCGACCTGTTTGGCACGTTCTTCCTCCTCGGAGGACTCGGTCTGTCGGGCTACATGAGCCCGTTGGTCGCGATGGGGCTGCTCGTCGCCTATCTGATGACGTCTGCCGAGATCTACCTCGCCACACACGCCTGCGGGGTGTTTCGTATCTCGATGTGGAAGATCGGACCAACCGAGCACGGATACTACTCGCCCTCGGCACCATCTCTCTGCTGTTCACACCGTGGGTGGTGTTGTGGGGACATCCCTATCGTCTCTTCGATGTCGGCGGCATCGTGGCGATCGGCGGGATGACCGTCGCCATGTTGAGATCGACCGCTCGCAACACCGTGGCACTCTATCGGGCGGAGCCGTTGTCAAAGAGTGGAGGCGTGCGGAGGATTCGTGACGCGTCCTGAGAAGCACCTGGCAGACGTGGCGACCGTCCTGCCGCGATGGATGACCTTCAGCGCCGTGGGACTCCTGGGCATCTTCGTGCACCTGAGCCTGTTGCTGCTGCTGACCCGCCTCGAGGTGCACTCCCTCATCGCCACAGTATTGGCCGTCGAAGCCACCGTGCTCCACAACTTCCTGTGACACGAGCGCTGGACCTGGCTCGACCGCACCCGCCTGGCGACACGTGGATGCTGGGCACGGTTGCTGCGGTTCAACCTCACGACTGGGTGTGTGTCGATCGCGGGCAACCTCATCCTGATGCGCCTCTACGCCGGCGCCCTCCACCTCCCCACCCGGCTCGCCGCGCTCTTCTCGATTGCCTCGTGCTGGCTCTTGAACTTTGTGGCCGCGGACCGACTCGTGTTCACGCAGGTCGACCGCGCACCGACGAGGACAGGTGACGTGGCGGCCGCTCGGACATCGGCCGGACGCGGCATCAGGAGATCGTGTCCGGCTCGGTGCGCTCCGTGTCCTCGATGAAATAACTCCGGCAGGCCACGTCCAGCAGCTCGGTGGTGATCTCGGGGTCGCGGTTCTGATACCGGCACAGGTTCAAGACCTGATCGATCAGATCGCGCGGATGACACCCGCGCATCTCGATGCGACGCGGGACATAGTGCGCTCGACGCAGGTGCTCGACCATGGCCGGGTCAAAGACGATGCCGTGCCCACTGCAGATCTGGGCAAAAATGCGGGAGAACTGGTCGTAGGTGGGGTTCTCGGCCAGAATCTTGTATGGAATGCGCCGCAGGAACGCCTCATCGGCGAGCGATCTCGGATCGAGATTCGTGGCAAACACGACCAGCACGTCGAACGGGACCTCGAACTTGCGACCGGTGTGGAGTGTCAGATAATCGACCCGCGCCTCGAGCGGCACGATCCAGCGGTTCAGGAGATCGCGCGCGGGCACGCGTTGGCGTCCGAAGTCGTCGATGACGAGGACCCCGCCATTGGCTTTGAGCTGCACCGGGGCCTCGTAATAGCTCGACGAGTGGTGGAACGTGAGATCGAGCATGTCGAGGGTCAATTCACCCCCGACGGAGATCACCGGGCGTGCAATGCGCACCCACCGCTGGTCGGATGCGTCCGACGACCGAATCAGCCGGCTCTCCTCGTCGACCTGCGCCAGGACATGGGTGACCGGATCGAAGAGCGTGATGATCTGTCCGTCGACGTCGATGGCGTGCGGCACGTAGAGGTCTCCTCCCAGCACGCGACCGATGCCCGAGCCGATAACGCTCTTGCCATTGCCCGGAGGCCCATACAGAAAGAGGGCGCGTCTGGCGCTGATGGCGGGTCCGAGCTGATCGATCACCTGTCGGCTCAGGACCAGCGGGGACAGCCCGGCGGCGACGCGCGCGTGATCGACCGGGATCCTGGTCTCGGACAGACGCGCCATATACGAGACGTACTGGTCGAGCGGCACCGGCGCGGGTCCGACATAGCCACACGCCTCGAAGCAGCGACCGGCCCGGTCGCGTCCGCCGTCGGTCAACCCGTAGCGATACCCCGCCGTTCCCATACCGCTGGCGCTGCGCACCTCCACCAGCCGCTCGACGCGGGCGTGCTCGATGATCCCTTCGAGCAGCGCGTAGGGCAGACGGACGCGGTCGGCCAGATCGGTGCCGGTGGCCTCCCCTGCGTACAGCCACTTGAGCACCAGCGCGTCGACGCTGTCCGGGGTGAGACCGACCTCGGCGAGACACGTCGGTCGCGCTGGCGCCATCGGGGACTCGGGCACGGCAGTGGTGACCGGCATGGGACGAGCGGCGACTGACATCATTCGCCTCGGGTCGGTGTCTCGCGGTCCTGTGCCTCGACCGTCTGGAACGACAGGCTGTGACCCAGCTGGGTGTCGGATCGCTCGAGACTGCCTTCTGGCAACTCGAGCACTCCGACGACACTCCGTCGCGGCAATCGGAGCCGCCAGGGTTTCATGCCGACCACGCGATCCACGACTGTTCCCGCCGCATCGAGCCCCACGAGATCGATGGTGAACCGCATCCCACAGGTGTGGACGCCTCGGCTGGGTGAGAGCCACATCGCTTCGCCGAGCTGGAAGTCGCTCCGCCCCAACAGTCCGATCGCCCGTTCGATGCGGGTCGTGGCGACGTGCACCCTCGTGGCGACGACCCGGCCGCTGTCGAGATTGCGGGCCATGACCCGTGGTGCAGGCGCCAGACCGACGGCCCTCACGCTACGGCCCCCCTTCGATGATCGGGAACAGGACCCTGACGAACTGGATGGCGGCCGGTCCGATGGTCACGATCCAGATGGCCGGGAAGATACACAGGACCAACGGAAACACCATCTTCACACCGGTCTTCGCAGCGGCCTCTTCCGCCCGTTGCCGGCGCTTGGTGCGCAGCGTGTCGGAGAAGATTCTGAGCGAGCGGGCAACGCTGGTGCCGAACTTGTCGGTCTGCACGAGCATGGCGACCAGGGCACTCAGGTCGTCGACACCGGTTCGATCCGCGAGGTTCCGCAAGGCGTCCGGCCGCGCCGTGCCCGCAAGCAGCTCGAGGTTGACCAGGCGCAGGTCGTTCGACAGGTCCGGGTAGGCGACCCGCAGCTCGTGACCGACCCGCGCCAGTGCCTGGTCCAGACCCAGACCCGCCTCGACACTGACGACCAGGAGGTCGAGCGCATCGGGCAAGGCCAGTCGAATCCGGTGCTGGCGACGCTTCGCCAGCCGGGCGAGCACCATGCCGGGCAACACATATCCGATCCCGAGCGCCCCCAGGGCGAACAGGAGATTGGGTCGGACGAGCACGGGGCTCGCGAACACACCGAAGGTGAGCAGCGCGAACCCGACTCGGATGGCGAGGAATATCGACAGGCTCTCGCGTTGCCGGAACCCGGCGTGCACGAGGCGGAGCCGCAGTGTGCCGAGCTCGTTCGGCGACCGCGGCACCTTCTCCCCGACCCGCCTCAGGAACTGGACGGCCGGCCGCGCCGAGGCTCGCGTCTCGCCGGAACGCTGGCGAGACCTGGTCACCTCTCGCAGGCGTTGGCCGATGACGACCGCCGTGGTCGACCTGAGCATGAACGCCAGCACGGTCACACCAAGCATGCCGACGAGAAAGGCGAAGACGGGTAACAGTGTCGTCATGTCACACCTCGATCTTGACCACCTGCCTGATCCACAGGTACCCGATCGTCTGCATGACGATCGCGCCTACCAGCATCATCTGCCCCATGCGGTCCTGGAACAGGAGGTTCACGTGGTCCGGGTTGATGAACGAGAGCGCGATGGTGAGGAACGCCGGCAGCGCGAGCATCACGTACCCGGTCATGCGACCGTGCGCGGTGTGCACCTGGACCTGACGGCGAATCTTGAATCGTTCGCGCACGACCTCTGCCAGGTTGTCGAGAATCTCGGCGAGGTTGCCGCCGGTGTCGTGCTGGATGAGCACGGCCGTGACGAAGAACCGCACGTCGAGCGACGGCACGCGAACGGCCAGGTGCTCGAGCGCGTCCTGGAGCGGCAGACCGAAGTTCTGCTCGTCGAAGGTCTTGCGGAACTCCTGGCCCACCGGGTCATCCACCTCGTCACCGATCATCTTGAGACCCGCGCAGAAGGCGTGACCTGCGCGCACCGCCCGCGACATCAGGTCGAGCGCTTCGGGAAACTGCTCTTCGAACTTCCTAAGCCGCGTGACACGGCGCCCTCGGAGCACCGCTGACGGGACGACGAGACCGACCAGCGCGCACGCGCCGATCGCCAACGGGTGTCGGACGAGCACGCCGGCGACGAGACCGAACAGCAGGGCGCCGAGCAGCGATGCCACGAGCAGCCCGCTGAGACTGATCGCGACACCAGATTGCTCGAGCCACCGCTCGAGGGCAGACCCCATGGCCGTCCCGGTCGCCATGCGGTCGACCACCGGCAGCGGTCCAGGCACGGTCGTCTTGACCAGGGCGCCGCTGTGCACCTCGGCGACGCCGCTCATCTCCTGCAGCCGACCCTCCACTTGCTGGCGCAAGGCCGCCTTCGCCTTCCCGGCCATCAGGATGTAGAGTCCGAAGATCGCCGCCGTGGACGAGAGAAAGACCAACGCGACGAGCGTTTCGAGCGTCATCGACCGACCTCCGTCACCCCTTCGAACATCTCGGCGGGCAGCACAATGCCGGAGGCACGAAGACGGTCGCAGCATTTCGGGCGAACGCCGGTCGCGACGAATCGTCCCACCACCGCACCCTGCTCGGAGATCCCCAGCTTGTCGAAGCGGAAGATCTCCTGCATCGTGATGATGTCGCCTTCCATCCCGGTGATCTCCGAGATGCCCGTCACCTTCCGAGTCCCGTCGCTCATCCTGGACTGCTGCACCACGATCTGGATGGCTGACGCGATCTGCTGTCGCATCGCCTTGTCCGGCAGGTTCACGTTGCCCATCGCGATCATGGTCTCGATGCGGCTCAGCGCATCACGCGGCGTGTTCGCGTGCACGGTGGTCAGCGAGCCGTCGTGCCCGGTGTTCATGGCCTGCAGCATGTCCAGCGCCTCCTCGCCACGCACCTCTCCAATGATGATCCGATCGGGCCGCATACGGAGCGCGTTGATCACGAGTTGACGCTGCCGAATCTCTCCCTTTCCCTCGACGTTGGGCGGACGCGTTTCCAACCGGACGACGTGCTCCTGACTCAACTGCAGCTCGGCGGCGTCCTCGATGGTCACGATCCGTTCCCGATCCGGGATGAAGGTGGAGAGCACGTTGAGCAGCGTCGTCTTGCCCGAGCCGGTGCCGCCACTGACCAGGCAGTTGAGCCGAGCCTGCACGCAATGTTTCAGGAACTCGATCATCTGGGGTGTCAAGGTCTGACGCGTCATCAGATCCTCCGCCTTCAGCCGATTGGCCGGAAAACGGCGGATCGAGAGCAACGGCCCATCGACCGCGAGCGGCGGGATGATCGCGTTCACGCGGGACCCGTCGGGCAGGCGAGCGTCGACCATGGGCGTGCTGTCATCGATGCGTCGCCCGGCACCGCTGACGATCCGGTCGATGACCCGCATGAGGTGCTGGTTGTCCTGAAACACCGCCGGGACCCGCTCGAGCACCCCGTCGCGTTCGACATACACCTGGCTGGCGGTGTTGACCAGGATGTCGTTGATCGACTCGTCTCGCAGCAGCGGCTCGAGGGGACCGAAGCCGAACACTTCGTCCAGCACGTCGCCGAGAATCGCCTCGCGCTCGCCCATCGTCAGCGGTGCGCGCGTCTCTGCGATCAGGCTGGACGTCAATGACCGGATCTCGCTCTCGGCGCGCGCTCGGTCCGTCGTGGCCAGCGTCTCGAGATTGAGACGAGCCAGCAGCTTGCGGTGGACCTCCGCCTTGAGATCGAGATACTGCGCGCGGCGCTGGTCCTCCCGCGTGAGGGCACCGCCGCCGGGGGTCGTGGGACCGGCTGTTGTCGTGGGCATCATGCGATCGGTGTCGGTGCGCCGAAGGTCGACGACACGAGTCAAAACATGCCGAGAAACGCTCCGCGGCGTCGGCCGGCCTCGGAGTCCTCAACGGCCGCGGGCAGACCGGCGAGCTCTCGCGTGAACTGCACGAACTGTGTCGCGAGCACCGAGCGACTGCCGAGCGCCACCGGCACGCCCGCGTTCAGTGCCGCAGAGACGGTGTCGTAGTCGCTCGGAAACGCGTGATGAATCGGATGACCGAGGGCGTCCTCAATCTGTTTTGGTGCGATGACGTGCTGCTCGGACGTTCGGTTCAGCAAGATCCGGATCCGGTCCGTCCCGGCCCCCATCTGTTCCATGCGGTCCACGACGCGTTGTGTGTTGCGGATCGACGGGATATCGGGATTCGCGACCAGAAAGATCGAGTCTGCCGTGTTCACCGCCACCTCCGCGCAGGGGTTGGTCAGGTGCCCGGCGTCGATCACGACGAACTCGTAGCTGCGCCCAAGCCATTGCACGAGCTCCTCCAGGGCGCCTGTATCCTGCCCATTCGGCCGGTCCACGGTGTCCGAGCCGGCCAGGATATCGAGTCCCGACGAGTGTGTCGCAACCAGCTCACGCAGAAACTCGGTGTCGAGCCGATGCAGGTTGTCGGCCGCATCGAGGAGCGTGAAGCGCGGGCGCACACCCAGGAACAGCGCGACCTCTCCCAGAAAGGGATTGAGGTCGATGATGATTGTCGGTTGCTTGGTCAACCGGGCCAGCTCGGCTCCGCAGTTCACCGCCAGCGTCGTCGTGCCCGTGCCGCCCTTCGCGCCAAAGAACGCGAAGGTTCGCGATGCCGACGTGTCGTCGCCGTGCGCCAACGCCAGGCGCTCGGCGATCCGTCCGAGCGCGCCGTGGAGCCCGTCTTCCATGGAGGCTGACGAGCTCTCCCCGGCGGTCGGCCAGGCAAAGAACTCGTTGGCGCCGGCGCGCATCGCCTGCAGGATGACGTCGGGTGTGAGGCTGTCCGCCACCGCGAAGATGGACGCGGCCGGCCATTTGGCCCGCAACCGCTCGAGCGCCGGCAGGCCCGGGGACCGCTCACCACGGATGTCGACCACGACCACGTCCGGCACGGCGGTAATCGACGCGCGCTCCTCGACGAGACCGAGCGGCACTCCGCTCGATCGCAGCGCTCGCACGACAGCGGTGCGCAACTGCGGGTCGTCGGTCGTCACGAGAGCGGAGAGTCTGGCCACTGGTCTGAGATACGCAGGTGATGCGTGATCGTGTCGAGCGCGTCTACTGCACCAGCCGGATGGCCCGCAAGAAGGCCCCCGAGGGCACCGGCGTCCCGGTCCGCACGAGCCCGGTCATCGGCACGATGCGGCCGACCACGTCGTTCCCCTGCAGGTTCTCGATAAAGAAGCCCACGAAATTGGTGACCAGGATGTCGACGCGACCCTGGTGCCGCCCGGCGTCGTACACCAACGGGTCGAAGACCGGGATCACGACGATGCGCGGACTCGGCGACAGGCTGC
>JADFPE010000329.1 GCA_022562495.1 Acidobacteriota bacterium
TGCCGCCCCCCACGGCCCAGGTCCTAAGTGGCCCCGGTCATCATTACGGTAGCATTCGGCTGGCGATGCATCCCGCCTGGACGGCGTTGCTCCTCGGTCACAAATCCCCCAATGTGCTCCCTCGTCGCGCCTTGCCAGCCGGGCGCCTCGCCACCCTCGGTGCGTTACCCTAATGATGACCGGGACCACTTAGGGCCCGGTGATGGGCGTTGCGGTCTGTTGATCGCGGTGTACCACCTCGCGGTGGCAGAGCCGCACACGAAAGGCACCGGTCGTGGGGGAGCGTACCACGTACGTCGAGTTGGACGTCCACACAGCGATGATCGCCGTCGCACTGCGACGGCCGGGGGCCCGGGAACTGATCACCTGGGACGTACCGCATGCGCCGGAGGCGGTGCGCCGGTTCACGCGGAAGCTAGCCCGAACGGCCGGTGAGCCCGAGGCGTGCGTGATCGCATGATGGACGATAATACCGGCAGCGTGTGACCAACGCGCAACGCCGCGGGGCGGGATTGCGCCAACGGTGTACCGTCCCGCCGCCCCGTGGACAGACCGCCATGCAACGTCTGACAGGACACCAAATCGTGCAACTGGACCAGCTCGACCATGACCACCTGCTCGCACGGGAGCGCGAGCTCGACGCGGCCTATCAGCGCTTTCGCAACGCCGGTCTGGCGCTCGACCTCACACGAGGCAAGCCGAATCCGGCGCAGCTCGCGCTCTCGGACGGGCTCGACACCGTCGAGGACGGCTTCGTGACCGCCGACGGCACCGA
Organism: Acidobacteriota bacterium; assembly: GCA_022562495.1. Taxonomy (GTDB): domain Bacteria; phylum Acidobacteriota; class Vicinamibacteria; order Vicinamibacterales; family UBA8438; genus NP936. The sequence goes on from JADFPE010000329.1 coordinate 776, forward strand.
CACCAGAAACTACGGCGGGATCGACGGACTGCCGGAGGCGCGAGCGCTCGGCGCCGCGCTGCTCGGGGTCCGCCCCGAGGAGGTGATCGCCGGGGGCAACAGCAGCCTGACGCTGATGTATTTCTACCTGCTGCACGCGTGGCTCTACGGTCCCGCCGGACCGGGCACCGCCTGGCGCGACGGCGGCACTGTGCGGTTCCTGTGCCCGGTCCCCGGCTACGACCGGCACTTCACGATACTCGAGGACCTCGGGATCGAGATGGTCACCGTGCCGATGAGGGATGACGGCCCCGAGATGGACGAGGTCGAGGCGCGTGTCCGGGAGGACCCCTCACTGCGCGGCATCTGGTGCGTGCCCAAATACTCGAACCCGGGTGGACAGGTGTACTCCGACGCCACCGTCGACCGGCTCGGCCGGCTCGGCACGATCGCGAGCCCGCACTTCCGGATCATGTGCGACAACGCCTATGCCGCCCACGACCTCTACGACGATGCGCCCCGGCTGGCCAACGTCATGGACGCCTGCCGGCGGCACGGCACCGAGGACAGTCTCGTGCTGTTCGGATCGACCTCGAAGATCACGCGGGCAGGTGCGGGGATCGCGTTCATCGCCGCCTCAGCCACCACCCTCGGCCAGTTCCGGAAGCGGATGCAGGTGTTCACCATCGGGCCAGACAAGGTGAACCAGCTGCGTCACGTCCGGTTCCTCCGGGACCTGGAGGGCATCCGGGCGCACATGCGGAACCAGGCCGCGATCCTGCGCCCCAGGTTCGAGCTGGTGCTCCAGCACCTGTCCACCTCGCTCGACGGCGCCGGCATGGGGTCGTGGACCTCGCCGCGGGGTGGCTACTTCGTGTCGTTCGACGCGTTGCCCGGTCTGGCCACTGACATCGTCGGGCTGGCGGCCGACGCCGGGGTGAAGCTGACCCCGGCGGGCGCCACGTTCCCCTATCGACGGGACCCGAACGACGCCAATATCCGGCTGGCGCCGACGTTTCCCGAGCTCGCCGAGCTCGACCAGGCGATGCAGATCTTCGTGGTGTGTGTCCAGCTCGCGTCCCTCAGACGCCGGCTACGCCGGTAATCGCCACGGAGCGGATGCTGGCACAGCCCTCCCGCCTTCGCCAAGGCTTCGGCGGGCAAGCCAGCGTCTCCTGCCTCCTGTCTCCTGCCTCCTGTAGGGCTTAGAATATCGGCATGCGAAGCGGTCTGCTCGTGGTGACGGCAACCGTGCTGCTGGTCCAGATTGTCCCGGCCGGACCGCAGGCGACAGCGGCGACGCGCACCCAGGACGTGGCCCTACAGGAGCTGCTCGACGATATCGCCGGACTCGAGCAGCGGATCGAGGGCGACCCGGACGACCACGAGACACGCACCGGACTGGCGGCGCTCTACCTCCGGGTCGGCCGGACCGACGACGCGGTGACGCAACTGCAGACGGCGCTCCGCCTCGAGCCCGAGCATGCGCCCGCACACTTCAATCTCGGCTTCGCGCTGGTCGTGCTGGGACGCCGCGAGGCGGCGATCGCCGCCTACGAGCGGGCCATCGCAATCAGGGCCGACTACACCGACGCGCGCCAAAATCTGGGTGGCCTGCTACAGGCCCAAGGTCGCCTGCCGGAGGCGGCGGAGCAGTTCCGTCTGACGCTGGAGTCGGACCCAGACAACGCGAGCACGCGCTTCAACCTCGGCCTGCTGCTCCAGATGCAGGGCGACGCCAGCGGGGCGGTCGAGCAGTATCGGCTGGCGCTCGAGATCGCCCCGAACGACGCCGAGGCCCACAGCAGCCTGGCGCAGGTGCTGGCGGGTCAGGACCAGTGGGAAGAGGCGGTCGCCGAGTACCTGCGCGCGCTCGAGACGATGCCGACCCTGCTGTCGGCCATCGTCAACCTGGCGTGGCTGCGCGCCTCGGCGCCGGACGCCGTGGTGCGGGACGCCGATCACGCGATCGCGCTGGCCGAGCGGGCGGCCGACCTGACCGACCGGCGGAACTTCATCGTGATGGACACACTCGGGGCCGCCTATGCCGCGGCCGGCCGGTTCGACGACGCAATCGCCGCCGCCAACACCGCGATTGCGCTGGCGCAAGCGGAGGGTGACAGCGCGGCCATCGAGCCCATCCGCGCCCGCGTGACGATGTA
>JADFPE010000119.1 GCA_022562495.1 Acidobacteriota bacterium
AAAAGGGGCTGGGACGGAACCGGAAACAACAAAAATAAAATAGCACAAGAAGGTGTTTATATATGGTTGATTTCCGTTGAAGAGTCAAATTCAAAGAAACATCAGGAGGGGAGGGAGGGCAAGGGTTTTCAGCCCCAGATGTCGAAGAACTCTACGCCCTCGTCGGAAGGTGGAGCGGAGGGATGATCCCCGGTGAGGTGCCGGACCAGAGCCGCACAGAGGTCGGCCATGACGGCCGGATCCAGGGAGAGGGCGCACGCTTCCAGGGACCGGCAGGTCGTCTCGACGGCCAGATCGGGGATGGGGTGGTTGATGGCGGCACTCCGGTCCAGGAGAAGGCGCCGTGAGTCCTCCAGCACCCTGGCCTTGAAACGCAGCGCCGCCTCCGAGGGGCCGGCCCCCGGCCCGCGGAGCGCCTGGGCCAGCGCATCCCTGGCCGCCCGGTGCACCAACTCCAGCTCTGCGTAGAGCTTGGCCAGGCCGCCCACCACCTCGGGGATGGCGCGATCGCCGATGGCCCGATCGCCCCAGCTCCCTTCCGTGGCTTCGTTCCAGCGCTCCTCGGCACTCTCCCAGATTCGCTCGTCCAGGTATGTGAGGAGGTCGTCCTTGCCCTCGAAGCGGGCGTAGAAGGAGCCCACCGACGAGCCCGCGCGCCGTACGATGGCGCTGATGGTGGTGCCTTCCACTCCCTTCTCGGCGATGAGCTCGAGGGCGGCCCGGGTGATCCGCTGCAGGGTTCGGCGGCTCCGGCTCTGCTTGGGCTGGCGAAGTTGCGTGGCACTCATGACAGGCGGAAGAAATTAGTACGTACGTTCTAAATACGCTGATGAGCCCCGGTTCGCAACACCTATCGGTTGCCTACGGGACGCCCCGGCAGCACTATTCCTGCACCCCCCATCTCACGGAGGACCACGAGTTGGCAAGTCGAGACCCCCTTCAGGAGATTCCCGGCGTCGGCCCGAGCATCAGTGCGGATCTTCGCGCGCTGGACATCGAGCGGGTGGCCGATCTGAAGGGTCGCGATCCGGAACAGCTCTACCAGCGGCTGTGCGTGCGTCACGGCGGTCCCGTAGACCGCTGCGTCCTTTACGTGTTCCGCTGCGCCGTCTACTACGCTACCGAAAGACAGCACGACCCCGAGCTTCTCCTCTGGTGGAACTGGAAGGACCGGACGGAGCTTGACGGAAAAGGCAGCGGCGGTCGTAAGTAGGGGTGTACCTCCCCCGAGGCCGAGGATACGACCAGTGTTGGAGTCCAAGGCGAACCACAAGCCGAAGCTCAACAGGCGCCAGGCTTTCCAGGCCGCGGCGTCCGACCTCGACGCCACGTTCGTGGCGAGCAAGCGCAGCTCCGGCGACGAGGTCCATCTCGAGCACGGTCCTTGGAAGGTGATTCTCGACACCTACGTCGAGAGCACCGGCCAGACATCGGTCACGTATACGCGGGCGCGCGCCCTCTACGTGGCGAAGGAGGACTTCACGCTCCGCATCTCCCGGAGGAACGTCTTCACCCGGATCGCGGAGCTCTTCGGGTTCTACGGGCTCCTGGTGGGAGATCAGGAGCTCGAGCGGAAGTACACCATCAAGAGCTCCAGCGCCCCCCGGGGAAGGTCCCTCATGACGGACCGGGGACTCCGGGAGCTGATCATGGTCCAGCCGTCACTCCGGCTGGAGATCCGGCGGATCTCGTGGGGGAAGCGGAGGAAGAGGGGGGATGGCGTCCGGACGGTGACGGTCCAGACCACCGGCGTGGTCACGGAGCCGGATCAACTCGCCAGCTACGTCCTCCTCGTGGCCCACACCCTGGACCAGCTCGTGCGGATCGGCGCGGCGTTCGAGGATCCCGTGGCCGAGGATCGCACCTACGCTCTCCCCCGGCGAGTCTAAGTCCGGATTCCAAGCCGGGATACCAGGAGGGAACCCTGGCGGGTATGCTCCCGTGAAGGCATCACATCAGCCGGGAGGTCCGCGTGAAGGACGTGGCCAAGGGAGTGGGACTGGCGCTCGTGACGAGTGTCGTCCTGACGCTGATCCCCAGGGGGCTGGTGCTCCCCCTGGTGGCGATCTTCCTGGGCGTGGCAGGGGGCGTCTACGTGGGATTCGCCCTGAAGGACCCTGAAGCGAAGGAGAAACCCATCCAGTGGGGGGGTGCAATCGTGTTCGCCGTGGCTGCCGCCCTTGGTCTGTGGGGATCGCACTGGTTTCCATCCTATTTGTCGAGTGGCTCACCGCCAATACCGGGTTGCGGGAAAGTTCGGACATCAGCAGGGGCCTGGCGGGCTTTTCAGGCGGCGCGGGCGGCGTCATTGTATTGCTGCTCCACCATGGTCAGACCCCGGCGGGCCGGTACGTGGCCGTGGGGGGGCTTGCAGTGGCCGGAGCGGCTCTGGCAACATCCATCAACACGGCCGCTCTCCTGCTGATCCTGTGTTCATTCTTCCTATTCTGGATCAAGGCCACCCAGGTCGTAGTTCAAATCGTCTCATCAACCAGGAACGAAGGGGAATACCATGAAAATGAAAGCCCGGCGTAAGATACAAGACAAGGTGACACTCATTGTGCTGGCCGGTTTACTCCTGGGGTGTTATGCCACGACCCACCGGGGGCCAACAACCCTCGATCCCGGGCAATTCTCGGGTGCCGGAGGATATTTGCGTTTTAAAGGAACGGATGCCGGTCCAGATGAGGAACCGGGAGAACTGATCGCACTGGAGGGGCGGATCGGCGTCGTACGGGGTTTGGATGTGGGATACATGCGGACGTTCGACATCTCAGAAGGTGTCGAGGGAGATGATGGTATAGATACTCAGTGGCTCGATGCCAAGTTTCAGTTGTCGAATCGAGGCAACCTGCTGAACAAACCGACGCTGGCGTTAGGATATGGGTTTGGCAACGTCATCAACTTTGAAGAACCGACATGGGTCAACACTTTATACCTTACCTTAGGTGCACAGACCGAAAAAGCTGTTTTCTTTTACTCATTTAGATACGAGACCTTCGATGAAAAAATCAATTGGATTCCAACCTGGGTTTGGGAAGAAGGCTTTGATGATATCAGAAAAGCCCATATCATCGGGTTGGAATATGAAATAACCCCCATTTTCAGACCGGTGGTGGAACTTGGGCGCTTTTATACTGAGGATTTTTCCGACGGACTAAATGTCTTTACGGTAGGCATGAATCTTTATTCACCCCAAAAATGAAAACAGGCCGTCGCGTAATGGGGCACTGAATTCCGAGTTCCCTCAAATCCTTAGCGCCTTGGCGGTTTCAATCTTAGGTTGCTTGTCGCTATCCTCATGACTGCGGGTTACCTGCCATGCTGGGGGTAAAAATCATCGCTCCCGATAAATATCCCGACGATGGCCAACTCGATGAACGGCAATGAGGCGCTCTTCCAATAGAACATCATTCAATATGCGATAAGACCCCACGCGTAGTTTATAAAGTCCCGACAACTGCGCGGTCATGATCTCGGGTCTGATGTTCTCGAAGTTAGCTGCCAACCAGTCAAGGCGTCTCAGGATTCTACGCCCAACCTGCTTATCCAATCGCCCCAAGTCTTTCGCAGCCGCGTCCAAGATGCGGACTCGGTACGTGGCCATTAGTCGAGTCCCAGCTCCTTCGCCACATCTTCGAGGGGTCGACCACGCTCACCCTTTGCCACGGCCGCTCTCTGCCGCAGGATGCTCTCCCGCACTTCCTCCCTGATTTCCAGTCCTTCGTCAGGGTCGTCCAGCAGTTCGATGAGCTTTTGTTCGACGGTCGCTTCGATCAGATCGGTGAGCTCTTCTTTGCTCATATCGGCGACGTTGGTCGCAGCCATTCTACTCTCCTTTCTTTTATTTCTTTAGGGCTGGAGTTTAGGATTACCCAACACGTCGGGCAAGCTGCCTTAGACGGCTGTCAAATTTAATGATCACGCCCTTTGTTATTGGTCTCAAGCCCCCAACCTCTGGTTCCCCAGTCCCATTTCCGCGCTCTCTGCGCTCCCTTCGGCGTCGCTCAGGGCAAGCTTGGCGGTTCCAGTCTTATGCTCTTTCCTCTTCGCTAACTGCTGACGGCTGATCGCTGATCACTGCTACTGCCCCTGTCCCTGCCCCCGCCCCTGCTTCCCGCCCATGAACACCTGCCAGCCCTCGTACAGGATCCACGCCTCGAAGCTCAGGAGCGTGAGGGCGATGACCACCAGGAGGTAGTTACCGCCGTCCCAGAAGAAGCCGACCTCCTTCACCAGGGACCAGGTGGTCATGGCCGCCACGAACAGCATGGGGGTCAGGGTGTACCAGAAATTGCGCCCCTTGCGCATGACCCATACCGAGATCACCAGCAGGGCCAGGGCCCCCACCAGCTGGTTGGTGGAGCCGAACAGGGGCCAGAGGACCTGTTCCTTGTTGAGCAGGGTGATGGCCAGCCCGATGACCCCGCCGTCTTGACCCTCCGCTGGTCCCATAGTACGTTTACGCGGGTTTCGGACGCCTTCGAGACCGCCGGACGGTCACGCCCTCACGCCGGACATCGCACGACGAACCGGCGATCCCTTGTTCGGGCCGCGGGACGCGGCCGACACCACCGTTCATGACCGACGCGCCAGTCGCCGCTCCGCTCAAGACGCCGCTGCATGGTCGGCACCTCGCCCTCGGCGCGAAGATGGTGACGTTTGGCGGATGGGAGATGCCGCTGCAGTATGCCGGTATCACCGAGGAACATCTGGCAGTGCGTCGGGCGGCGGGTCTGTTCGACGTGAGCCACATGGGGGAGATCGAGGTGGCCGGGACGGACGCCCTCGCCGCGGTGCAGCGGATCTCCACCAACGACGCGGCCCGTCTCGACATCGGTCAGGCCCAATATTCGGCGCTGGCGACGCCGGAGGGCACCTTCGTCGACGACCTGCTCGTCTATCGGTTGGCGGATGAGCACTTCATGCTGGTAGTCAACGCAGCGAACATCGCGAAGGACTTCGCCTGGATTCGGGACGGCATCCAAGGGGTGGGCGACGCGGTCGCGGTGAACACGAGTAGCCGCTACGCGCTGATCGCGGTGCAGGGGCCACGCGCGCTCGAGATCGTGCAGACGCTGACCGACGTAGATCTGGCGTCAATCGGCTACTACCGGTTCGCCACCGGGGAGGTGGCGAACGTGCGGTCGACGATCTCGCGCACCGGATACACCGGCGAGGACGGCTTCGAGATTTTCGTCGCCCCGCAGGTGGCCGAGCGGCTCTGGGGGGCGCTGCTGTCGGCGGGTGCGCCCGCGGGGTTGCGCCCGGCCGGGCTCGGGGCCCGTGACACGCTCAGGCTCGAGGCGGCCATGCGGCTCAGCGGGCAGGACATCGACGAGACGACGAGCGTCCTGGAGGCGGGGCTCGGGTGGATCGTGGGTTGGGAGAAACCCGAGTTCGTCGGCCGGGAGGCGCTCGTTCGCCAGCGCGTCGCCGGCGTGACGCGGAAGCTAGTCGGGTTCGAGATGATCGAGCGGGGTATCGCGCGTCATGGCCATCCGGTGTACGTCGGGGAGGAGCGCGTGGGGGTGGTGACCAGCGGCACCCGGACACCGTTCCTCGAGAAGGCGATCGGTCTGACCTATCTGCCCAGCGCCGCGAGCGCGCCGGGGTCCGAGTGCGCCATCGAGATTCGTGGCCGGCGGGTGCGGGCCCGCGTCGTGCCGTTGCCGTTCTACACGCGTGCGAGAGGATAACCCAGGATGTATCCCAGCGACAGGCACTACACCAAGGAACACGAGTGGATCTCCGTGTCCGGGACGACCGCGCGGGTCGGCATCACCGACTACGCGCAGCAACAACTCGGCGACGTCGTCTTCGTCGAGCTGCCGGACGTGGGGCAGACCTTTGACCAGGGCGCGCAATTCGGGTCGATCGAGTCGGTCAAGGCGGTGTCGGATCTGTATTGTCCGATGGCGGGCACGGTGGTCGAGGTCAACACCACGCTGGTGGATCGACCCGAAACCGTGAACGCCGACCCGCACGGCGTCTGGATTATCGCGATCGAGCTGACGCACCCGGATCAGACCGCCGGGCTGATCGACGCCGGGGCCTACGCCGAGTTGGTGTCGTAGTGCCGGTGTCGCGCGTTGATCGGTTCGCCGATCGGCACATCGGACCGCAGCCTGACGACATTGAGGCGATGGTGGCCGCGGTCGGCGCGATGTCACTCGATGCGCTCATCGACGAGGTGGTGCCGTCGGACATTCGGCTCGACACGCCGCTCGACGTACCCGGTCCGGAGACCGAAGCCGAGTTTCTCGCCCGGATGCGCCGGGTTGGGCAGCGGAATCGGCCGGGGCGCGCCCTGATCGGCCTGGGCTACTACGGCTGCATCACGCCGAGCGTGATCCTGCGGAACGTCTTCGAGAATCCCGGGTGGTACACGCCCTACACGCCCTACCAGGCGGAAGTGGCGCAAGGTCGACTCGAGGCGTTGCTCAACTTCCAGACGACGGTCGTCGATCTGACCGGCATGGCGATCGCCAACGCGTCGCTGCTCGACGAGGCGACCGCAGCGGCCGAGGCGATGGCGATGATGCATCGCCTCCAGGCGCGCACGGCGCACGGCGCCAACCGGCTGCTGGTCGCCCGCGGCTGTTTCCCCCAGACGATCGCCGTCGTGACGGGACGCGCGGCGCCGCTCGGCATCGAGATCGAGGTGGGGGACCTGGCGGCGATGACGGTGGACGACCGGGTCTTCGGAGTGTTGCTCCAGTACCCGGCGGAGGACGGCGCGGTCATACCGATCGGCGAGCTGATCGACCGCGCCCACGCGGGCGGCGCGTTGGTGGCCGTGTGCAGCGACCTGCTCGCCCTGACGCTGCTGACGCCACCGGGCGAGCTCGGTGCCGACGTGGTGGTCGGCAACTCGCAACGCTTCGGGGTGCCGATGGGCTATGGCGGGCCGCACGCCGCCTTCTTCGCCACCCGGGAGGCGTTCATCCGACAGACGCCGGGGCGGATCATCGGGGTGTCGATCGACCGCCACGGCCATCCTGCCTACCGGATGTCGCTCCAGACCCGCGAGCAGCACATCCGGCGAGAGCGAGCCACCTCGAACATCTGCACGGCCCAGGCGCTGCTGGCCAACATGGCCGGGTTCTACGCCGTGTACCACGGGGCCGACGGGCTGCGTGGGATCGCACGACGCGTGCACGGATTGACGCGGCGTCTGGCCGAGGGGTTACACGCGCTGGGTGTCCAGCCGGCGCACGCGCACGTCTTCGACACGCTCCGGTTGCGTCTGTCGCCGGCGGTGGTCGACCGGCTCCGGAAGGACGCGACCGCGGCCGGACTCCATTTCCGGTATGTGGACGATGCCGCGGTCGGCATCGCGCTGGACGAGACGACGACCGGCGCAGACGTCGCCGAGATCCTGTCGGTGTTCGCCGGGGCGATGGATCGCCCCGTCCCGACCGTCGACACCGCTGCCCCCGAGGCGACCCCGGATTGGCCGGATGCGCTGATCCGGCGCTCGCCGTTCCTCACGCACCCGGTCTTCGATCGTCATCGGTCCGAGACGCAGATGATGCGGTATCTCAAGCGTCTGGAGCGGCAGGACATCGGACTCGACACGTCGATGATCCCGCTCGGATCCTGCACGATGAAGCTGACGGCCGCCTCCCAGATCCGTCCGGTGACCTGGCCCGAGTTCGCCGATCTGCACCCGTTCGCGTCAGTGGCGCTGGCCGAGGGCTATCAGGAGCTGTTCCGCGAGCTGGAGGCATCGTTGTGCGCGATTACGGGGCTCTCGGCCGTGTCGTTGCAACCCAATTCCGGCGCGCAGGGTGAGTTCGCCGGACTCATGGTCATCCGGGCCCATCAGCGTGACCATGGGGAGGGCCGGCGTGACGTCGTCCTGATTCCTGCCTCGGCGCATGGGACGAACCCGGCCAGCGCGGCGATGGCGGGGACGCGTGTCGTGATCGTCGCCTGTGACGACCAGGGCAACGTCGACGTCGGCGACCTGCGCGCCAAGGCGGAGACGCATCGCGACGCGCTCTGCGCGCTGATGGTGACCTACCCGTCGACGCATGGGGTGTTCGAAGACGCCATACACGAGATCTGCGACGTCGTGCACCTCCATGGGGGACAGGTGTACATGGATGGCGCCAACATGAACGCGCAGGTGGGAGTGACCAGTGCGGCGTCGATCGGGGCCGACGTCTGTCACATCAACTTGCACAAGACGTTCGCGATTCCGCACGGTGGCGGCGGTCCAGGCATGGGACCGATCGCCGTGGCGGCGCATCTGGCGCCGTATCTCCCGGGGCATCCGATCGTGCGGGTGGGTGGCGCAAGGGCGATCCCGGCCATCGCGGCGGCGCCATGGGGCAGCGCCAGCATCCTGCTCATCTCGCACGGCTACATGCGGATGCTCGGGGGTGACGGGATGCGTCTGGCGACCGAGGTGGCGATGCTCAGCGCCAACTACCTCAAGGCCCGGCTCGAGTCACACTACGACGTGCTGTATACCCGCGCCAACGGGCGGGTGGCGCATGAGCTCATTTTCGACCTGCGGGCGTTCAAGCCGCTTGGGATCACCGAGATCGATGTCGCGAAGCGTCTGATGGACTACGGGTTCCACGCGCCCACCGTGTCGTTCCCGGTCCCGGGTACGATGATGGTCGAGCCAACCGAGAGCGAGCCCCTGGACGAGCTGGACCGGTTCTGCGAGGCGCTGATTGCGATTCGCGGTGAGATTCAGGCGGTGATCGACGGCACCGCCGACCCGGCGGACAACGTGCTGAAGAACGCGCCGCACACCGCCGCCGAGGCGACCGCCGATACGTGGTCGCATCCGTACAGCCGCCAGCAGGCGGTCTACCCGAGACCGTTCGTGCGCGCGAACAAGTTTTGGCCGGCGGTCGGGCGGATCAACGACGCCCACGGCGACCGGCACCTGATCTGCAGCTGTCCGCCGGTCGAGGCCTACCAAGATTGATCGGCCGTCGAGGGCACGGACCCGTCCGCGCTCTGGCGTCAGACGCCAGGCTTCTGGCTTCGGCTTCAGGAACGGTGGGCTCGGCCGCGGTGGTGCAGCCCCACCCAGTGCGCCGTCAACTCGTCACGGACGTTCGGGTGAGCGTGTCCGCGAGGGCACGGAAGCGGGTCAGCAGGCGTGATGCGATCGGTCCGGGTCGCCCTGCCCCGATCGGTCGGTCGCCGACCCGTACGACCGGGATCACCTCGCGGGTGGTGCTGGTGATGAACAGCTCGTCAACCCGCTCCAGATCGACCTCGCGGAGCACCGCTTCGTTGACCGCTACGCCGATGTCAGCACCCACCTCGAAGAGGAAGTTCCGCGTCACCCCTTCGAGCAGCCCGGCATCGAGGGGCGGCGTCAGGACGACACCGTCCCGTACGGCGAACAGGTTCGACTGCGAGCACTCGGCGAGCTCGCCGCGGTGGTTCAGGAGGATGGCTTCGTAGGCTCCCTGACGAATCGCCTCCTGCATCGCGAGGACGTTGTTCAGGAGGTTATTGGATTTGATGCTGGGGTCCACGCTACGGGGATGATTCCGCAGCACGCTCGCCACCACGACCGAGATCCCGTCCCGCAGCATCGTGTCCGGGATACCGCTGTGGGGACGCGCGATGATGACGACTGTGGGGCGGGCACAGGCGGCCGGGTCGTAGGTCAGCTCGCCGACGCCGCGCGTGATGAGTATCCGAAGGGTCACTTCGCCGCCGGGGTTGACACGGCGCATCGTGTCCCGCATCCGGGTCTCGAGGTCGGCGTCGGTTGGCGGCACGTCGAGCGCGAGACGGTCGGCCGAGGCGCGGAGCCGGGCGAGATGCCGGTCCAGCAGGAACGGCTGTCGATTGTAGGTGCGCACCGTCTCATACACCCCGTCGCCGTAGAGAAACCCGTGGTCGAACACCGAGACGACCGCCTGGTCACCATCGGTGACGACGCCGTTTACGTTGACCGTTGCCTCCATACGTCCTGCGTCGTGTCCGGGCGCAACCTCCTGTGCTAGTGTCCCATACACGGGGAGATCTAGCCCCCGCGTCGCGGGGCGGTAAGCAAAGCGTCTGCTCGCGAGGCTGCGCCGCCTTCGCCCGTCGGTGTGTGGCGCAGCGTCGCTAGCAGTGCGTCACCACATTCCCATGCGTGTCCTGACCACCGCCCAGATGCGCGACGCCGACCGCCGCACGATCGACGAGGTCGGGATTCCGTCCGCCGTGTTGATGGAGAACGCCGGTCGTCAGGTGGTGGCTGCGATGGAGCGACATCTCCGGGCGCTGGGTGACCAGCGTGTGGCGGTCGTCTGCGGCAAGGGATCTAACGGTGGCGACGGGTTCGTGGTGGCGCGTCTGCTCGAGACCCGCGGCGTGCACACACAGGTGTATCTGCTGGCGTCAGCGTCCGAGGTCGTGGGTGATGCGCGGGTCAACCTGTCGGCGCTGCGTGCCATCGGGGTGTCTGTGGTCGAGGTGGCGGAGCCCGACGCCTGGGCAGCGCACCTGCCGGAGATCGGCGCCTGCGATGTGGTCGTGGACGCGCTCTTCGGGACCGGGCTGACACGGCCACTCGCAGGGCACTGGCGGACCGTGGTCGGCGATCTCAACGCGACCGGAGTGCCGATCGTGTCGATCGATCTGCCGTCGGGTGCGTCCGCCGACACGTCGCGCCTGATCGGTGAGACGATCGACGCCACCCTGACCGTCACGCTCGGCGCGCCGAAGCTGCCGCTGCTGGTGCCACCAGCCGCGACCCAGGCCGGCGAGGTGGTGGTCGCCGACATCGGGATTCCGGATACGGTGGTCGCGGCCCTCGACGGGCCGCGTGTCGAGGTCCTCACGTGTAAATGGGCGCGGGATCTGGTCGTGCCCAGGCCGGACGACATCCACAAGGGCGACTGCGGTCGCGTGCTGATCGTGGCCGGGTCGACCGGCAAGACGGGCGCGGCGCGGCTGGCGGCGCTCGGCGCGCTGCGTTCCGGGGCCGGACTGGTCACGGTGGCAACGCCGCATGTCTGTCAGCCGGTGGTCAGTACGCTGATGCCCGAGTACATGACCCTCGGGCTCGACGACACGGCGGACGGCATGGTGTCGGCCGAGGCGGTCGACACGGTGCTGTCCGAGCGGTGCGATGTGCTGGCGGTCGGACCCGGTCTTGGGCAGGGAGCGGGCGCCCGGGCGTTGGTCCGCGCGCTCGTGGAGCGGGCGACCGTGCCGCTGGTGCTCGACGCCGATGGCCTGAACGCGTTCGCGGACGACGCTGCCGGGCTGGTCGGTCGTGACGGCCGCGATCTGATCATCACGCCGCATCCGGGAGAGATGGCTCGACTGATCGGTGCCACGATCGACCACGTCCAGACCCACCGGGTCGAGGTGGCGCGCGAGCTGGCGACGACACACTCGCTCTACGTGGTGCTGAAGGGGGCGCGCACCATTGTGGCGACGCCAGCGGGCGCGGTGTTGATCAACGTGACCGGCAACCCGGGCATGGCGACCGGCGGGACGGGCGATGTCCTCGCCGGGGTGGTGGCCGCCTGGTTGGCTCAGTCGCTCGATGCCGAGGCCGCCTGTGGGCTGGGGGTGTTTCTGCACGGGCTGGCCGGGGACCTCTGTGCCGCCGAACAGAGCGAGGTGGGGCTGATCGCGAGCGATCTGGCGGACCACCTGGGTCCGGCGGTGCTCGCCCTGCATCACAGCGCAGAAGGTGACGAGTCGGTGACGTTCCGTCGGCAGAGCAGGGCCAGCCGGCGCGTAGCGGGACTGTGAGACATGTTGCCGAGCGACGCGGAGGTGCACGGCCACATCCGATGACGCTCGACGTGTCGAGCCGAGCGTCGCTCGATCTGACAGCGGAGAAGCAGGCCACGTGGTCCAAGCGGTGACCGAACGCTACCTGACGCGCTCCGAGGAGGAGACGGCCCGGGTCGCCGCGACATTGGCGCGCCGGTTGCCCCCCGGCACCGTCGTGCTGCTCTACGGCGAGCTCGGCGCCGGGAAAACCGCATTCGTGCGCGGTTTCGTGGAGGGGGTCGGGATCGCCCCCGACGAGGTCAGCAGCCCCACGTTCACTGTCATCCAGGAGTATGGTGGCAATGGGCGCATGTATCACGTGGATCTGTATCGGTTGGGGCCAGATGAGGTGGAGGACCTGGGCCTGGAGGAGCTTCCGGACCATGGTGGGCTGGTCTGCATCGAATGGGCCGATCGGTTGCCGTGGCCGATCGCAGGGGCGGTGTCGGTTCGGATCACGGACCGGGGGGAGAACACGCGGGAGCTGGCCATTGAGGGTGCGACCGGCGCGGAGCCGATGTTCGGGGTGACGCGCCGCTAACGACGCTGCGCCTCGAACCGACGAGACAGCGCGCCCGTCGCCCGTCGCCTCGCGAGGCGGCATCCGCTCGCACCCGGTCACTCGGCGCGATAGTTGGGGGCCTCTTTCGTGATCACGACGTCGTGCACGTGGCTCTCCCGCATGCCGGCCGGCGTGATGCGGACCATCCGTGCGTTCTGTTGCAGATCTGGGATCGTGCCGCACCCGCAGTAGCCCATCCCGGCGCGGAGCCCGCCGACCAGCTGGTGCATCATCGCGCCGATCGCCCCCTTGTGCGGGACGCGGCCCTCGATGCCCTCGGGCACCAGCTTCTCGCCCTCTTCGGTCGGGTCGGCCAGATCGAACTCCTCCTGAAAATACCGGTCTCGACTGCCGGCCCGCATCGCACCGATCGAACCCATACCGCGGTACTCCTTGAAGCTACGCCCCTGATACAAGATGAGCTCGCCGGGGCTCTCGTCCGTGCCGGCAAAGAGACTGCCGATCATCACGGTGTTCGCCCCGACCGCCAACGCCTTGGTGATGTCGCCCGAATAGCGCACGCCCCCGTCGGCGATGACCGGGATCCCGTGCCGGCTGGCGGCCTGTGCGCATTCGGCGATCGCCGAGATCATCGGCATGCCGATGCCGGCGATGACCCGCGTGGTGCAGATCGAGCCAGAGCCGATACCGACCTTTACCCCGTCGACGCCAAGTCCGATCAGGGCCTCTGTGCCCTCGGCGGTCGCGACGTTACCGGCGACGAGATCGACGCTCGGACAGCGCTCACGAAGCCGCTGCACCATCGTCATGACCCCCTGTGAATGCCCATGGGCCGTATCGACGACGAGCATGTCGGCGCCGGCGGCGACCAGCGCCTCGGCCCGCTCCACGGTGTTATTGGCGATCCCAACCGCGGCGCCAACCCGTAGCCGGCCCAGCTCATCCTTGGACGCGGTTGGGTACGTGATCATCTTCTGGATGTCCTTGACGGTGATGAGCCCCTTCAGCATGAAGTTCCGGTCGACGACCAGCAGCTTCTCGACGCGGTGGGTGTGCAGGATCGTCTGTGCCTCCTGCAGCGTCGTGCCGACCGGCACGGTGATCAGGTTGTCGCGGGTCATCACGTCGCCGATCGTCCGGTTGAGATTGCCTTCGAACCGGAGGTCGCGGTTCGTGAGAATGCCGACCAGCTTGCCCTCGGTGCCGCCGTCTTCGGTGATCGGGACACCTGAGATCCGATACTTCCGCATCAGCGCGAGCGCCTCGGAGATCCGGGCGGTGGGGGAGAGGGTGATCGGGTTGACGATCATCCCGCTCTCGGACCGCTTCACGCGATCGATCTGCGACGTCTGGTCCTCGATGGACTGATTCTTGTGCACCACCCCGATCCCGCCCAGCTGCGCCATCGCGATCGCGAGCCGCGACTCGGTGACGGTGTCCATCGCGGCGCTGAGGATCGGGGCGTTGAGCGTGATGTTGCGGGTGAGTCGTGTCGAGACGTCCACATCGCTCGGCAGGATCTCTGAGTGACGCGGCACGAGCAGCACATCGTCGAACGTCAGCGCGACCACGATGTCGGTCGCGGTGAAGCGGGTGGCTGTCGTGTCGGTGTCCAGTTGCATCTCAGCCCCCATGGCATTTCTTGTACTTCTTCCCACTGCCGCACGGACACGGTTCGTTGCGTCCCACCTTCGGGCTGTCGCGTCGGACGGTGCGTACCGCCGCGTCGTCGCCGCCGGTGCGCGCCGGCTGCGGGCGCCGACCGGC
>JADFPE010000120.1 GCA_022562495.1 Acidobacteriota bacterium
GTATGGCGACACCGTCCCGATCACCCTGGGGGGGCGGTTGTGTACAGCCGCGGTGCTCGTGGCGGAGATAGGGTTTGTCGCAGTACCGACCGGGCTCATCGCCTCGGCGATGGCGAAAGTTCACGAGGAAGACAGGGCACAGGACCGGTTGCCTCCGCCTGCGGGAGCGTGCCTGTCGCCGTGTTCCAGACTGAATGGCCCGAAGCGCCCGCGGGTCTGAGCCAGGGCGCTCTCGCTGACGATGGTGTAGCACTCGAACCCTGAGCGCGTCTTGTGCTCCGTCGGTCTCGTCGCGCCGCGTCCGTTGGTCTCCCTCCCGTCCCATCGAACACCTGTTTTCCGGGACGCCCCAACGTCACTGGCGTCAGCAGCAATGACGGGGCGAAAATCGGGGTCAATTCGGCGGGGTTTTCCAGGACGGGTTCCGGGGACGCTGGCGAGCATCCCGTCGGCTGGTAGTGCGCCAAACATGCCTTGCACCGTCGATCCGAACGGCGTAGACTCGCGGGGCAAACGCGGGAGGTTCACGATGGTCTCTCAGCCCATCGAGGATGCGGTGGAGCTGTTGCGGGTCGAGTATCTGGAGATGCCAGACTTGGCCCTGACGCCGTCACAGGTCGCCGCCCTCTTGGATCTCGACGGGGTGACCACGGCGGCTGTCCTCCGGGCGCTCGAAGATTCACGCTTCCTGGAGCGCACGCCGAACGGGCGATTCATCCATCCCAGGGTCACCATCTTGACGTAGCGTTCAACCATCGGTGAGTGGGAGACGCCGAGCCGCCGGACCGCCTCTCGCATTGGGAGGCCCCAGACCGGCACAAGGACACGCTCGGGGGGGGGGACGTGTCCACCAACGCCGGCACCGGAGGTCCCGAACCGGATCCTACTGGTCGAGACCGATACACTGACGATGCCGCTTGACGGAGACGAAACATGCTCGGAGCGATGGGCCTCGCGGTGAACGCGCTCGTACTTGTGGTCGGGGCGGGTGCCCTGCTGTCTTGGTTCTGGCAGCGTTCAGCTGAACGCCGTCCCACTCGACCACCCAGCCAGTGATAGCCGTTGGACTGAGCGTGGACGGCGCCCCTGGGCCGCGCGCGGACGCGCACCGCTGCCTGGTGATGCCCCACCCGGCCGATCGGGCCTACCCCTTGGCCTTCCTCTGCTTCGCCCAATACGCCTTCATCCGCCTGCCGATCGCCGCCTTCTCCGCCGCACTCCACTGGTGCCGCTGCTGCGTGGCCTTGGGTGTCGGCGTCGCCTTGGGCTTGGTCTTCGGCTTGGGCTTGGGCTGAGGCTTGGCCTTCGGTTTCTGCTTCGGCGTCGCCTTGGCGGCAGCTTTCGCCGGTGGCCCCACGATGCTGGCCGCACGCTGCAGGGTCGCGATCTCGCTCTGGAGCTGGGTGATTTGGGTCTGTCTGGCCGCGATGGCCTTGGTGATCTCGCTCACGATTGTCTCCTTTGCCCGCCCACTGGGCGCGTTCACAGGTTCGGCCGGTGTATCGGATCGAGTGCGACGGGTCGATATACTCGCAGACGCAATTCAACCGTCCGGGTCCGCCGCCTGATGGTACCCCACCAGCAGCCGATCGGGACGGCGCCCGCACTGGTTGCACATGAGCTGCCGCCGGATGTCCTGGAGCAGCACTTCCCACCGCCACCTGGCTCAATCGCCAGGTGGCGCTGAAGATCCTCCCCGACGCGTTCGCGGATGACCCTGATCGGCTCGCTCGGTTCACGCGGGAGGCGTAGATCCTCGCCAGCCTCAATCACCCGAACATCGCCGCCATCCACGGCATCGAGGAAGCCGTGGGCACCCGCGCCCTAGCAGCCCGTGGTGAAAGTCGCGCTGCATTCGGCGGTATGATCCCGCCAATGCGTACTGACACGCTGAGTGCCGCCCTCGCCCCCATTGAGCTCCCGGATCCAGACGGCCAGCCAGTCCGCCTCGGTTCGTTGTGGGAGGACGGACCTAGCGTGCTGGTCTTCCTGCGCCACTATGGGTGAATCTTCTGCCGCCACCATGTCGCGCAGTTGCGCGATCACGAGTCACAGATTCAGGAAGCCGGCGCCACCCTCGCCGCCATCGGCCTCGGGGACGCCAACTACGCTCGCCTCTTCCGCGAGGAGACGGGGATCACCTTCCCCTTACTGGTCGACGAAGCGCGCCGCGCCTACAAGGCCGCTGACCTCAGGAAGGGTAACCTCCTCCACCTCCTCCGGGGGAACAATTTCGCCGCCCGCAAGGAGGCCAGGGCCGCCGGGCACCGCCAGCGCAAACTGGGCAAGGATCCGTTCCAACTGGGCGCCAGCTTCGTCTTCGCCCCCGGCAATCTGGATATTTTCGCCCATGTGAGTGAGACCTTCGGCGACAACGCGTCAGTGGTGAAGGTTCTGGCGGCGCTGGCGGATCCTGGACGAACGGGAGCGAAGAGGTAAGACCACACCGCATTCTGCAGCGAAGCCGCCGAGACGCCCCTGAATATTCGTGAGAATGACCATGGCACCTCGTTCTCCAGCCTCCGCCGTCCCCGACCGTATCAATTTCTCGCTTCCTTGGCCACCATGCCTCTGAGTCCCGGCACCCGCCTCGGTCCCTACCCTGTCACCGCCAAGATCGGCCAGAGCGGCACAGGCGAGGTGTCTCAGGCTCCCGACACGAAGCTCGACCGCGACGTCGCCCTGACGGTGCTGCCCGAGGCGCTCACGTCCGACCCCGACCGGCTCGCCGGCTTCGAGTGGGAAGCTAGGGTGCTTGCCTTGCTGAATCATCCCACCATCGGGCCATCGACGGGCTGGACGAAGCCGCACCTTCGACAGGCTCAGGCCAGGGGGTGAGTCGATCCCTCGTGCATCGTCCGTGTATTCCCTTGCCGGCCGCCGGCATGACAGGTACGATCTTGCTTGTCGCCCGTCGCGGGGCGTCATCAACAAGTTCCCAGGGAGGTGTTTGGTGACACGTATTGTTCATGCGGTCGTCGTGCTCGGTCTGACGATGACTCCGGCATTCGCTCAGAGCGTTCCGGAACTTCCGTTCGAGTCGGTCCCCAATCCGCTGAAATTGCCCAACGACATCCACTTCGGTGAGATCGCTGGCGTGGCGGTCAATTCGAGGGGGCATGTCTTCGTGTTCTCGCGTGGCAACTCGACCGGGCCGTCCTATATGGCCACCGCCTCGCAGCTCCTCGAGTTCGACGCCAACGGCACGTTCGTCCGCGAGATCGGCAAGAACCTGAATGCGTGGTCCTACGCACATGCCGTTCGCATCGATCCCCAAGACAACATCTGGGTCGTCGACAAGGGATCGAACATGATCCTCAGGTTCACCCCCGAGGGTCACGTAGATTGGGTCTTCGGTCGCAAGGGCGAGGCCTCGCACCTCATCGTGCCGCCCGACTACCAGACCGTGATGGCCAGACTGCTCGACCGCGCCGGCCTGGCCGTGGACATTCCCGAGAATAACAACCCGCGCTGGCCGGTGCCGGTGCATCGGGACAACGTTTTCAACCAGCCCACCGACGTTGCGTGGGATTCGAACGGGAACTCGTACTTCACCGACGGCTACATCAACTCGAGGGTTGGCAAGGTCAACGCGCGTGGCGAATGGGTCGCCAGCTGGGGGTCGCTCGGCAGCGGCCCCGGCCAGTTCGACACGCCGCACGGCATTGCTGTGTCTCCCCAAGACGAAATCTACGTGGCCGATCGCGGCAACCGCCGGATTCAAGTGTTCGATCCCGACGGCACGTACCTGCGCGAATTCACGGTCGACGTGCCGGTGGACGTGACGCGGGGCAAGATTGTGTACGGACGGGAAGCTCCGAACGCGACGACGGGCTCCCTCGCACCGGGGGCTCCCGACGCCCTGTGCATGACGACGGGGCCCAATCCCGTGCTCTTCATCGGCGACCTGTACCCGAGCCGCATCTACAAGGTGTCGCTGGAGGGCAAGGTGCTGGGCGTCTACGGGCAGCCTGGCCGTAACCTCGGCGAGTTCGGCTGGATTCACGCCATCGCGTGCCCGTCCGAGGACGAGATCTGGGTGGCCGAGCTCATCAACTGGCGCGTGCAGAAGCTCGTGACCAAAGGCACGGGCGACAGGTAGGAGCACGCCTACAGGACGTTCCGGCGCTTCGCCCCGCAGCCCAACCTGGTCACGACCAAGATCAACGCCCAGTGGGGCGTTGACCGACCGCCGACGCGCGCGGGATCGGCATCGTGACTGGACGTCTCCCTGGCGCTGACGGTCTCTCCCAGCCGCTCCACGTTGGACATCGCGTCGTTAGCGAACGAGAGAACACGATGAGAACGCGTCTGACCCACCTTGGTGTGGTCGGCCTGTTGCTGATCCTGGGTGCCGGCGTGGCTTCGGCGGAAGTCATGAGATGGCAGGTCGGAGGCGAGATGCGCGAAGCTATCGTCTACGCCCCGGCTGCGTCACGGGGAGGGGGAGGAGTCCCGCTGGTCTTGTCGTTCCACGGGTACGGCGACAACATGCAGAACTTTCAGCACACGAAGGTGCATGTGGCGTGGCCCGACGCCATCGTCGTGTACTTTCAGGGCCTCGAGACTCGCGGCGGCCTTCCCGGCTGGCAGGTGGAGCGAGGTGGCGGCGACCCCGACCTGAAGCTCGTCGACGTGGCACTCGCGTCGCTGCGAGAGATGTACAACGTCGACGACGATCGCATCTACGCGACCGGGTTCTCGAACGGTGGGATGTTTGCCTACCTGCTCTGGGCGGAGCGGCCCGGCGGTGGCAGCCCGCCTCCATCCCTCGGTGCGGCCCGAGCGGCCGAGGCCCCTTTTTCACGTGGCAGGGGAGCGCGATCGGGTGGTGCGCTTTTCGGATCAGGGAGCCGCGATTGAGGTTGCCATCGAGGTAAACGGCGTTGGCGCAACGACGACGCGCTGTGGGGAGGGCTGCACCGTCTACGGGTCGGATACGCCCGCACCGGTTATGACCTGGATCCATGCGGGCGGCCACGTGTATCCGCGTGGGACCGCCGAACGGATCGTTGCGTTTTTCCGTGATCATTCCCGCACGCGCTAATTGATCGACCTGCCATTGAGAACGATCTCCTGCCCCTCGAACCCGGCAGCACGCTCGGGCCCTACTCCGTCACCGCCCAGGTCGGCGAAGGCGGCATCGCCTTCGTGCACAAGGCGTACCAGGCCAAGCTGGACCGCCACGTCACCCTGCAGTCCTGCCCCAAGAGCTCCTGCACGACGACACGTCCGCCACGCGGTCCGAGCGCGAGGCGCGGGTCGTCGCCAAGCGGCATTCGGCCAACATCGGCACGATCTACGAGATCAACGAGACTCCCGACGGCCTGCTCTGCTTCGTGATGGCGTACTACGACAGCGGGCAAGGCAGGAACGCTGCTAGCCCCAGCGAGACCGGGTTTCGTCGTTCAAGACGGCAATAACGCTGGCGTTTCGACCCGGTTTCTCATAGTTTAGTCGCCGAACGCGCTCCCCTCCGGCGCGCACCGCCGCCACCCCCAGGCTGGAGACCCGACATGGCTTCGCGCCCAGGCTTCGACCTCGTCGTTCTCGGCTTTCTGTTCGTCGCGGCCGTCGTTATCGACGGCGTCGTCCTGTTCATCGTCGAGCCAGCGGGGACCCGCCTCTTCTTTGGCCTACTGCTGTTGCTTCCGATTATGTGGCCGGTCGTATGGATGACACGGCAATTCGGTCTTATCGGTAAGGTGACGGAGATTGTCACGGACCCATCCCGTAGGCGGCAGTTTTTGAAGCTGCGCTCGATCACCGTGCAGATTCTTGAAGACATCAAGCGCCTCAACTGGTTGGCCGTCGATGCGAAGCGGGGAGTACGGAAAGATGAAGATATCGCCGCAGATCTCGAAGCAGTCAAACGACGATTGCACGAACTCGTGGACCAGATGCCGGCAGCCGCCGGACTCGGTGAGCCGGCGCCCGAGGATTCTTCCGGTGAGTAATCCGAGTCGCACGTCGGAACCGGCAGCACTTGACCTAGAAGGAGATGATTGAGAGCAGGTCCGAGAAGCCCTCCGCCCCAGTCGTCCCCGGCCGCCTCAGCTTCGCGAGCCCAAAGTCCAGGCGCTGCACCCCCGCCGTGGTCAGCATGATGTACCCCGCCTTCAGATCCCGATGGGTGACGGCTTGGCGGTGCGCCTTGTCCAGCGCATCCCCGACTCGATCGCGACCTGCAGCGCCTGACCCAGCGGCAGCGCCCCCTCCTCCAGCCGCTGAGCCAGGATTTCCCCGTCGAGATACTCCAAGACCAGGAAGTCGATCCCGTCCTGGCTCCCGATGTCAAGCAGCGTGCGGGTGGTTCAGGCTCGTCGGGCTCGAGTCGTCATAGGTATTCTCCTGTGCCTTACGGGGAGATGTAGCCCGCAATCATTGGCGGGAACCGATCTTCGAGTCGAGATTGAGCCCTAGCAGTCCGTGGTGAAGGTCCTGCGTGGCACCGAGACCGGTGATGCGCCCGTCTTTGACTCTACACCGAGAACCAACGTAGCTAGGCTGGATGCAGCGCCGGTCGAATGCAGCTGGACTTTCACCACGGGCTGCTAGGGCGACCGGCTGTCTGCCATGATGAGACTGTTTGGTGACCTGTCCAGGATTCTCCGTCCGGCCCAGACTGTCAAGTTTGCCGCTCCGGCTTCGCGAACGCGGTAGGGGCTGCCAGCAGCCTCGTTCCTCCAGCCTAGCCTACTTCGCTGCAACCGTTCTGGCGCCGACCCGGTCATACCCATCGAGTAGGCCGAATCAACAATCACCAAGGGGCACGGCTATGGACGACGGCCAGTTCTATTCCAGTCTCGGCGTCGTCTGGGTGTTCGGCTTCGTGGTCGTGATGCTGATCGCCTGGCACCTGCGAAGCAAGCGCCAGCTCGAGAAGCTCAAGATCATTCACGAGGAAAGGATGAAGGCCATGGAGCAGGGCATTCCGCTGCCGGAGTTTCCCGAGCTCAAGGAGGACGAGCGCTCATCGGCAAGGCGCTCGCCTCCAACATCCAGGCCAGGCCCTGGAACCCGCGCTGGCCGCTGGGCATCGGAGCGCTGCTCATCACGGGCGGTGTGGGCACCATGGTCGCCATGATGCTGTCCGGCTGGGAGATCCACAACGACCTGTGGCCGTTCGGGCTGATCGGCGTTTTTCTGGGCGTCGGCATGTTCCTCTTCTACGCCCTGACGCGCTCGGCCTGCTCGGCTGGGCGTTGCAGGGCGTTCCGCTGCCGACGACCGACCCGTCGGCGCCCCGGGGTGCCGGTTGCCGCTCTCGTCGCCGTGCCGCTCAGTTTCATACCGGCCATCACCATGTCGCGGTGGCTCCCTGGGCGAGGCCTGCCTGGAGGGCTAAGGATGTTTGCGTTCTAGCCGCCCGTGGTGACGCTCCGGCTGCATTGCCTGCCCGAATCGCACAGCCCGATCTAATGCGTCAGCCCGTACATCATGTAGTTGACGCCCAGCTGGAAACCGATGTTCGACGCGTCGATCGGGAAGAATCCGGTGCCTGCCATCTGCCAGTATTCCGCCAGGTTGGTGTTGTAGTTGACGACTGCCATCAGCCGCCGGCTGGGGTCGTTGTCTTCGAACAGGCCGAAGTACTCGGGCGTGAAGCCGTACAGGTGGTGATTGATCGGGTGTGGGAAGTCTATCTGATCGATGCGGAAGAACGAGTTGAAGATGGGATGCGTCGCATCCAGCCTGAACAGTAGCGCGCCGGGCAGCACCCGGTTGATCTGGGCCTCGAAGTTGTCCCACTGACGCAGCTCGAAGTCGTTGAAGATGACGAACCCACCCTTGTGCAGATATGCGCGCAGGTGCTCCGCCTGCTCGTCGGTCATCACCCAGAAGCCGGGCTCCCACATCATCGCAATAGGATGCTTGAAGAGGTTGGGATCGTCGAGTGTGAGGGTCAGGCTGCCGTCGGTCCTGGCGTCAATCAGCGTGAAGTCTCCGAGCACCCGCATGAGATTCTGCTCGGCTCGCGGGAACTCGTGAATCCAGAAATTGATGCCCATCCCGACGGGCGGGGCGCCGTAGGTGCCGGATGTCCATCGTAGCCGCACGAAGGTGACGCGGCCGTCGTAGCGAAGGTCAGGTCGTCCCCACAGGCCCGATCTGGGCTGAGCCGAGGCTGCCGTGACGCAGCAGAGCGCAACCACCGCCAGCGTCCGTAGCCTTCGACTCATGGATACCTGCCTCCCTGACCGGGTGGCCACCATGATGCTCCAGACGAGGCTCCGGTGTCGACGCCCAGCCGTCTATAATCAGGCGTTCTCGTCAGGCTGGCGCACGGGCGCCCTGGCGATCGTGTGGCCGGCCGTCTGCCGGGGAGGCGAGGCACCATGAATAGCATCGACCGACGGCGGTTCCTGCAGGCGGGCGCGCTCGGGCTCGGCGCAGGCGTCTTCCAGCCGGGCGCCGCGGTGGCCCAGGGCGGCGCCCGGCTGGCGCGCGCCACAGCCGAGCCGACGTCCACGCGGGTCCGGATGACCGGCGACGGGCTTGGTCTGACCGCGGGCGACCAGGCGCGGTTGCTGACCCGGCTGGCCGATGAGGGCCGGATCGACCGGGACTCCTACTCGAACGGCGGGACGGTCCAGCAGCTGGAGGAGCAGGTCGCGGCGCTGCTCGGGAAAGAGCGGGCCGTCTTCATGCCGACCGGCACGCTGGCCAACCATCTCGCGGTGCGCGCCCTCGCCGGCGGGACGGGGCGAGCCATCGTCCAGGCCGAGAGCCACCTGTTCAACGACTCGGGCGACTGCGTCCAGACGTTGAGCGCGATCACCCTGATGCCGCTGGCGCCGGGCAAGGCGACCTTCACGCTCGACGAGGTACAGGAGGTCATCAGCCGCACCGCGAGCGGGCGGGTGGCGAGACCGGTGTCGGTCATCTCGATCGAGACGCCGGTGCGACGACGATACGGGGAGACCTTCGACGACGCGGAGCTGGACCGGGTCACCGCCTTCGCGCGTCGGGAGGGGATCCGGTTGCATCTCGACGGGGCCCGGCTGTTCCTGCAGAGCGCCTACTCCGGCACCGCCGTCGCCGAGTACGCGCGCCCGTTCGACACCGTCTACGTGTCGCTCTACAAGTACTTCAACGCGGTGTCGGGAGCCATCCTGGCCGGGCCGCGCGCGCTGCTCGACGACATGTATCACACGCGCCGCATGTTCGGCGCCGGTCTGCCCGGCGCCTGGCCGTTCGCCGCCGTCGCCCTGCACTACTTGCCGGGGTTCGTCGCCCGCTTTCGCGACGCGGTCGCGGTGTCAGAGGCGTTCATCGGGCAGCTCACGCGGCACGACGCCTTCACGGTCGAACGGATGCTGGGGGGGACGAACCTCTTCCGCCTCGAGGTCGCCGCCCCCGATCTGGTGGCGTTCCGCGCGCGGCTCCGGGACGACGGTGTGGACCTCGGGGGGGTCTCGGGGGACGGCCGGTTCCTGGTCGGGGTCAACGAGACCTGGAACCGCGTGCCGGCCGACGTGCTGGCGGACCGCTTCGTCGCGGCGCTTTAGCAGCCCTGAAGGCCTGCGCCACACTCGAAAGTGGGGGTTGGAGCACATGCTGCTGTGGCGCAAGGCTTCAGCCTTGCGACGGCAACCCGCAGGGTTGGCGCACTGAGCAGCAGCGGGCGTGCGTCGGAGCTGAAGAACAACCCCGTCCGGGTGGGCACGGCTCCCGCCGTGCCTCGCAGGCCTGAAGGCCTGCGTCACATGGACAACCCCAGACAGCGTCTGGGTGGAGAGGCGCCTCTATTCCGGTAGGGCGAATGTGAAGATGGCGTGCCCGGCGGCAATCGTCACCTGCTGCCGGCCGTTGCTGAGATAGGTCACCGGGGCGGCGATGATCTCGCCGCCCAGGGGAGTCCGCCACAAAGCGGCGCCGGTCTCGGCGTCGAGCGCGAGGAAATTACCGGTCACGGTGCCGGCGAAGACCAGCCCGCCTGCCGTCGCCATCACACCGGACATCGACTTGGACTGGACCGGGAACTCCCAGCGGCGCGTGCCGGTTGTCGGGTCGATCGCGCGGATGGCGCTGTGAAAGGTGTCCACTGGCGCGGGACGCGCGTAGCTGCCGCCGACGAACAGCTTGCCCGGTTCGTACTCCGCATCGGCCGTGTAGAAGATCGCGCCACCATCGTAGGCCATGGTGTAGAAGAGCTCGGTCTGCGGGCTATACGAGGGTGACCACCAGTTCGACGCGCCGTTCACCTCCGGGAAGACGAGCCTGCCCTCACGGGACGGCTCCATGTTCGGCACCCGCACCGGCCGGCCCTGGTCGTCGATCCGCTCCGCCCAGGTCTGGGTCGCGTACTCGAAGGCGGACAGGAATTCGCCGGTCTGGCGGTCGAGCACATAGAAGAAGCCGTTGCGGTTGGCCCAGTACATCAGCGTGCGCGGCCGGCCCTCCCACATCGCGTCGACCAGCACCGGGGTCTGACAGGCGTCCCAGTCGTGCACGTCGTGCGGAGTGAACTGGAAGTGCCAGCGGATCTCGCCGGTGTCGCCGTCCATCGCGACCACGCTGTCCGAGTACAGGTTGTCGCCCTCGCGGGTCTCGCCGTTCCAGTCCGGCGCCGGGTTGCCGACACCCCAGTAGATCAGGTTCAGCTCCGGGTCGTAGGCGCCGGTCTGCCAGGTGGACGCGCCGCCGGTCGTCCAGGAGTCCCCCTCCCACGTGTCGTTCCCCGGTTCCCCGTCGCCCGGAATCATCTGGGTCCGCCAGCGCCGCACACCGGTCTTCACGTCATAGGCGTCCACGAAGCCGCGGATGCCGAACTCGCCGCCGGCGATCCCGGTGATGACCAGGTCGCGCACCACCAGCGGCGCGGCAGTCAGGCTGTAGCCGTCCAGATAGTTCGCCACCTCGGTGTTCCACACCACGTGACCGGTCGCGGCGTCGAGCGCGACCAGACGCGCGTCCATCGTCGCCAGATACAGGGTGTTGCCGAGCATCGCGACCCCGCGGCTCTGCTTGCCGCAACACAGCGTCAGCACGTCCTCGAGCGGGTGCACATACGACCAGAAGACCTGGCCGGTGGCGGCGTCGAGCGCCAGCACCTCGTTCTCGGGCGTCGTGACATACATCACGCCGTCGACGACGAGCGGTGAGGTCTGCACCTGCCCGAGGGTGTTGAGCTGCCGCACCCAGGCCAGCTGGAGACCGCGCACCGTGCTGCGGTCAATCTGGGTGAGCCGACTGAACCGCTGGCTGTGGTATTGCCCCGAGTACATCATCCAGTCGCCGGGGCGCTCCTCGGCGTGGATCAGCATGTCGCGTGTCACCTGCGCCTCGGCGGGCGCCGTCGCCAGCAGCAGGAGACAGACCAACTGTCTAGCCCCGCGTAGCGGGGCCGCTGAGACACGCTTGGCAGCGAGGCGGGAGCTGACGCTCGTCTGGGCAGTCTGAGGCGGAGCTTCGCTGGCGGTCCACATGGTCAACTCCATCACTCCCCTTTCAGCGAGGCGAGATAGGCCACGAGGTTGGTGACGTCTGCGGCGTTGATCCTCCCCTCGAAGCTGGGCATCAGCGACGCCGTGCCGCGCTCGATGCCGTCGAGATCGGTCTTCGGGAACGACCGCAGTCGCTCCAGGCTGTCGAGCAGCTGGATCGAAAAGGCGTCCTCGTTCAGCAGAATGCCCCGCGTCGCGCCGCCGCCGCGTGGCCGGACCGTCACCTGCCGGTAGTCGGCGTCGATGTCGTCGTCGGGGTCGAGGATGGACGCGCGCAGATGCCTGGCCGAGCGGCGCCAGCCCACCGACGTCAGGTCCGGACCGAGCCGTCCCCCCTCGCCGTCGATCCAGTGACACCGGACGCACGCGGCCCGGTCATACACCTGGCGCCCGGCGACGGGGTCACCGTCAACCGGTCCCCCTTGCCGGCGGAGCGACCGCACGTAGGCCACGATCTGCCACATCTCTTTGTCGGACAGCCGCACCGAGGGCATGCCGGTGCCGGCGATGCCGTTCAGGATGTTGAGAAACAGGGCGCGGTCGCTGCTCCCGTGACGAAAGACGTCGCGCGTGAGGTCGGGGCCGCGGTTGCCCATCCCGTCGAACCCGTGGCAACTGGCACACCGCGAGCGGAACGCGGTCTGGCCCGCCGCGACATCCTCAGCCGACGTATAGGGGTTCTCGGTCCGGCCCTGTTGGGCGTCGAGCGACGCCACGCGTCGTTGCGCCGCGAGCGGGCTCCCGAGCGCCAGCGTCAATACACACCCGACCGCAGCTGTTCGTACGCGTGTCATGGCCGTCGTCAAGAAGGCGGATTATACCGTAGCGGCACTAGATAGCGCGGCTTCCAAGGAGGCAGGAAGCAGGAGGCAGGAGAAGCCGGCCTGTCCGCCGTAGCCTTGGCGAAGGCGGGAGGGCTTCGCCACGTCTGTTGCGGTCTTGGGGTGGGGACCGGGTGCGGGGGCCGGACGCGGCTACTCTACGGACGCTGGGGAACCTTCAGCGGGATATCGAAGTCTACCTTGGCGACAATCCGGAACGAGTAGTCGTGGTGGATGTCCACCCGGTGGACCCGAGCGGAGAACTCGAGACCGACCTCCTCGGCGGGGTAGAAGGTCCGGGTCAGCCCGGCCTCGAAGTAGTGCCGCAGACTGGTGAGCCGTCGGTCCTCGCGAAGCGAGCCGTAATTCTCGTCGCCCTCGCTCTTGACGAAGTCACGGGCGCGCCACGCGATGACATGCGCGCGCCAGCCCCCCTTCTCGGCCGCGTAGCGCGTGAACAGACCGAAGCCGGTGTCCGCGTCTTTCGCCATCACCCGATCCGGAACGTCGCGCGACACCAGGCCGTGCACCTCGGCGGTCTGCCGGTCGAACACACCGGCCGGCAGCTCGACAATCAGCCCTGGCCCGCCGGCCCAGCTGTCGCCCACCGGGCCCGAATCGAACAGCTGTCCCCCCTGGTGCACCAGATGGAACTGATAGCTGAGCCAGACCGGCAGGCCCGGGGCGATGTCCAGCTGCCCCCGGACCCCGGTGTCGAAGACCTCCCGGTTCTGGTCGGTGTTCAACTGCTGCCAGTTGATCCAGGCGTCTTGCTCGAACCGCTCCGTATCGAACGTCAACTGCAGTCCCGCCTCGTCCGGCCGGCTGAACGCCAGCGACTCCCGCTGCAGCGGAGGCAACAGCCCGTGCGGCCCCAGCCGGTCCGGTCCCAGGCCCACCTGCCGGGTGCCGCTTTCGATCGATCCGATGATGAAGCGGGTGACGTCGTTCTTCACGTGCAGCGCCAGCACCGGGCGCACGTTCTCGAAGTTCTGATCGTCGCCGAACCGGTGGTCGCCGAACAGTCCGCCACGCAGCGTGACGTGCGCGTCGAAGTCGATGTCCAGAAAGAGCCGAACCTCGGTGCCCAGCAGCGTTTCTCCTTCCCGCCACGGGTTGAAGAACTCCGTGTTGTCGCCGTAGAAGGTCATGTCGACCACGAAGGCGATCCGGTCCTGGGCAGCGGCCGGGCCGACAGAGGACACGGCCAGGCTCCCCGCCAGCACGACGGGTCTAGACAGCTTCAAGAGCAACAGCGTGACCTTGGGAAACACGTTCGTGATCGCCTCGAGGAAGCTGTCTAGCAGTCCGTGGTAGAGGTCGCGCGTCGCACCGGGGGTCGTCGAGATCGACGCCGCGCCGGGCCCCTGTAAGGCGAGACGACGGACCATCCCGGCAATATTCGACCGAGACACCATCCGCCGTCGCCACGGCTTCGGCGAGACCTGGCCAGAGCCCGGACATGCATGGGCCGGGCGGCGGCTGGCGCAGCCAGGCGGGATGTAGCGCCGGCCGCATGCAGCGGGACTTTCACCACGGGTTGCGAGCCCGCGCCTAGCGGGGCTGTCAGGAAGGCAGCCTAGCGATGCGGCGCCGACCGTCGTCTGGACGGATCGAGGCGCAGCGTCGCTAGACATCCTTAAGAGCAACATCGTAACCTTACGACACACGTTCCTGATCGCTCCGAGGAAGATGTCTAGCCCCCGCGTAGCGGGGCTGTCAGGAAGGCAGGCTAGCGATGCGGCGCCGACCGTCGTCTGGGCGGATCGAGGCGCAGCG
>JADFPE010000121.1 GCA_022562495.1 Acidobacteriota bacterium
CCAGGATTCACGGGAGAACTGGGAATTCGAGACGCACAGCCGCCACAGGGCGGGGTCGCGAGCGTTGCTCTCGACGAGACCGTCAATGCCGCGTCCAGGCGGAGTAGGGCAACGTGCACTGCACAATGACGGCGCCGCCGCGGGTCTCACGTTGCGCGATCAAGCGTGTGACGTCTCCGGCCCGAACGGCTCGACCAACATAGTCCCCTTGCACAGCCTCGCAGCCTCGCTCGCGCAAGAACTTGAGCTGTTTCTCGGCCGTGACCCCGTCGGCGACGACCCGGAGGCCAAGATTGTGCGCCATCCCAATGATGGTCGTCACGATGGCTGAGTCGTCTTCATCGTCCGGGATGTGACCTATCAGGGACGGGGCAATCTTCAGTCGCTCGATCGGACAGCGCCTCAAGTAGCTCAGCGACGAGCACCCGGTGCCAAAGTCGCTCACGGCGAGGCGCACGCCCAGCGCTTTCAGTGCTCCGAGCCGGGGCAGATATTGCGCGGGGTTCTGCATCAGCGTGGCGTCTGAGAGATCGAGCTCGAGCAGACCAGGATCGAGCCCGGTCTCGGTCAGGATGCGCCGTAGCATGTCCACGAAGTCCGACTGCATCAGCGGTCGGGCCGAGAGACTCAGCGCGACACGGAATGGTGGACGGTCCGGCCGCTGCCATTCCGAGATGTCGGCACAGACCCGCGCCAACAACCCTGCCTGAAACGTGGTGATCAGACCGCTGGTCTCGGCTAACGACGCGAGCGCCGTGGCGGGCAGCGCTGCCAGCTCTGGCTGTGGCCAGCTGACGATGGCCTCGGCCGCCACAATCTCCGTCGTGGTGCTGTCGACGACCGGTCGATACCGGATCGAGCACTCTCCGCCCTCCAGCGCGGCACGCAGCGTGCTCTCGGCGGTCTGGTAGGTCGAGATCCGGGCCGCCGTGTCCCGGCTGAAGAACTGAAACACGTTGCGTCCCTGTCGCTTCGCGCGGTACTTGGCGGTATCGGCCTGCGTCAGGAGCGACTGCATGTCGGTGCCGTCCGTCGGATAGAGCGCCGCGCCAATGCTCGTGGTGATCGAGACGACTCCTTGCTGGAGGCGGAAGGGTTTCGACAGCGCGTCGAGGATGTGTCGTACCACGACGCCCACGCCTCGGTCCGAGGCGGTGCCGATCAGGAGGACGAACTCGTCGCCCCCGAAGCGCGCCACCGTGTCGGAGTCTCGCGCGAAGGTGACCAGCCGGCGGGCCACGCCCATCAGCAGCTGATCGCCGGCCTCGTGCCCCATCGTGTCGTTGATCTGCTTGAAGCCATTGAGGTCGAGATTCACGACCGCAACCATCTCCTTGTAGCGCCGCGCCCGGGCCAAGGCCTGTTGCAGGCGGTCGAGAAAAAGCAGGCGATTCGGAAGGCCGGTCAATGCGTCGTGATGCGCGAGGTGATCAATGCGCTTCTGCGCCCGACCTGCCTCGATGACACGCCGCAACCGGTGCCGCAAGACGGCCCAGTGCAGAGGCTTGCTGAGGCAGTCCGTCGCGCCTGCATGAAACGCGTCGGCGATCGATTCTCCGTCGTCGAGACTCATCATGATCAGGATCGGCAGCGTCGTGCCGCCCGATTGCTTCCGGATCTCCGAGCAGGCGGTGAAGCCGTCCATGTCGGGCATGTGGGCATCCATCAAGACGATGTCCGGGCTGGTCCGTTGGTACACGTCGATCGCGGACCCCCCATCGGCCGCCTCCTCCACGAGATACCCGTCTCGCTCCAGCTCGTGGCGCATGAGCCGACGCGTATCCTGGTCGTCGTCGACGATCAAGATGCGCGATGACTCCTGATCTCCCGGCGTCATGGCCCGCTTCCGGAAGACGCTTTCGGCATCCGTGGGGACGCATCTGTCGCTCGGTGTGACGAACTCCGACAGCGCGTGCCGAAGACGATTCACCTCGTCCTCGAGCCAACCCAGGCCGGCCCGTGCACCGTCCAGATCTTTGTGCCGCCCCAGCGACTCCATCTTCCGTGCCGCATCGACGGCACGCTGCGCTCCGAAATTGGTGACCGCCCCCTGCAACGACAGGGCGGCAACGGTCAGCCTCTCCGGGTCCTGCCGCTCGATGGCGTCGCGAATCTGCGAGAGCACGGCCTGCGCATCTTCAGAAAACAGCTCCACGACCTGCCGCAGCACCTCTTCGTCACCCTCCACGCTGGCCAGGATCGGTGCCGGGTCGAAGATCTCTCGCGGCTCCATGCCGACGTTGTCAGGCGCGTGTGGCTTCGTCTCCCGCAGGGCGCCGGCAGCCGGGGTTTGCGAGCCGTCGTCATCACGCCTGCTCGCGTCGGCGTCCACCGAGGGCGCGGCGAGCGCCTCGATCATCTGAATAAGACCCTCGGCGTCGATCGGCCTGGGCAGGTAGGCGTCCATCCCTCCGTCGAGACAGCGTTCGCGGTCGCCCTGCATGGCATGCGCGGTCATGGCGACGATAGGCAGGTGCCGCCCGGTCGACTGTTCCTGTTCCCGGATCGCGGCCGTCGCCGCCAGCCCTCCCATCTCGGGCAGCTGCACATCCATGAGGACGAGGTCGAAGGTGTCCTTTTCCAGCGCTCGAAGCGCCGCCTTCCCGTCGTTCACCACGACGACGCGATGGCCACGCCTCTCGAGGATCTTGAGGGTCAGTAGCCGATTGACCCTGTTGTCCTCGGCAACCAGGACGTGCAGCGACCGATGGTCGCTCGCCGACGGCTGACCAGTCTCCACTTTGGCGTTGTCGAGGTGGCGAGCCTCGACGTTGGACTTGCGGCGGATGTCGTTGAGCAGACCGAGCAGCGAGTCCGCGGATTGCTTCACCGTGCTGAGGAAGCCTCGCTGCTTCCGGGATGCCTTCTGGAAAACACGCACCGTCGTCCTCCCCCACGTGGTGGCCGGTCAAGTGGTCCGTGGACAGGCGACACCTGGCGTGGACCTCGAGGCCACCGGTCGTGCCACGCCGCGTTGATCGGTCCGCCTCGAGCGACCACGCTGCTCGAGTCACCGATGCCATGCGCGAAGCCCGTCAGCCACTATCGAGCAAGAAGTCTGCCAGCATGTGTGCTTCGGGCGAACGATGAACCCACCCGGTGGGGCGTCTTCGGAGACCGGCAGAACCCGATGTGTCCAATGACAGCACCGGACATTACAATTCTGTCGCCTCTCGGCACCGGACCGGCGCATCAACGCAGGTGGCGCGTGGCAGTGCAGGACCGGACCCCCTCTGTGTGGACCGCCACACAAGGCAGGAGTCTCGACCATCCCAGGAAGGGGAATCGTGACGCTACGGGTCGCCCCCGTTGTTGCTCGAGGACCTGTACGGCGGCTCGTGGTCGATACGGTGGCGTGACGCCGGGCCCTCAGTCGTCAAACAGCCCGGCCACCCGGCGGGCGCCGTCCGCGACCCGGTCTCGCAGGTAGTTGAGCGCGCCGGTCACCGTGGTCTCCTCCGGTTGCAGCGCTTCAGCAGCGTCCCGCGCCTGGGTGACCAGCTCGCGAGGCGCCCCGCGCAGGCTGTTCGGGAGCTCCCCGCCTCCGAGCAAAAACCCCACGGCGCCTGCCATGGCCGCGATTCCAGCGTACTTGACGAGTCGTCCGATGCGCATGCTTTCCTCCAAACACCGCGTTCGATCGTGTATCGGTTGCTGGCGGTTCGAGCACGATGGTCTGACCGGCGCCTGGCCGGGTCAGCTCCGTGGGTCACTCGGTTCTCAACGCGACCATCGGGTCGACCTGCATCGTACGGCGAGCCGGGAGGAAGCAGGCGGTGAGCGCCGCCACGAACAACACCAGCGACACGATGGCGAAGGTCGACAGGTCGGTGGGCATCGTGTCGAACAGCAGGCTCGTCAGGATGCGGCTGAGCGCGAACGCGCCAGCGAGACCCAAGATCAACCCGGCCACCACCATCGTCAACCCCCGACGCATCACGATCCCGAGCAGACTCGCCGGCTCCGCGCCAAGCGCCAACCGCACTCCGAACTCGCGTGTCCGCTGGCTGACCGACGTGGCGATGACCCCGGCGATCCCGGTCACCGTGATCAGCAGGGCGAGGGCGGCGAACACCGCCAGCAGGATCATCGTCAGCCGCCTGGTCGCGAGCGTGTCGGTGCGCGCCTGTGCCAGGGTGGAAAAACGCTCGATCGGCTGCTCTGGATCTACAGCGTGGACCGCCGCGCGGACCTCGGTGGCGAGCGAGAGCGGGTCCATGCGGGCCCGCACCAGGATCCGTGTCGCGCCCGAGACCTGGAGGAACGGCCGATACAACGCGTCGGGAGCGTCGCTGTCCAGTCCACTGTACCGCACGTCGCCGACCACGCCCACGATCGTCAGCCAGTCCCGGCCGCCGTCGAAGGTGACGCGCCGGCCGACCGGGTCGCTGTCGGGCCACTGCCGCCGGGCCAGTGACCGGCTGATGATCGCGACACCGAGTCCCTCCTCGTCATCGAGGTTGGTGAACGCCCGTCCCGACAGAAGCCCGACCCCGATCGTTTCGAAGTAGCTGGGGCTGGCCACCCGCACCTCGAGCTCCGGACGCAGGTCCGGGTCCTCGTAGCGCCGACCTTCGATCTCGAACACCTGCTGCTGAGCCGGCTGTCCCTCGAGCGGCACGTCGCTCGCCACCGCCGCCGACAGCACGCCCGGGCGGCTCTCGATCCGGTCCAGCACGCCGGTGAACAGCTGCCGCCGGCTCTCGGGAGTCCGGTACTTCGACCAGTTGGGGAACACCTCGGCCGTGAGGACGTTCTCGGGGTTGAACCCCGGGTCCACCTGTTGCAGCTTGTAGAAGCTGGTCAGCAGCAGCCCGGCGCCGGTCAGCAACATGAACGACACCGCCACCTGCGCGACCGTCAGCAGGGTCCGGAACCAGTGCGTGCCGGCGGTCTCGGTCGTCTGCGCCCCGCCTTCCTTCAGTGCGCTCGCGACGTTGGTGCGCGCCGACAGCGCCGGCACGATGCCGAACGCCAGCCCGGTGGCGACCGACAACCCGAGCGTGAAGACGAGCACCCAGCCGTCGAGCGCGATCTGGCTCGTGCGGGGCGTCAGCAGGCCGGCGAACGACACCAGCAGGTCGAGACCCGTCCAGGCGAGCACCAGACCGAGCGCCCCCCCGGCGAGGGCCAACAGCGTGGTCTCGGTGAGCAGTTGCGCCAGGATGCGCCCGCGACCGGCGCCGAGCGCGGACCGGAGCGCCAGCTCGCGCTCGCGCCCCAGCATCCTGGCCAGCGTGAGATTGGCGACATTGGCGCAGGCAATCAACAGCACCAGCCCGGTGGTGCCTAGCAGCAGCAGCAGCATCGGACGGGCGTTGCTGGTCAGCTCCTCACTCAGCGGCGCGGCGACCGCGGTGTAGCCGGAATCGGGCTGATAGACGTCGGGGAAGTCCTGCTGGAACCGGCTGGCCACCGTCGCCAAGTCGGTGCCGAACTGCTCGACGGTCACCCCGTCCCGCAACCGGCCGAACGCGGTCATGCCGCGGAAGGCGGTGCGGTTCTCGTGCATGCGCGCCTCGCCGCGAGCCCGGAACGGACAGGCCGACGTCGGCATGTAGACGTCGTTGTCACGCGGATACTGCGGGATCGGGGGCAGCACCCCGACCACCGTGTGCGGCTGGTCGTTCATCTCGAAGACCGCGCCCACGATGTTCGGGTCGCCACCGAATCGTTGCTGCCAGTACGGATAGCTCAACACCAGCACCGGTTCGGCGCCGAGGTCGTCGTCGGTGTCGACGAACATGCGGCCGAGCAGCGGTTGCACCCCGAGCACGTCGAAGAAGTTGGCCGACACCACGCCGGTCAGCACCCGGTCCGGCTCGCCGCGATTGAGCAGCGTGAACGACATGCCGTGATACTCGACGAAGCCGTCCAGGGTCTGCAGCTGATCCCGGTAGTCGATGATCTCCTTCACCGAGAACGGAATGTTCTCGGCCCCGGCGCCGGTGGCCTGCTGGCGTGCGACCACCAGTTCGTGCCCATCGCGATAGGGCAATGGCCGCAGCAGCACGCCGTTGACGACGCTGAAGATCGCGGTGTTGGCGCCGATGCCGAGCGCGAGTGTCACGACCACCAGCAGGCTGTAGCCCGGGCTGCGCCACAGGGTGCGGACGCCGTATCGGATGTCCTGGACGCACGTGTCCCGGATGCGCCCCTCCGTGCTGCGGGGCGGCTGTCGGTGAGCCATGTCCGAATTATCGCTCCGGACGCACCGAGAGAACAATGGCGGCGGACGCCGGTGCTGGCTCGAGGCCGTAGCCGCTGGCACGGAACGCACGCGATGGAACGATGGACGTCGGGGGCTGAACGCTGGTCACAGGAGTGCACCAAGCGCTGCGGAGCCGAACGCGCGCCTGCAGGCTGGAGCCCGAGGCCAGAAGCCTTCGTGTATCGTTCAGTCGTCGTTCCCGCGCGCTGCGCCGGCGTCGAGGGTCGTGACCTGGCCCGGGAAAATCTCCACGGTGTGCGTCGTGGGGGCACCGCCGTCCAGCATCAGCAGCTCGAGCTGATAGGAGCCGGGCGCGAGCACAAGCTCGTGGCCGCCGGACGCGCCGACCGCATTGCCGTTGATCCGCACCTCGACCTCGACCGCGGAGGAGACGACCAGCGAACCGGGGAAGATCGCCTCGCTGAACAGGGTGCGGTGACCCGGTCTGACACGGACCTTTCGGCGCACCGTCCCGATCGAGCTCACGAGTGTCACTTCATGGGTGCCGGCATGCAGGACCAGCTGCGCCGGCGTGACACCGTGACGCTCACCGTCCACGAACAGCTCGATGCCCGACGGCGAGGAGGTGACGTCGAGCTGTCCGACCAGCGGGCCTGGGCCGGCTGCGGTGCGCGATTCCGCGATGTCGGTCGGCAGCAGCAGTTTCATCGTGCTGGCCGCCACTGCCTGCAACCTCGCTGGCGTCCAGAGCGCCACCGCCGTCAGCACCTGAAGCATCAGCAGCAGCAGGACGACCCGGAACCACGGGCCCCGGGGCGCCGTCTGGACCGGGGCCGGCATCGATCTTCCGACCGCTCCCATGACCCAATCGCCGTTCTGGGCATCGCGTCTGTCGCCGGCACCGGGAGCCAGCTGGATCTTGCCGGTCTCAGCCACGCTGCCGGCCAGCGGATCGAGATCAATGGGACGTGCCTCGGCACTGGGAGGTGCCTCCTCCGTCCCTAGGTTGGAGTCTGCCAGCCGCACCTCCGGGTCGAGGCTGATGCTATACTGCGGGATCCCCTCGCCGTCGTCAGCCGGCCGTGCCTCCTGGCCACGGTCCGGCGGTGCCGGCAGGCCAGGGCTGGCCGGTGGCACATTCCCCTCCGCGTCCGACCGCGGCATTGGCACACCATGCCTCCCGACCGCCCAGAGGTTGTGCGGCGAATTCCGTCCCGTCTGCAACTCGGCCATCATCCGTCCTCATGCCACACGGCAGGCTATCGCCCAGATCGTGAAGAAGGCAAGGACAGTGCCACCGCCGGGTGTCTGACCCACTCGCCTGCTGGCGTCCATGTCCAGGAGGGTTTCATGGCATCTGGGACGCTTGTCATCCGCGTAGTCAGGACGGGTTGATTACGATTTGGTACGTGCCGATACACTACTGACGGCCCTATCCGCTCGTGCCCACCGTGCGACTTCCGAAAAACCGATGCGTTTCGCGCCGGCGTCGTGTAAGGATCAGCAGGTTTCAAGGAGAACGCTCATGTCATCGATGACCCGCACGATGGTCACGGTCTCGGCCACCGCCGTGCTGATGACGGCCTCGCTCGCCGCGCAGCCGCTCGACCACGCGACACTGGCCGCGATTCGGGACGAAGGGTTGCGCCGGTCGCAGGTGATGGACCACATCAGCTGGTTGAGCGACGTCTATGGGCCGCGCGTCACCGGCACCCCGGCCATCGAACAGGCGAGGGTCTGGACGATGGAGAAGCTGCGCGCGTGGGGCCTGTCGAACGTGCACGCGGAGCGCTTCGCGTTCGGGCACGGCTGGTCGCTGGAGCGGTTTCACGCGCACATGATCGAGCCGCAGGTGATGCCGATCATCGGGTATCCGAAGTCCTGGTCGTCGAGCACCGACGGCACGGTGACCGCCGAGGTGACACGGGTGGACATCCGGACGGAGGCCGACTTCGAGACATACCGCGGCACCCTGCGCGGCAAGATCGTCTTGTCGCAGCCGGCACGCGAGGTGCGGATGCTCGAGGGCGACCTGGTACTGCGGATGACCGACGCGCAACTCGCCGAGGCCAGTCGGACCCAGGTGCCACCACCGGCGCGCCGCCGCCGCGGTGACCGGGGGGGGCGAGATGGGCTCTCCTTCAACGACCGGCTCCAGCAGTTCTATCTGGACGAGGGCGTGGTCGCGGTGCTGGACCGCGGCGGCGACCGCTTCATGATGGGTGCCGGTAGCGGACTGCCCTATCAGACACAACGGACCGACGGCGGCACGATCTTCGTCGGCCGCGGTGGCCCTCGTGACGAGAACGCCGGCAACGTCGTGCCCTCGGTCACCCTGGCGGTCGAGCACTACAACCGCATGGTGCGGATCCTCGACAAGGAGGTGCCAGTCCGCGTCGAGCT
The DNA here is from genome assembly GCA_022562495.1 of Acidobacteriota bacterium. Lineage (GTDB taxonomy): Bacteria > Acidobacteriota > Vicinamibacteria > Vicinamibacterales > UBA8438 > NP936. Next base: position 8,576 of record JADFPE010000121.1, read on the forward strand.
GCACGTCGAGACGACGTTCCACGCTGAGACGGATGCCGCCGGCCAGATGAACGCGTTCAATATTCTCGCCGAGATCCCGGGCACCGACCTCGCCGCCGAGGTGGTGATGATCGGCGCGCACTTCGACACCACCCACGCCGGAACCGGCGCCACCGACAACGCGACCGGGGTGGCGGCGATGATGGAAGTGATGCGGATCCTGCACACGATCGGCGCCCGCCCGCGACGGACGATCCGGCTCGCGCTGTGGGGCGCCGAAGAGCAGGGGTTGCTCGGCTCGCGCGACTATGTCCGGCGGCACTTCGGCGACCCGCGGACGACGGGGTTGCTCCCGGCGCACGAGACGCTCTCGGGCTACTTCAACATCGACAACGGCTCGGGCCGGCTGCGTGGCATCTGGCTGCAGGAGAACTTCGCGGTCGCCCCGGTGTTCGAGGACTGGATTGCGTCGCTGCACGATCTGGGCGTGACCACGCTGGGGCCACGGAGCGTCTCCGGCACCGACCATACGTCCTTCGACGCGGTCGGGCTGCCCGGGTTCCAGTTCATCCAGGACCGTCTGGAGTACAACGCACGCACCCATCATTCGAACATGGACGTGGTCGACCGGGTGCAGCGCGACGACGTGGTGCAGATGGCGGTGGTCGCGGCGATCTTCGCCTACAACACCGCGATGCGCGACGAGCTGCTGCCACGCAAGGCGGTGCCGCGGGTCGACCGCTAGCCATACGACGGGAGGGCGAAGTCAATCTGAGGAATGAGATGAATCGGCGAAGCCCACCTGCTTCCTGCTGTCTCCTGTCTCCTGACTCCTGACTCCTGTATCCCTATGCGCTCCCGCCGCTTCTACGGTTGGGTCATCGTCCTCGTGGCCGGGCTCTGCTACGGCTTCGGGATGTCGCCCATGTATTACAGCTGGAGCATGTTCGCTCGCCAGATCATCGCGGATCTCGGTATCGATCGCGGGGACATCGGCGGTGTATTTGGGCTGTTCACCTTCCTGTATCAGTGTGTGGGGCTGCTGGTGGGACTGGCGATCGTGCGCGTCGGGCTGCGGCGCGTGATGGCGGCCGGCTTCTGCACCACCGCGGCCGGGCTGCTGTTGCTCGGGCGTGCCGACACCGCGCTCGATTGTTATCTCGGGTTCTCGATCCTCGGTGGCATCGGCATCGGGTTCTCGACGATCTTGCCGGCCCAGACGCTGGCACAGAACTGGTTTCTTCGCCGCCGCGCGCTCGTGTTCGGGGTTATCTTTACCTTCGGCGGGATCGTTGGCCGGCTCGTGGCGTTCGCCGACATCTGGGTGCTGGCGCACTATGACTGGCGAGTCGGCTGGACCTCCATCGCGGCGCTCTCGGTGACCCTGGCACTCGTTGCCGCGCTGCTGGTACGTGAGACGCCGGAGGTGCTGGGTCAGCGGCGTGACGGCGAGGACCCTGGCGAGCCCGCCGCCGCGACCAGGGAGCAGATGGCCTCGGTCGCCGACCAGTGGACCGCGGCGCAGGCGATCCGCACCCCGCAGTTCGCGTTGATGCTCGTCTGCGGCGTCGCCTACTCGGTCCCGTGGAACACGGTCGTACCGCACCTGACCCTCCACATGGAGGATGTCGGTCACCCAGAGGCGGTGGCGATCTCCTTCGTCGGCACCATGGCGCTCATCAGCATCGGGGGACGCCTGATGGGGGCTGTCGGTGACTGGATCTCGCCGCAGCGCGCGCTGGCGGTCGCGCTCGCCTTCGAGGGACTCGGCGCCGGCGGGCTATTGCTGGCCGCGGACACGACACTGGCTTACGTGGCGATCACGATGATTGCCCTTGGCTTCGGGGTGGCGTACATCAGCATCCCGGTGGTGTTCGCACATTTCTTCGGCCGGCGGGCCTTTTCGGTCACCACCGGAATCCGGATGACGATCACCGGAGTGTTCGGCGGACTGGGGCCCTGGCTGGCCGGTCTGGCGTTCGATGCGACCGGGAGCTACACAATCCCGTTCGTCGGGCTGATGATGGTGGGGTTGGCCGGTGCGGCCGCGGCGGCGGCGATGCGGCACCCCGGGGCGCCGCCGGCCGCGGCGTGAGACAGGATCCGGCGCGGGCTCACGTCCGTCATGATCCCAGCGCTCGGTTGCTGTGACCCCGTCGCGTTTGGAGTGTCGCGTTGGGAGCACGCCCGTCGGTTCCCATTACGCCGATGTACGCTGACATCCGTAGGAGGAGAGATGACGAGACGAACGCTTAGGACCCTGACCGCCTCGGCCGGTGTGGTGATCTCCTGTCTGTTGGGTGCGTGTGGTGGCGACACTGCGGCGCCCTCGACGCAGGCGATCGGCGAGCGACCGGGTGCCCGGGGCGTGCAGCCGAGCGACGACCTTCCGATCCTCGCCCCCGACGACGTGCAGAAGAGCCAGAGCGGGTCCGTCTTCCAGCGCGTGGCGAACACCGACATCGAGGTGGTGTATGACCGACCGGTCGCCCGTGGACGCGAACTGTTCGGCGGCATCGTCGCCTACGACGAGGTCTGGAATCCGGGCGCGAACGATGCGACCGCGGTGTCGTTCAGCCGCGACGTGACGGTGAACGGACAGCCGCTGGCGGCCGGCAGCTACTCGATCTGGGCCATTCCCCGGCCCGGTGACTGGACGGTGATCTTCAGCAACGCCGCCGACGTGTATCACACACCGTATCCGGGCGAGGACCAGGATGCGCTCCGCCTCACCATCACGCCGCAACGTGGCGACTATCTCGAGACGCTGGCGTACTACTTTCCGATGGTCGAGGGGAAGGAGACCGAGCTGCGTCTGCACTGGGGCGAGACGGTCGTGCCGATGCTGATAACCGTGCCGTAGGGAGACAGCCGTGAGCGCCCAACACCCAACGCCCAGAGCCCACAGCCGCTTGCGGGCAAGCCTGCAGTCAACAACGAGCCCCGGTGTGTCCCGGCGCGACTTCTTGCGCTCGTCGGCGGTCGGTGGCGCGCTGGTGGTCGCCGGACCGATCGCCTGCGGGCCGGCGCCGTCGCCCGAGCCGGCGGCCCCGGCCGCGGCGACCGTGGTCGACGAGTTCGCTCTCGAAGAGACCACCCTCGCCGGCTTGCAGGAGAGGATGACGACCGGCGAGTGGACCGCCCGGTCGGTCACCGAGGCCTATCTGGCTCGCATCGAGCAGCTCAATCTTCAGGGGCCGGCGTTGCGTGCCGTGCTCGAGACGAACCCGGATGCCCTCGCCATCGCCGACGAGCTCGACCGCGAGCGTCTGGCGCAGGGGCCGCGCGGCCCGCTGCACGGTGTGCCGGTCCTGCTGAAGGACAACATCGACACCGCCGACCGGATGACGACCACCGCCGGCTCGCTGGCGCTGAGCGGCTGGGTGCCACCCGAGGACTCCGGTGTGGCCGCTCGGTTGCGTGCGGCGGGGGCGGTGCTGCTTGGCAAGGCGAACCTGAGCGAGTGGGCAAACTTTCGCTCGACCCGCTCCTCGAGCGGCTGGAGCGGGCGCGGCGGGCAGTGCCGCAATCCGTATGTGCTCGACCGGAACCCCTGCGGGTCGAGCTCGGGCTCCGGGGTCGGCGTGTCGGCCAACCTGGTAGCGGTCGCGATCGGGACCGAGACCGATGGCTCGATCGTCTGTCCGTCGTCCGCCAACGGCATCGTGGGTATCAAGCCGACGGTGGGGCTGATCAGCCGGGCTGGGATAATCCCGATCTCGCACACCCAGGACACAGCCGGTCCGATGGCGCGCACGGTGCGCGACGCGGCGATTGTCCTGGGAGCGATTGCGGGTGTCGACCCCAGGGATCCGGCCACGGCGGAGAGCGAGACACGCGGGCTGGCCGACTACACGCCGTTCCTCGAGGCGGACGGGCTCCGGGGCATGCGGATCGGTGTGGCGCGTCGTTTTCTCGGGTTCCACGCGGCGGTGGACCAGATCGTCGAGAACGCCATCGAGGCGATGCGCGCGGCAGGCGCCGTCGTCGTGGACCCGGTCGAGCTCCGTCCCAGCGGGCGTCCGGCAGCGGGGGGGCCGGTCACGAACATGGGCGCCGCCGAGACCGAGGTGCTGCTGTATGAGTTCAAGGCCGATCTGAACGGGTATCTGGCGCTGCGTGGCCCGGACGCCGAGGTGCGTTCGCTGGCGGACCTCATCGCATTCAACGAGCGTCACGCCGCCGACGAGATGCCCTACTTCGGGCAGGAACGGTTGCTCGAAGCCGAGGAGAAGGGACCGCTCTCGGACCCGGCGTATCTGACGGCGCTGGCCGCCGCCCGCCGTCTCTCGCGCGCCGAGGGTATCGACGGGACGATGGACGAGCAGCAGCTCGACGCCATCATCGCGCCGACCGGTGGACCCGCCTGGGTCACCGACCTGGTCAACGGCGACCACTTCGGCGGCGGCAGCTCGGGGTACCCCGCGGTGGCCGGGTATCCGAACATCAGCGTACCGGCCGGCGAGGTGCACGGTCTCCCGGTTGGGCTGTCGTTTTTCGGCCGTGCCTGGAGCGAGCCGACGCTCATCCAGATCGCCTACGGCTTCGAGCAGATAACCCAGGCGCGCCGCGTCCCGCGCTTCCTCCCGACGCTCGCGTAGTGTTCCCACACGCGCCTCCACAGACTGCGCTTCGGTGTTCAGTGCCGCTCGTCATCATTCTGCGGCGCCATCGGCCAGACCTCCGACCGCTCGCCATTGACCGTCGACCCGCGTGCCTGATGGTCGTCGCCATCTGAAGGAATGGCATCAAAACACCCAGGGTCGGCATCGACACCCGGTTGAGCGCCTCGACCTGTGCACTGTCGAGCGCGACGGCCGCAGGCGTCGTGTCGAGCTCACCGGCGATACGGACGAGCTCGTCAATGACCACGAACGTCCGCTCGTCGAGATTCGCGGTGACCCGCTCACCACGCCCCGGCGTCGCATCCTTCACGTGCTCGCGGGTGTACGTACCGGTCAGGACGCGGCCGCGAAGCAGCGACCACGACGTCACCCCGAGGCCGAGCTCCTGCCCTGTTCGACATAGCGCGTCACGATCGCTTCGGCTTCGAGCACCGTGGAGCCCCAACCGCAGTCGTCGGCAAACGTCATGGCGCCGACGCAGAATGGGCTGACCCGCAGGCCAGATCGTCCGAGCGTGACGTAGTGGTCCAGCGACGTGCTTGCTCCTTCGCGACAAGTCGAGTGGGACGTGGGCCGACGGCAGCTGTTTTGAACTCGTGTGTCTCGATGGACGGGTGGGTGGCGCACGCGTGACACCACGCGAGGCTTAGTGGTCCCGGTCATAATTACGGTAACGCACCGAGGGTGGTGAGGCGCCCGGCTGGCAAGGCGCGACGAGGGAGCAAATTGGGGGATT
>JADFPE010000122.1 GCA_022562495.1 Acidobacteriota bacterium
GAGGCGACTGCTGGGAGCCAGCGGACCGCGCGATCATAGGAGTAGACCGGCCGAACCGTGTCCGGGATCAGAGTCGCGGTCCATTAGCCGCAGCTTGCTGCCTTCAATGGCGAGAACTCGCGCGCGAAAGTCCAGAATGTCCGTGGAGATAGCTCGCCTAGTGGTTCCTGCCTCAGGCTCGCTGCGCACCCGGGCGGCCGGCCTCGACAACAAAGGACGCGCGGGTCGAGATGGGGCTGCCCTGGTGGGTCACATACTCCAGCACGCGGTAGTCGGCGGTCCAGGTCTGCTGGGTGATCGCACACCGCACGTAGCCGCGCTGGCTGTTGAAGAACCGCACCCAGGGGTTCTCGGAGCGCATGCCGGCGGTGCCATCCCGGACGTCTGACCCGTCGCCGCCGGAGCTGATTGACGTGCCCACGAACTCGGTCCCGACGACCGGCGCCGCTTCGTCCGCGTAGTCGACCTTCAGATCGTTCACCCAGTTGGTGTGGATGTCGCCGGTCAGCACCACGGGGTTGGCGGGGCGCCGCGTGGCAAGGAACTCCATCAACCGGCGACGGGGCGCCTCATACCCGCTCCACTGGTCCATGCTGATCCGTTCGTCCGCGCCGGGTGTGCGATCCACGCGCGCCATCATCACCTGTTGCGGCAACACGTTCCAGCGACTCGACGAGCGGTCGAGGCCGTCGACCAGCCACCGCTCCTGGACCTCGCCGAGCATCGTCGCGTCCGCCGCCGTCACCCCGTCGCAGGACGGACCGCTGCGGTCGCCGCACGGCTGGTCGGTTCGGTACTGTCTGGTGTCGAGGACGAAGAACGACGCGAGGTCGCCATACGCGAACTGCCGGTAGAGCTGCATCCTCGGCCCAGTGGGGAGTGCGGCACGCCGCAGCGGCATGTGCTCGAAGTAGGCCTGATAGGCCTCGGCCCGGCGCCGGAGGAACAGCTCGGCCGGAAACCCTTCCTCCTCGGACACGTCGGCCGCGTAGTTGTTGTCCACCTCGTGGTCGTCCCAGGTCACGATGAACGGAAACCTGGCATGCGCCGCCTGCAGGTCCGGGTCCATCTTGTAGAGCGCGTAGCGGTTACGGTAGTCGCCAAGCAGCTCGATCTCGTCGCCGGTGTGCTTCCGGGCCCGTCCGTCACGTCCCTCATACTCGTAGATGTAGTCACCCAGGTGAAAGACCAGGTCGAGGTCGTCCTCCAGCATGTGGCGGTAGGCGGTGAAGAACCCGGTCTCGTAGTGCTGGCAGGAGACGAACGCCATCCGCAGCTGGTCGACCGGCGCACCGGGCGCCGGCAATGTCCGGGTACGCCCGACGCGGCTGACCTCGCCGCCCGACCGGAAGCGATACCAGTACCACCGGTCCGGCTCCAGCCCCCCGACCTCCACATGGACCGCGTGCCCGAGCGCCGGGGTCGCCACAGCGGTGCCACGCTGCACCACCTGTGTCATCCGCTCGTCCCGCGCCACCGTCCAGGCGACCTCCACGTTCTCGTCCGGCATGCCGCCGCCTTCGAGCGGCACCGGCGCGAGACGGGTCCAGAGCACCACCCCGTCGGGTGACGGGTCGCCCGACGCCACCCCCAGGCTGAACGGCGGGCCGGCGAACTGTGGTGTCTGACGCGGCTGTCCGATCAGCGGCACCGAGCTGGTCGCACACAGCGCCAGCCCGCCCGCCATGAACGCGCGCCGGGTCACGTGCTGGGGGAGCCACTCCTCGGACAACGTGTTGCGAGCCATGTATGACCTCGAGTCTCTCGCCCCATTTGACAGGTGCGCGATCGGTGGGATAGGGTAACTCCTACCATGACGTTGCGGCAACGGCACCCTCACGCGCACCATCCCGCGACAGCGGCGGGCCAGTGGACCTGCGTGTGAGGTAGCTCGACTGCACGTCACATCCAGCGCATGCATCTGGCCCCGCCGAACACCACGGCGGGGCTTTTTTTTTGAGACGAAACGGAGCCAGAGGACAGGGTCATGGATTTTTCGAAACTGGACGGGCTGATACCGGCCGTCGTGCAGGATGCCTCGAGCAACGAGATCCTGATGGTCGGCTTCATGAACCAGGAGGCGCTCGACCGCACCCGGGAGTCCGGCTTCGCCACCTTCTTCAGCCGCACACGCGGCAAGCTCTGGATGAAAGGGGAGACATCGGGCAACACGCTCGCGGTGCAACAGATTCTCGTCGACTGCGACGATGACACGGTGCTGCTACGGGTAACGCGCAACGGCGACGGGAACGTGTGTCACACCGGCGAGCGCACGTGCTTCTATCGAGAGCTCGAGGAGACAGGAGCCTGAAGGCCGCGGCCCGCGACTGAGGCCATCACGCGGCGCGACACGAGGATGTTGTACTCGATGGGTCATGGCCCGGCGCGCACGTGCGCGCCCGCGCAGGAGCCGAGCGGGGCGTTAGGGCCCCCGCGAGCGACGGAACGAGGGTGTGGGGCGACGCCCCACGTAGACGAAGATGGCTGACAAGACACTACGACTCGGTATTCCGAAGGGCTCGCTCCAGGACTCGACGATCCAGCTGTTCGCGCACGCGGGCTTCAACATCTACACGAGCACACGCTCCTACTTTCCGACGATCGACGACCCGGAGATCACGTGCACCCTGATCAGAGCGCAGGAGATGGCGCGCTATGTCGCCGACGGCGCGCTCGACGCCGGGCTGACCGGGCAGGACTGGATCGCCGAGCACCAGGCCGCAACCGGCCACACGGTGGTCGACATTGCCGATCTGGTCTACTCGAAGCAGAGCTTCCGCAAGGTCCGCTGGGTGCTGGCGGTGCCGGAAGACTCGACGTATCGGGCCCCGCAGGACCTCACCGACGCGACCATCGCGACCGAGCTGGTCCGTGTGACCGAGGCGTACTTCCAGCGGCTGCACGTGCCGGTCAAGGTGGAGTTCTCGTGGGGTGCGACAGAAGTCAAGCCACCGCTGCTGGCCGACGCAATCGTCGAGGCGACCGAAACCGGGTCGACCCTCCGGGCCAACCGGCTCCGTATCATCGACACCGTCATCGAGTCGAACCCCCAGCTGATCGCCAACACCGTGACGCTCGAGGACGACTGGAAGCGGACGAAGATCGACAACATCGCGTTGCTGCTCCGCGCCGCCATGGAGGCGCAGGGCCGCGTCGGCCTGATGCTGAACGTGCGCCAAGCCGATCTCGAGACCGTGATCGGTCTGCTGCCGGCGCTGCACCGCCCCACGGTGGCGCCGCTCAGCGATCACGAATGGGTCGCGGTGACCACCATCATCGAAGAGTCGTCTGTGCGGGACCTGATCCCGAAGCTGAAGGCGGCGCGCGCCGAAGGCATCGTGGAGTATCCGCTCAACAAGATCGTGCTTTGATATGACGACGCTACAGGAGGCAGGAGGCAGCATGAAGCTCGAGGCTACGCAGCATCACGTTCAAGCCGGCGACGCCGTCCGGTTTCCTCCGGTCTCCTGCCTCCTGAATTCTGACTTCTATCTCACATGCGCATCATCGAGTCGTCGAATCGGCGGGCGGTCAGCCGGCTGATTGGCCGGCGTCAGGAAGCCGACCCGGCGGTCGCGCGCCAGGTAGGGCGGATCGTGGCAGCGGTGCGCCGCGCGGGTGACACAGCGGTGCTCCGCTACGCCCGGCGGTTCGACCGGCTGTCGGCGCCGGTCGAGGTCACCGGGGCCGAGATGCAGGACGGCCTGCGCGCGGTCGCACCGGAGCTGCGGGCAGCGCTCCGGACGGCGGCGCGGCACATTCGTCGGGTCGCCCGGCGACAGGTGCCGCGCGGCTGGCGCACCACGGTGACGCCAGGTGTCGAGATCGAGCAACGGGTCACGCCACTCGACCGGGTCGGCTGCTATGTGCCAGGCGGACGCTACCCGTTGCCGTCCTCGCTGCTGATGACCGTGATCCCCGCGCGGGTCGCCGGCGTACGGGAGGTCGTCGTTGTCTGCCCGCGGCCGGACCAGACCGTCCTCGCCGCCGCCGCCATCGCCGGAGTCACACGGCTGTTCCGTCTGGGCGGCGCGCACGCTGTCGCGGCGCTGGCCTATGGCACCACCACCGTCCCGAAGGTCGACAAGATCGTCGGGCCAGGCAGCGCCTACGTCGCCGCCGCCAAAGCGCTGGTCTCCACCGACTGCCCGATCGATTTCCACGCCGGACCGACCGAGATCGTCATCATCGCGACACACGGCAACGCCGCCTGGGTCGCGGCAGACCTGGTTGCCCAAGCCGAGCACGACCCCGATGCGCGCGCCATCATGCTCACGCCGGACCGTCGGCTCGCGGCCCGGGTCGCGGCGCAGGTGCGGAGCCAGTTGCCCCCCGATGGCCCGGCACGCGCGTCGATACGACGGCACGGCATCATCGTCGTCACCGGCTCACTCGACGAGGCGGTGGAGCTGGCCAATCAGATTGCTCCGGAGCATCTGGTGTGCGACCGGGAGACGGTTGCACGCCGCACGACCCGGGCCGGCACCGTCTTCATCGGCCCATACGGCGCCCAGGCGGCCGGTGACTACGCCACCGGCTCGAATCATGTCCTGCCGACCGGTGGCGCCGCACGGTTCCGCGGCGGGTTGAGCGCCTCCGATTTCGTCCGTATACACAGCGTGCAGCGCATTACCCGTGGCGGGCTCGAGGCCCTGGCGCCGACGATTCTCCTGCTGGCCGAGGCCGAGGGCCTGCGGGCGCACGCCGAGTCGGTCCGCGCGCGTCTGAAAGGCAGGCTTGTCCGCCGTAGCCTTGGCGAAGGCGGAAGTCAGACGTCAGAAGGGATGTGATGCGACGCGCGCTCATCACCCGACGGACCGCCGAGACCACCATCACGATCCGTCTGGGCATCGAGGGACACGGCCGGTACGCCATCAGCACCGGGATCCGGTTCCTGGACCACATGCTCGAGCTGGTGGCACGTCACGGCGCCTTCGACCTGCGGATCGACGCCGTCGGCGACCTCGACGTGGACCAACATCACACCGTCGAGGATGTCGGGATCGTGCTCGGCGAGGCGGTAGCCAAGGCGATCGGGTCGCGCCGCGGCATCAACCGCGCCGGCTACTTCGTCATGCCGATGGACGAGACGCTCGGCGTCGCCGCGATTGACCTTGGCGGCCGGCCGCACGCCGTGGTCGATCTCCGTCTGCGGGTCCAGCGTGTGGGCGACCTCCAATCAGAGTTGATCCAGGACTTCTTCGAGGGCTTCGCGCAGGGCGCGCGCGCGAACGTCCACCTGAAGGTGCTCTACGGTCGGTCGAGCCATCACCAGGTCGAGGCGCTCTTCAAGGCGTTCGCCCGGGCGCTCCGTGTCGCGTGCGACACGGACCCGCGGATGGCGAAGCGGCTGCCGAGTACCAAGGGATTGTTATGAGACCCTATAGGAGACAGGAGACAGGAGTCAGGAGTCAGGAGCCAGAATACGATCGGAGGCTACGCAGCATTTGTCTCGATCTCGACAAAGCTGGCCAAGCCCTCAGGGTTCCTCCTGTCTCCTGTCTCCTGTCTCCTGTCTCCTTCGAGCACACGCTTGTGATCGCGTTGATCGACTACGGGGCGGGGAACCTGACGTCGGTGCGCAAGGCGCTGGCGCATCTGGGCACCACGGTGACGACACCGGGGACGCCGGCCGACCTGACGTCGGCCGGCGGCGTCATCATCCCCGGAGTCGGCAACTTCGCGGTCACCGCCGCGCTGGGACCGGACTGGCGGGCCGCCATCCTCGATCACATCGGCCGCCAGCGACCGCTGCTCGGGATCTGCGTCGGGATGCAGTGGCTGTTCGACGGGAGCGAGGAAGCGCCGGGACACCGCGGACTCGAGCTGTTGGCCGGCACGAATCGTCTGCTCACCGAGGCGGCACGGGACGATGAACGCGCAGGCGACTCGACGACCGGTCCCGACACCGGTGTCGGTGTGAGTCGCTTCAAGATACCGCACGTCGGATGGAACTCGTTGCACCTGACGAGACGGTCGTGGCTACTCGACGGAGTCGCCGAGGGCGACCAGGTGTACTTCACGCACTCGTTCGCGGCACCGGTCACGGCCGACTGTGTCGGCACGACCCGCTATGGCGTCGATTTCGCAGCGGCAGTGGAACTGGACCACGTCGGTGGCGTCCAGTTCCACCCGGAGAAGTCGTCAGATGTCGGCTTGCGGATCCTGCAGAACTTCCTGCGGAAGGTCTCATGAGCCTGTCCAAACGCATCATCGCGTGTCTCGATGTTCGTGACGGGTCGGTCGTCAAGGGCATCAAGTTCGAGGGCCTGCGACACGCCGGTGACCCGGCCGCACTGGCGCGACGTTACAACCGCGAGGGCATCGACGAGGTGGTGATTCTCGACGTGACTGCCACGATCGAGAACCGGAAGGCGCTCGCCGAGACGATTCAGGCGGTGGCGCGCGAGATCTTCCTCCCGCTGTGCGTTGGCGGCGGCATCCGTGGGGAGGCGCACGCGGAGGCGGCGATCGAGGCAGGCGCCGACAAGGTCGGCATCAACACCGCCGCGCTCGCCCAGCCAGAGCTGATCACGACGCTGGCCAGGCGGTACGGCAGTCAAGCGATCATCGTCGCGATCGACGCGAAACGTGAGGACGGCCGCTTCAAGATCTACGTCCGCAGCGGACAGCAAGGCACCGACCGGGATGCCGTGGATTGGGCGCGGGAAGCGGCCGACCGGGGCGCCGGAGAGATCCTGCTCACGTCGATCGACCGTGACGGGACCAAGCAGGGCTTCGACTGCGAGCTGACGGCCGCCGTGTCGTCGGCCGTCCCGATCCCGGTCATCGCATCCGGCGGCGCCGGCAGCTTCGACCACTTCGTGGACGTGTTCACCACGGGCCAGGCGGACGCGGCACTCGCCGCGTCGATCTTCCACTACGCCGAGCACGCCGTCGAAGACCTCAAGGCCCATCTGCACGAACATGGGATACCGGTGCGACTCGGGGCGCAGAAGTCAGACGTCAGACCTGTCCGCCGTAGCCTCGGCGAAGGCGGAAGTCAGAAGTCAGAATGACTGCCTCCTGTCTCCTTGGAGTGTTCGCATGTTGATCCCGTCGATCGACCTGAAGAACGGGAAGGTCGTGCAGCTGGTCCAGGGTGAGCGGCTGGCGATCGAGAGCGACGACCTCGACGGCTGGGTCGGCCGGTTCGCGCGGTTCCCCAAGGTGCAGCTCATCGACCTGGACGCCGCCATGGGGTCGGGCTCCAACGACGCGCTGGTGCGCCGGGTCGCACCGCGGTTGCCCTGCCGGGTCGGTGGCGGCATCCGGTCCCTCGACCGGGCGCGAGAAGTGCTCGACTACGGCGCGCGCGCCATCATCGTCAGCTCGGCCTTCTTCAAGCATGGCCGGCCGGACGTGGCGTTCGCCAGGTCGCTGGCCGACGCGGTCGGCGCTGACCGGGTCATCGCCGCCGTCGACAGCAAAGACGGGAAGGTCGTCATTCGCGGTTGGACCGAGCCGGTCGAAGTGACCGCCGTCGAGGCGGTCCGTGTCCTCGAGCCGTATTGTGGCGAGTTTCTCTACACGCACGTGGACCGCGAGGGGCTGATGGCCGGCACCGACATGGAGGCGGTGCGGCAGGTGGCGGCCGCGACGACCCGTCGCGTCACGGCGGCCGGGGGCATCACGACCCGCGCGGAGATCGACACCCTCGATGCCGCAGGCATCGACGCGGTCGTCGGGATGGCGATCTACACTGGCACCCTGGCGCTCGACGATGGCTAGCACACAGCCTGTTTGCCCTCACCACAGTCCTCTCCCACCGGGAGCGGGAGCAACCGGAGCGCCCGAAGCTCACAGCCCATAGCTCGAAGCCCACAGCCAAGATGCAGGCGGCGGCTTGCGGCAGCCTGGCAGCACACGCCATGACCCAACGCTGGGACCCGGACACCTACGCGGCACATGCCCGGTTCGTCTCCGAGCTTGGCGCGCCGGTCGCCGACCTGCTCGCGCCGCAGCCGGGCGAGCGCGTTCTGGACGTCGGGTGCGGCGACGGCGCGTTGACCGAACGGTTTCGGGCCGCGGGCTGCGTCGTGGTCGCGATCGACAGCAGTCCCGAACAGGTCTGGGCGGCGCTCGAGCGCGGTCTCGATGCGCGGATCATCGACGCCCGCGAGCTGGAGTTCCAGATGGAGTTCGACGCGGTGTTCAGCAACGCCGTGCTCCACTGGATCGGGGACGCCGAGCGGGTCATCGTGGGGGTCTGGCGCGCGCTGAAACCGGGTGGACGATTCGTCGGAGAGTTCGGCGGCCACGGGTGTGTCGCCTCGATCCGTGAGGCGTTTGCCGACGCACTGGGTGCCCGGGACATCGACGTCGCCACGGTGGACCCGTGGTATTTCCCGACCGCCGCGCAGTATCGGAGCCAGCTCGAGTCGCGCGGGTTCTCGGTCGACTCGATCCAGCTGTTTCCACGCCCGACGCCGCTTCCTGGCGACGTCACGCATTGGCTCGAGTTGTTCGCACAACCGTTCTTGTCGGCCGTGCCGGACGACGGGCGGCCGGCGCTCCTCGAGGAGGTCCGGGCACGACTCGAACCCCGGATCCGCAACGCCGACGGTGTCTGGATAGTCGACTACGTCCGTCTGCGGTTCGCCGCGACCCGACCCGAGTAGAGAGACACGTGGCGGCACGTGGCGGGTCGGATGAGACCGCTCCGCTGGAGGGCGCGAGAGACCCACACCCTGAGGCCTGACGCCCGGGAGCAGGCTGCCGTGTGCCAGCAGACTGCGAGGATGCTCCGACCATGACCGAGCCGGATAGCGCGCACGCCGGCAGCCGCGTCCTGTGGACACTCGTGAGCGTGGCGGTGCGGGTCTTCTACCGCGTCGAGCGGGTTGGCCCGCCGCTCCCGGACGGGGCGCTGCTGCTCGTCGCCAACCACCCGAACGCCTTGCTCGACCCCTCGCTCGTCCAGACGACCGCAGGACGACCGGTCCGATTCCTCGCGAAATCTACGCTGTTCCACGGACACGTTCTGAGCCCGCTCGTCCGCAGGTCCGGCGCAATCCCGGTCTACCGGAGGATCGACCCGGGTGTCGACACGTCACGCAACACCGAGATGTTCGCGGCGGTGCAACAGGCGCTGCAGAACGGCCATGCGATCTGTCTGTTTCCCGAGGGCGTCAGTCATGCCAGCGGGCATCTCGAACAGTTGCGTCACGGCGCCGCGCGGATGGTGTTGACCAGCGCCGCCGCCGGTCACCCGGTGACCATCGTCCCGGTCGGGCTCAACTTCGACCGGTTACCGATGTTCCGGTCACGCGTGACCGCCATGTTCGGCCAGCCGTTCGACGGCGCAGATCTCGTGGAGGGATTCAGCCAGGACCCGAGGGGCGCGGCACAACGGCTGACCGACCGAATGGCCGACAGGCTCCGCGAGCTGATGATCGAGGCGGACCCACGCGCTGATCTGCCGCTCGTCGACCGCATCGACCGACTGTATGCCGCCGCGCGTGGCGTCTCCCGAGACCCGGCCGAGCGGGTGCACCGGCGGCGGTTGATTGCCGGCGGCATGGCACGGCTGCGCACAGCCGACCCGGCGCACTATGACGCCATCCTCGACGACCTGCGGATCTATGACGACCAGCTGAAGGCGTTCGGTCTGCGGGAAAGCGACCTCGACCGGCGGATGCCGACCGGCCAGGTGGTGCGGTTCCTGGTGCGGGAGGGCGCCCGGGCGCTGATGCTCGCCCCTCTCGCGCTCCTCGGCGTGTTCTGCTTCGCGCCGGCGTACTGGGTGACCTGGGCGATTAGCCGCCGGGCGCCCGACCTGCAAAGTCGCGCCACCTGGCAGGTCGTCTGGGGCGTACCGGTCTATGGCACCTGGATCGCGGCGCTGGCGACCGGGGTGGGCCTGTGGCTCGGGGCCGGTGTCGGCATTGCAGCAGCCGTCGTGCTCCCTGTCCTGGCCTTTGTCGGCCTGATGGCCTACGAACGGGAGGCGTCGGTACTGAAGCTGGTTCGCGCGTTTCTGGCCAGCAGGCAGACCCCGCTCCGTGCCCGGGCCAGTCTCAAGCGACAACGTGCGGCAATCGCGACGGTGCTCGACCGGGTCCGCGATTGGCTCGAGGCTTAGTGGTCCCGGTCATAATTACGGTCACGCACCGAGGGTGGCGAGGCGCCCGGCTGGCAAGGCGCGACGAGGGAGCAAATTGGGGGATGTGTGACCGAGGAGCAACGCCGTCCAGGCGGGATGCGTCGCCATACGTATGACACGGACCACGCACGAACCGGCCGACGACCACACGACTGACGCCTCCACACCGCCCGGCCGCGGACGCGGCTAACATACGGTATTGGCGTTCTCATTACGGAACAGTAACGACAGATCTGTCGGTACGGTTCTGCACCGCACGCAGAATATTGATGCCTGGGGACTCGGGCCCGTGATTGGTCCTGGCATGGCCCGTGCTCTCCAAAAGCGTACCCTTGGCCGGCACCTCCAGGGAGTGGGAGCAACCATGCCTGCGTCAGCACGTGGATTTAGTCTGATCGAACTGATGTTAGTCGTGCTGATCCTCTCCATCATGGCCGTGATCGCGCTGCCAGGCACCGCGACCGCCTTCCGCCGGTATCAGCTCGCAGCAGCGACGCGCGAGGTCGCCGCCCAGGTCCGGTCGGCACGGCTGCGCGCCGTGACCGCGAACGAAACGATGCGGGTGCGGTTCAACTGCCCGGCGCCGGGACAGATGCGGGTCGTGCAAGTGGTCGGCACGCCGGCGATCGACGACGCCGCGGATCGCTGCTCGGCGGCTGTCTATCCGTATCCGGACCAGGATGTCGCGGTGCAGCCGAACCACGATGGGCCGGTCATGGTGCTCCGCGGCGGCATCAGGCTCGCCGGCAACACCCCGGACATCGATATTGCACCAACCGGGCGGATCACCACACAGACGGGCGGGCTCCCGCTGACGATCGTCGTCACCGACACCCGCGAGACCCGAAGCATTACGATCACGGCCGCCGGCCAGGTGAGGAGCTCGTAACGATGGGGGGTGCCTGGTGTCGTGAGGACGGCATGGCACTGATGGAAGTGCTGATCGCGGTCGGGATCCTGACCGTCGGGTTGCTGGGGTCCGCACAGCTCCTGGTGGTCACGACGCAAACGCACATGCTCGCGCGCGAGACTACCGATGCGACACGCCTGACGCAGGCCAAGGTGGAGCAGTTGATGAAGGCCAACTTCGGGACCGACCCCAGCGTGCAGATCTCCGCGGTGTCGCCGGACCCGCTGGAGCAGAACGTGACGAGCTACTTCGACATGCCGACCCTGTCCTACACCCGCCGCTGGCGGGTCGCGGCGGGACCGACAGCCACCACCCGGATCGTCACGATCCGGCTGGTGCCGACGCAGACCGACCTGCGGATGGCCAAGGAAGTCGAGATCACGACTCTGATACGCCAATGGTGAATCACCCCGACGACCGCGGCCCGCCGCGCCAGGCGCCCGGCTTCAGGGACACGCGAGGGTTCACGATTGCCGAGCTCCTCGTCGCGATGCTGATCACGGTGACAATGATGGGCGCGGCCCTGACAGTGGCCGACCAGGTGTCACGCGGATTCAACGCACAGCTCGATGGCGCGCTGCTCCAAGCCGAAGCGCGCTTCGCCATGGAATGGATCGAGACCACGCTGCGCACGGCCGGCAGCAATCCCTACGACATCGCCACGACGAACTGCCCGGGCGCCGGTACCGCGTTCGAGGCGCTGCGGCTGGACCCCAACGGCAACGCCGTGATGGACGACGTACGTCTGCAGGCGGACATCAATCCGCCAAACGGGCTGCTGGGCGGTGTAGGAGGTGTCTGTGACGAGACCGGAGAGGACGTCACGATCGCACACGACCCGACGGCACGGACGATTACGCTGCTCGACAACAATCTCGGCGGCACCCCGACACCGATGACCGACAGCGTGATCACCGACCTGCAGTTCACGTATCTGGACGCCAACCGCGCACCCACGACGGTCGCGGCCGCAGTGGCCTTCGTGCAGGTCCTCGTGACCGCCGAGACCCCGAACGCGAACCGGGCACGCGGCGCAGCGGACAGCGTGACGTTGACGACGGAGGTGCGGGTGCGGACCCGCTGAAGACCCAACCATGGGGGTGCATACCAGCCGATCGACCGCCCCTGGCGAGCGAGGGTTCGCCCTCATCGGCACGTTGTTGCTGCTGTTGATCGTCAGCTCCGCAACCACCGCGCTCTGGGTCAGCGGGCAGACGGAAGCGGCCATGGCGATCAATCACGAGACGTCGGCTCAGGCGAAGGCGGCAGCCGAAGCCGGCGCGAACCACGCCGTCGACCTGACCCTGGACTTCCTGCGTCGCTGGCGCGCCAACGGCTTCGCCACGCCGGCGGCGGCCATCACGAGTCTCCTGCTGGGCCCGGACACCCAGAGCGGCACGGTGGCCACCGACGCCGACAACGGCAGTCTCGAGGGCTGGGGCATTCCCCGGCCACCGGCCCGTCTGGCACTGCCCGGCGCGGCCGGGGCGACCTACGAGGCGCGCCTGTTCGATGAGGACGACCCCCTGCGCGGGCTGACACTCGGAGCGGTCGACCAGCTGCGGATCGCGGAGAACGGACAGCCGGCGGTCGATGCCAACAATCGGGTGCTGATCCAGGCGATCGGCCATACGGCCGACGGCACGCACACCTCCGTGGAGGTGACGCTCGTCCCGATCCAGGGGCCGACAATCGTCAGCAACGGCGACCTGACGGTGCAGGGCAACGCGAGCGTGCTGGGCGGCACAAACGGCAACGTGCACTCGAACGGCGCCCTCGAGGTGGGTGGCAGCGCCGACATCGAAGGCAACGCGACCGCCAGCGGAGGCTATTCGGAGAGCGGCAACCCCGATATCGGCGGCTCGACCAGCGGGTCGGCGTTGCCGCTCCCGATCATCGACATCCATGCGGCCGACTACCGCTATCTGGCCGACCTCGTCCTCACCAGCGGCGGCGTCATCACCGACCTGATCGGCGGTGTCATCTGCGATGCGTCGGCCGATGCCGGAGCCTGTGAGGCAGCCGGGTACACATGGCGGTATAACGGTGCGGCTGGATGGAGTGCCAACGCGCTGGGCGCCAACGCCGACAACCGGACCTTCTACGCCGAGACAGACCTGACGATCACCAGCAACATCGGTACGAACGGGAACCCCTGGGACCTGACGCTGATCGCGGAGGGCAACATCGACATCAGCGGCAACGGCACCTTTGAGGCGGACACGCCGGGGCTCCTCTTCGTCACCGATCAGGATCTGAAGATCATGGGCGGCATGGAGCAGGTCGGCGCCGACGCGCAGAACCTGGTGCGTGAACAGGTCCGACTCGGCGGCAATGTGTCGCTCCTCGGCGAACTCATCATCGAGAGCGCCGCACACGTGAGCAATCTCGTGACCGCCTCTGTGATCGGTGCGACCGGCACGCCATCCATCACCAACAGCGGTACGCTCGTCGGCACCTCCTTCTCCGTTGGATCCTGGCGAGAGCTCTAGCCGGCTCCTGAGCAACAACAGCCTGCGCTGGCCTCGGGGCTTCAGGCTTTGGGCTTCAGGCGCTCCCGTGGTGGGCGCCATGAAGCCTTGGGGCGCCAGCCTAAGACCTAGTCCAAGTGTGCCGTAACAGTAGTTCGTGGTCGGGCGCCGAAGCGCCCAGCTGACAAGGCGCGACGAGAGAGCATACAGGCAGTATGCGACCGAGGAAGTAACGCCGTCAGGTGGGATGCAGCGGCGGCCGACCTAGGGCAGCCCGAGTCGGTCGGCAAGATCGTTGAAATCGGTCGCGTTCACGTCGAACGACGGGTCCGGTGTCGTGTCGATCTCGCGGTCGGGACCATA
>JADFPE010000123.1 GCA_022562495.1 Acidobacteriota bacterium
GCAGCCGGGATGCAGCGCCGTTCGAATGCAGCGGGGCTTTCACCACGGGCTGCTAGGCCACAGCCCACAGCCTGAAGCCGACGAGCGGAATGCGGCGTGCGTCGCCCTCACTCCTCGTCCGGCCACTCGATATCGGCCCGCACGCCGACGAGATCCTCCGTCGTATGCACGTCGACGTAGAGCTCACCGTCGCGGAGTCTGCGCAGATCGGCCGCCGACAGCGTCAGGTCGCCTGACACCCTGGCCCGCCCGCGCCTGCCGAGCAGATGGACCACCGGGCCCGCCGCCCCGTCGTGGGACCGGTGAATGTGCGTGAAGAGCACGTCGTCGTCGGTCACTCCGTAGACGGACACGCTGAATGTCAGCCCGCGCGTGGTCCGGTCCAAGACAAGTCGACCGCGCAGACCGAGGCCACCAGCGGTCTCGGTCCCGACGTCCATGACAACCGGTCCGGGCGGGTCGATCAGACTCGGGGTGCTCTCGGGCGCACGGCGGTGCCGGGTCGCCTGCTCGTAGGCATAGGCCAGCCGGAGGAGATCGGCCTCGGCGAACTCGCGCCCGATCATCTCGAGCCCGACCGGCATGCCGTCGGCGGCGTAGCCGGCCGGCACGGTGATGGCGGGGAGCCCGGAGATCGCGCTCAGCGAGCAGTTGCTGCCCGGCTGCCCCTGGCCGATCGGTCTGGCCGTCTGGCGGATGGTGGGATAGATCAACGCGGTCAGATCGTGCTCGTCGAGCAGCGCCTCGACCGCCGCGCGCAGCGGGCCCCGCTTGGCGAGCCGCTCGCGATACTCGTCGGTGTCCAGGCTCTCGACCTCGAGCGACGCGCGGTTCACCCGATCGACGACCTGATGATAGAGCCCCAGCTCCACGAGCTCGGCCAGCGAGCGGACCGGCGCACCCGGGGTGTTCGCCAGATACGCATCGAAGTCGAACTTGAACTCCAGCCCGATGAGCGAGGCGCCCTGCAGCAGCGACCCGAAGTCGGTCTCGCCGATTTCGACCACGTCCGCGCCCTGGGCGGTCATCTCCTCGACCGCCGCCTCGATGACGGTCCGGACCGGCCGGTCGGCGCCGGTGTCACCCAGCAGCTCCTCGAGCAGCGCGACCCGGGCGCCCTGGAGCCCCCGCGGGTCGAGGATGTCGGTGTAGGACGCCGGGATCCGGCCCTCGCTGCGCCGGGTGGTCTCGTCCGCCGGGTCGACCCCGACCGTCGCGTCGAGCGTGATCGCCAGATCCCGGACCGACCGCGCAAGGGGTCCGCCGATGTCCTGCGTCGTGGACAGCGGGATGATGCCGTCGCCGCTGGCCAGTCCTCTGGTGCCGCGCAGCCCCACGAGCGCATGGTGCGCCGACGGGATCCGGATCGAGCCACACGTGTCGCTGCCCATGCCGACGGCGGCAAAGCTCGCTGCCACCGCGGCGCCCGTGCCGCCGCTCGACCCGCCCGGATTCCGCGTCGGGTCGTACGGATTGCGTGTCTGCCCGGCGATCGAGCTCACCGATGTGATGCCGCGAGCCAACTCGTGCATGTTCGTCTTGCCGAGGATGATGGCGCCCGCCTCCCGGAGGCGTCTCACCTGGAACGCGTCATCCGGCGGCACCGACATCGCCAACCCGATAGTCCCGGCGCTTGTCGGCATGCCGGCCGTGTCGTAGTTGTCTTTCACCACGACCGGGATGCCGTGCAGCGGCCCCCGCACCTGCCCCTCGGCGCGCTCGGCGTCACGCGCGTCGGCGTCCGCGAACGCGTTCGGGTTGATGACGACCATCGCGTTCAGTGCCGGGCCCCGCTGGTCGTAGGCCTCGATACGCGCCAGGTAGGCGGCGACCAGCTCGCGCGAGGTCACGTCGCCGGCGTCGAGCGCCGCCGCGATCTCGGTGATCGACTTCTCCGTGACGTCGAACCCGGTCTCGCCTCCCGCACCGGACGACATCCCGCACCCCACCCCTGCGGCGGCCACTGTCGCCACCAGAAGTCCTGCCCGCCAACGTGCTGCACGTTGTGCTTGCACTTTCATGCTTCACTCCCCTTGCACTGTGCCCGCCATCCTATCCCAAGACCCGCATGTCAACCGGCGAGACCGGCGTCGCCGGTAGAATGATCAGGATGAGAGCACGGTGGGTAGTGGGCGCGGCGCTGCTGGCCGCCGTCACGCTGGCGGCGCAGGGCACGGCGCCCGCACCCGGGAACACGTCGATCCGGGCCACGGACCTGGAAGCGGACGTGCGCTTCCTGGCCGGCGATGGCATGCGGGGCCGTTTGACCGACACCGACGGCAACCGGCAGGCCGCCGAGTTCATCTCGTCTCGGTTCGCCCGGCTCGGTCTCTCGCCGGTCGGGTCGGATGGCACCTACTTTCACCGCTTCGACCTGATGACCACCGGGCTCGGGGACGACAACCGGGTGCGGTTGCGTGTCCCCGGTCTCCCGCCACGGGACCCGCAGCTCGGCGACGAGTTCTACCCGGACCCGGCCAGTGCCAGCGGGGCATCCGGTGGCGCCGTGGTCTTCGTCGGATTCGGCATCGCGGCGCCAGCACTCGGCCACGACGACTACCAGACAGCGGACCTCGCGGGCAAGGTCGCGCTGATGCTGAACCACGAACCGGGTGAGTTCGACGCCGACAGCCGGTTCGACGGCGTGGTGACGTCGGAAGAGTCACGGGCGGTGCGCAAGATCCTGGCGGCACAGGCACAGGGCGCCGTGGCGGTGCTACTCGCGCCGGACATCCACAACCACCCGGGGCGACCCGGGCTCACCCGGCCGATGCGCCGCGTCTGGCCCGACCAACCGCCCCACGTGGCGCGCTACCAGCTCGCGAGCTGGCTGACGGCGGTACAGATCCCGGTCGTCCAGATCTCGGCCGACCTGGCCGAGCGGATCGTGGAGGCCGCGGACCGCTCGTTCGGGGAGCTGGCGGCGGCCGCGGAACGACACGGCGGGATCGACGCGGTGGAGCTCCCCGGACCGCGGGTGGAGATGACGACGTCGGTCGTCCGCCGGACCGTGCCGAACCGCAACGTCGTCGGGCTAGTCGAGGGAGCCGACCCGCGGTACAGGCACGAGTGGATCATCATCAGCGCCCACTACGACCACGAGGGGACAACCGGACAACGCATCTTCAACGGTGCCGATGACGACGCGTCAGGCGTGGCCGGGCTGATCGAGATCGCAGAGGCGTACGCCGTCGCCGCACGGGAGGGATTCCGGCCGCAACGGTCGATCCTGCTCGCCGCCTGGAACTCCGAGGAACAGGGGCTGCTCGGCGCCTGGGCCTACACCCGGGCGCCACTGCACCCGCTGACCCAAACCGTTGCCGTCCTGAACATGGACATGATCGGTCGCAACGAGGAGATTCCCGCCGCCGGCGGGCCGCGGTTTCGTGGGCTCGCGCCGCAGACGGCCGAGTCGAACCGCAACGCGGTCAACATCCTCGGCTATAGCCGCTCGCCGGACCTGCGCCGGGCCGCCGAGGACGCCAACGACCTGACCGGTCTGGAGCTGAAGTTCCGCTACGACGACAACAGCTCGAACCTGTTGCGTCGCAGCGACCAGTGGCCCTTCCTGTACCGGGGCGTCCCGGCCATCTTCATCCATACGGGTCTGCATCCCGACTACCACACCGAACGGGACCGGGCCGACAAGATCAACTACGCGAAGATGGCGCGCATCGTGCGGATGGTCCATCAGCTGAGCTGGAACCTGGCGCAGAACAGCGGTCGCCCGACCTACTCGGTGCCCTGAGCGGACCACCCGGGAGCGACCCGGGATCGTCGAACACACAGTCGAGCTGCATGCTCTCGGCCAGCTGGGTCAGATACCGCGCACGCGAGATCTCGACCGCCCCGAACTGCCGCAGGTGCGGCGTGACCCACTGCAGGTCCAGCAGGCCGAACCCGCGTTCCGACAGCCGATTGACCAGGACGCAGAGCGCCACCTTCGACGCGTCGCGCACGGTATGGAACATCGACTCGCCGAAGAACGCGCCGCGCAGGCTCACGCCGTAAAGCCCGCCCGCGAGCCGGTCCGCGGCCCACACCTCGACGGAGTGCGCGTGGCCGGCGTCATGCAACGCGCAGTAGCTCTCGAGGATCTCCTCGTCGATCCAGTTGCCCCGGGTGTCCTCCCTCGCCGCGCACGCGGTGATCACGTCGCGAAACGACCGGTTCACCGTGCACTGAAACCGTCCCTGCCGCAGACACCGGGCCAGCCGCCGGGGGACCCGGAATCGATCCAGTGGGAGCACACCCCGTGGTTCCGGGGAAAACCACCCGATCCCGCCGTCGACCGCCATGGGAAAGTAGCCGGTCCGGTATCGGCCGAGCAAGGTCGCAATCGGAATCATCGTCCGCCACCGGCCGCATGGGACCCCGGTTCACCGCTATTATAGAAAGACGCACTCACCCGGCGGCCGGGACCGCGTGAGGCCTGCCACGACCGGTTGCCAGAGACACCAATGCAAGATACCAGCGTCCACTCCTCGGAGGCCGTCACCAAAGGGATCCGCGTCACGGTCACGTCGCAGTTCTCACACGCCGAGCCTCGGCGGCAGCTGTGGCACTTCACCTACACGGTGCGGATCGCCAACGAAGGCACCGAGCCGGTCCAACTGGTCAGCCGGCACTGGATCATCACGAACGGCTCGAACGAGGTGCAGGAGGTCAAGGGGCCAGGCGTCGTGGGGCAGCAGCCGACGCTTGCGTCGGGGCAGGCGCACGAGTACACCTCGGGCTGTTCGCTCTCGACCCCGTTCGGGTCGATGCGCGGTAGCTACCGGATGGTGACACGCGACGGCGCCGAGTTCGACGCCGAGATCGCGGAGTTCGCGCTCACCGAACCCTACACCGTGCATTGAGACGAACACGCGACACGTCAGGAGCCAGCAGACAGTCGGAGGGCTTCGCCGCTGCCAGAAACGCCCTGTGTCGCCTCTGATTCGATACGCCTCGGGTCATCAGACGCACTCACCCGCGCCCCGGCCTCGGCGTACCGAAGACATGACGGCGCAGCCCTCCGGTTTCTTCTGCCTCCTGCCTCCTGTCTCCTTGGAGCGCCCGCCTAGCCTCCCATCCCGATCGACAGCACCCTGATGCCGGCGCCCTCGAGGCCGCTCCGTAGCCGGGCGGCAAGTCCGCCGGCACCGGGGGTGTCGCCGTGGAGGCAGATCGTGTCGCCCCGGATCTCGATGACCTCACCGCTGACAGACGTGGTCGTGCCATCCTGCACGATCTGCAGCGCCCGCTCAACGACGGCCGTGGGGTCATCGATGACGGCGCCCGGCTGATCGCGCGGCACGAGCGAGCCGTCCGGCCGATACGCCCGGTCCGCAAACACCTCCGCGGCGGTGCGCAGCCCCACCGCGTGGGCCGCCTCGATCAGACACGACCCGGCAAGCCCAAACAGGATCAAGGTGGTGTCGACCGCGACGACCGCCCGAGCAACCGCGTCGGCCAGCGCTCGGTCGCGAGCTGCCATGTTGTAGAGCGCGCCATGCGGCTTGACGTGCTGCAGCCGAGCCGCCGCCGCCGCCGCCACCCCGGCCAGGGCGCCGATTTGATACGCGACCACGTCCTCCACTTCCCGATGCCCCATGCGGATTTCGCGGCGACCGAACCCTACCAGATCGGCGTACCCGGGGTGGGCACCAATCGCGACACCACTCGCGACCGCCAGACCGACGGTCTGGCGCATCACGGAGGGGTCGCCGCCGTGAAACCCACACGCCACGTTGGCCGAGGTGATGTGGCGCAACATCGCCTGGTCGTCGCCCATGGTGTAGGGTCCGAACGACTCCCCGACGTCGCCGTTCAGATCGATGCGTGGCACTGGTCGAATTATACGCGTCTGGGTTATCCGGTCTCGATGCGTCGCCGACCTTCCCCACGGACCGCCAGACATCTCCGCGCATCATGAAAACTTGCGTCACGGGTGACCCTGTCACCCGTGGGAGATGTCTCGTTCGAGCGGGTACATGAAAAAGGGGCACCGCACCATGCGATGCCCCAGGTGCCGGCAACCTGGCTCCCCAGCACTGTCGGCTCCACGCCGTCCCATTCAGGCGACCGGCGTCACATAACTCAGCAAGCCCCGTGCCGCCCTCAATGCCCTAGCAAAGCCAGCGCCGTGCCTCACGTGTGCCCTGAAATGAGCCACCGACCCATCGTGAACTTACAAATGTGAGATCCGGGCGGGGGCCCACGGACATCGAGCGGTGTCGTGTAGAATCGCGATCGGCGTCCGCCAGAGAGGACGGCAACTGGTGTCATCGGCACAGAGTGGCAGGAATGAGCGTGCCGAGAGGTCCGTACCGGGTTGGTAGCCGCCGCGCTGACGATGAGACCGGACGTGCCGACCCACGAGGTCGACCTGCCGCGACTCGCGATCTTCAGCACCTGGGGCAACACGCAGGAGGTCGGGTGGGTGCAGCGCGCGCGCGAGCGCGCCTGTGTGGACTTCCGTGGGGGCAAGGCTTCAGCCGTGCCTCGCCGGCCTGAAGGCCTCCGTCACGGCGTGGCGTCATCCCCGGACCGGAGCGCGGCACGCCCACCCTCCTGACGGATATAATCGCGGTTTCAGACACGGGCGTTCTTCAGGGGCACATCGACACACAGGCAGGAGTAGAGGCCATGACGGACCGGATCGAGGCTGGAGCGCTCCAGGTTGATAAGGAGCTGTACGATTTCATCAACGATGAAGCGTTGCCGGGGACCGGCATCTCGCCAGAGGCGTTCTGGTCCGGCTTTGACAGGTTGATCCACGATCTCTCGCCGCGAAACCGGGAGTTGCTGGCGACGCGCGATGAGCTGCAAACGAGAATCGACGCCTGGTATCAGGAAAGCAGCGGTCAGGCGTCAGACCTGCCGGCCTACAAAGCCGTCCTGCAGGAAATCGGCTACCTGGTGCCGGAAGGCGACGACTTCACGGTGCGCACGGCGAATGTCGACCCGGAGATCTCGACCATCGCCGGACCGCAGCTGGTCGTGCCGGTCACCAACGCTCGGTATTCGCTCAACGCCGCCAACGCCCGGTGGGGCAGCCTCTATGACGCGCTCTATGGGACCGACGCGATCTCAGAAGAGGGCGGCGCCGAGCGCGCCGGCGGTTACAACAAGGTGCGCGGCGCGCGCGTGATCGCCTTCACCCGCGATTTCCTCGATGCCTCGGCGCCGCTCGTCACCGGCAGCCACCGCGACGCAACGTCCTATGCGGTCGCCGACGGCGCACTGGCCGTGACCCTCCAGGACGGCAGCGTCAGTGGACTCGCTGCACCTGCGAAGTTCGCCGGGTACGTCGGTGATACCGCCGCGCCATCGGCCGTGTTGCTGAAGAACAACGGCCTCCATATTGAAATCACCATCGACCGCAGCCACCCGGTCGGCCGGGACGATGCCGCCGGGGTCAGAGACGTTGTCGTGGAAGCGGCCATGACGACGATCATGGACCTCGAGGATTCGGTGTCGACGGTGGACGCAGAAGACAAGGTGGTCGCCTACCGCAACTGGCTGGGGCTGATGAAGGGCGATTTGACAGACCGCTTCGAGAAAGGCGGCCGCATGGTCGACCGTGCCCTGAACCCCGACCGCGTCTACACCGCACCCGATGGGTCAGAGATCTCGTTACAGGGCCGCAGCCTGATGCTGATCCGCAATGTCGGCCATCTGCTGACCACCCCGGCGATCCTGGACAAGGACGGCAACGACGCCCCGGAAGGGATTCTCGACGCGATGATCTCGTCGATGATCGCCATCCACGATCTGAAGCGTCGCAAGAACAGCCGCGCCGGCTCGGTCTATATCGTGAAGCCGAAAATGCACGGACCGGACGAAGTGGCGTTTACCGATCAGCTGCTCGAACGGGTCGAGGATGCGCTGGGCCTCGACCGCTACACCCTGAAGATCGGCATCATGGACGAAGAGCGGCGCACGACGGTCAACTTGAAGGAGTGCATTCGCGCCGCCAAGGACCGCGTGTTCTTCATCAACACCGGCTTCCTCGATCGCACCGGCGATGAGATGCACACGGCGATGGAAGCCGGCCCGATGATCCGCAAGGCTGATATGAAGACCGCCGTCTGGATGCGAACGTATGAAGATTGGAACGTCGATGTCGGGCTCGAATGCGGTCTGCCAGGCCACGCCCAAATCGGCAAGGGCATGTGGGCAATGCCGGACCTGATGGCCGACATGCTGGCGACCAAGATCGGTCACCCCCAGGCCGGCGCCAACACCGCCTGGGTGCCGTCGCCGACGGCCGCCACCCTACACGCCACCCACTATCACCAGGTCGACGTCGCGGCGCGGCAAGCGGAGTTGCAATCGCGGTCCCACGCCAGTCTCGACGATATCCTCACGATTCCCGTGGTCGACCGTCCGAACTGGTCGGAGACTGACATCCAGCGGGAGCTGGACAACAACGCCCAGGGCATTCTGGGCTACGTGGTGCGCTGGATCGACCAGGGCATCGGCTGTTCCAAAGTGCCGGATATCAACAACATCGGGCTGATGGAAGACCGCGCAACCTTGCGCATTTCCAGCCAGCACATTGCCAACTGGCTGCGCCATGGCGTGTGCAGCGCAGACCAGGTGCGCGAGACCCTGCAACGGATGGCCGCCGTGGTTGATGGCCAGAACGCCGCCGACCCGAAGTATCGGCCGATGGCGCCGAACTTCGACGACAGCATCGCCTTTCAAGCCGCCTGCGATCTGGTGTTCACGGGCCGCGACCAGCCGAACGGCTATACCGAGCCGATCCTGCACGCGCGGCGCCGCGAGGCGAAGGCGAAGTTCGGCGGCTAGCGTAGGGTCCGCGCGAGAACACGTTCCCATTGCAGAGCCCCGGACATGCCCCAAGAATTATCGCGACGCTGTCGGGGTCTGCGTAGCCTCTAGTACCAGGCGGAGATCGGTGCCGGGGTAGCAGACTGCGAGGTCGTTGAGAACACCACATAGCGTCGCGAGAGCGTGATTATCGCGCGGTGTGGTCATGCTGTGCAGGCGCACGAGGAGGGTTCCGTGCTCGTGGTCCGGGAGCAGGTCCGCGGGTAGCTGGAAGACCTGCCGCAGGAACTTCCGGGCTTCGTCGTTGCGGTGCGGGAGCAATGGCCCGACCAGGTTCGCCAGCTGCGTTTCGGCGCGATAGGCCACCATCTTGAACGTGTCCGTAATGATCTTACGCTCGCGCTCAAGCTGGACGATCGGTGTGGTGCCCATGGTCTCACGCACCGGCACACGTGTGGGCAGCGCCTGGATAGCGGCTTCCAGCTGTGCACGAGTGGAGCGCAGACGCGTGATCGTTCGTCCAAGCTCTGCATGGGAGATGTTGAATCCCCGCACTGTAGGGACCTTCTGCTCCCGGTTCTCGTGCGCCTTTTGGCCGTATGCTTGCTCGGCCTTGGTCAGCTTGGCCTGGATCCGGCCCACCTCGCGCTTCTTCTCCTTGATCACGGGATTGGGCACGCGGCGCTCCGGGTCGGCCGGCTCCACCGCTGTCGTCGGCAGATGGTCCAGCGCGAACTCGTGGCGCATGTACCGAAAGAAATTCTCCTGCTGCCAGCGAGAGAACATCCGTAGCGCCACGGTCTGAAGCGGAAGATCTCTTCGGGTCGTCACCACCGATGTCTGATGGCCGTCGTCGCACAGGCGCCGCACCTCGCGCACGCGGAATCCTTTGCGCAGGCGGAGCATCCGCTCGCCCAGCAGGTAGGTGACCTGCCGTCCGGAGACCTCGACCCGCACCTCCTTGAAGCAGCGGCGTTGCCAGTCCCGGTACGTTCCCTTGCGATACGTGATCACGTCGAAGCCGGCGTTCTTCCACTTCTTGAAGCGCTTCGGACTCCATCCCTCGCGGTCGAAGATCAGCGTCACTCGACGGTCCTCGCCGGCCAGCGTGCGGATCGCCGGGAGCAGTTCCTGCTCCATCATCGCCAGCAAACCCTCGTGGGCGGGCGCGGTGACAAACATCAGCGGCTCCCCGTTGGTATCGTTCACCCAGTAGTCGGTCGTCGCCGGCATGCACAAGCGCCGCCGCTGCACGTGCGTTTTGGGCAGCACGAGCGTCCGCCCGTGGTACGGACGCACATGGCCGTCGATGTAGAGATACCCCAGCGCGTCCGGGTCTTCCTCGGCCCACCGGTCGCTGAACGCCCGCGAAAACTCCCGCGCCTGGTGGCGACCGGCCAACTCGGCCAGCGTGCGGCGCACCGTCTTCATCTCCGGCGCCCGGTCCAGACCCAGCACAAAGCCGAACTCTCCGGGCGCGTGGGTGGTGAGTCCTTCGGCACTCTTGATTCGCAACAAGGCCATCAGACCGAAGGTGAGCAACATCGCCGTCAAGCCGTCGTACCCGTTCCGGAGACGTCCGTAGATGTGCTGCCCCACCTCGACCAGGCCCTGGCCTAGCAGTACAGGTAGGGCCACCAGCACGCCGGCCTTGGCCACCGACTCGGCCGCTTCCAGCCGCGGCGGCGCCTCCACCAGGAGACCGGTCGGCGCCAGGGCGCGCTCGTCCTCGCGCGTGGTCGCCATACCGCCGACACAGGAGGCATCGGCATCGCTGCGCTGCCGAGGCGTGCTCCCTGTCGGTTCCTGGAACGGGTGCGCGGATGCTCGTGTCGGCCGCGACAACCGCTGCTCCTTGATCGCCTTGCGGATTGTTCCCTCGCTGACGCCCACCGACTCGGCGACCTTGCGATTGGCCTGGCCCTGGTCGAGTCGCTGCTGGGCGCGAGCCATCCGGCTCCCTTTGAGCTTGCTCGCCCCGCGCGGTCCCCGCCGCTTCACCTCCAGCACGTCGGCGCCACCCTCGCGATACCGCTTGCGATACTCATGCACCCGGCTGCGATGGCAACCCAGCACCTTGGCCACCTGGATGGGCGTGGCGAGGCCAAGGCTCGGTTCGGTGAGTATCACGGCCGCGAAGCGCAGGCTGCCTTCGTCATCCTCGCGACAGGTGAAGATCGGACCCGAGGCAGTGAGAAACGTGAGATGCCCGTCGTTCCGCGCGACGGCAAGGTGCACGCTGACCATCTCTGCTTCGCGTGGTAGCAACGGCATGCGGTGTTGTAGTTCCATTTATCGCCTCCACAGTCCTGTTTATTATTACGCACCTTGGACGCAAAAAACAACCCAAATCTCACCGCCGCTCGCCTCCTGAAGTGCCGATCGGCCCGCGATTACGCGGCCCAGATGTGCGCGCGCTGTCTCAGGTCAGGACACCCCTTCCCTTGAGCTCCACGGGGCATGTCCGGGGCTCTGCAATGGGCAGCTGAACCGAACATAGCACGCGGCCTGTCGCCTGTCGAACTGGTGGTCACTTTTGGTGACATCCCGCCGAGTAAGTCCTTAGAAATCAACGATTTTACCATGCGGCCGATGGACCCAACCTTGCAGTGATGTGTCAGGAAAGGAGGAGTCATGACAAGCATACTTACCGTCGCCCTGCTCTTTGTGTGGGTCGCACCTGCGTCCGCACAGACGAGGGCTGAGGAATCGGCCGAGATACTGCGCAACCTCAAAACCGCTTCGAACATGACCACCTCGGCAGGGTGGACGACGACCCACCCTGTTGGCCTGAGGCGTGTTGTGATAATTCGTCAGACAACATCTGCGCCTGCGCCGACAGCGCCTCCGCCCGTGCGCCGCCGCCTCGACGGGACGCGCCTCGACAATCCGCCGATGGTATTTGGGTTCACCCCGCACGATTGGCAATGGTGGTATCAGTGGGAGGTGCACCGTGAAGCGCGTTAGCTTCGGCGGCGTGAACGTTCGAACACTCTACGACGAGCTCATCGGGCGGGTGCCCAGGACACTACATCCTCGCTGTGAAGGCCACGGGCCAACGGGAAAAGAACGTGGAAACCGTCGACCGCAGGATTGACGCTGGGCGCGCGCCGAGGTTACGCGGGTCATGGCTTAGAATGATGGTGTCCATGATGGCCTCTGACCGGTCACCCGTCGCTGATCTTTTCGGTGCAGCTGGGCTGTCGCCAGTCGGTCCCGTTCGCTGGGGCGAGCCCTGCGCCGAGGATCGGCCAGGGGTGTATATCGTTACCGCTGATCGAGCGATCGTGTATGTCGGCCGCACCCGAAGGGCGATCGCGAAACGCCTCAAGGAATTCTATCAACACAAATACGGGGACAGGCGTCCCCACCGAGGTGGTCAGGAAGTGCTAAAAATCCCCGGCGTTCGCCTGGTCTATTGGTGCCCGACCGATGACCCACGCGTGGCGGAGGCCAGAATGCTTCGGGCTTTCGAGCGTCGTTACGGTCGCCTGCCCTTCGCGAACCGTCGACGCGGCGATCGGGCTCCAAAGAGGCGCTCGAAGGCGGCAGCTAAGGTGGATTGAGACTGGCCGCCCGCCGCCTCCGCAACAGCTCTGCAAGATGATCGGCGGCGGGCCAGTGCGGAAGCCAGCTGTTCGCGTGGCCTACGCTAGCCGCCTACGATAATCGACTAACTACGCGTGGGGACCCCCCCCCGCTCAACCTCCGCAAGTTGGTCAGGAGCGGGCTCTAGTAGTGCGTCTTCCTGAGCCTCTGAGCGCCTGGATCGTGTCACACTCGACCATTACCGCGGGGTCAGCGCTGTCGCCTGGTGGCCCAACGCGTAGGCCAGCGTCCGGATGAGCTCACTGTCCACCGTCGCGGGCGCAGCCGCCCTGGGCGCATACGCGACAGTTCGTCACGGCCGTCCCCTGCGCCGCGCGGGTCGCGCGGGTGAGGTCCAGCGCATCGCGGTGCGGCGGATGAAGGCGGTGGCGTTCCGACTCCAGGGCGCGACGTTTCGCCAAATTGGCGCGGCGCTCGACTGCTCGGCCGCAACCGCCCACGAAGACGTCACCGCGGAACTGATGGCGGTCTGCTGGCCGCCGCGGGCTCGGTATTGAGCGCCGATCGGCCCCGGAGCTCGCCGCGGCCGCTCTGAAACCCCTCCTCAGCCTTCGCAAGTTGGCCACGCGCGGGCTGGGAGCCTCTGCGCGTCTGGATCCGAGCGTAGCGCGGCGAAGAAACGAGCAACGGACCGACGTCGACGCACACGCGCGGCTACCGCGAACGAGCTCGAGGCGAGCACGGACTCGGCACGCCGCGGCGAACGCGGCGAGCTCGTGTCGTCGAGTCGAAAGCGACGGGGAGGCGAGCGTCGGACGGTGGAACCCACTCGACTGTCGAGCTCGTCCCCGGCAGAACGAGTGATTGCGCGGTAGTAGGTAGTCGGCAGTCAGAAGCTCGTCCAGACCGCGTCGGGATGGAGCACCCTGCTCGAGCTCGAGACGAGGAAACGGCATGACGACCGCGTCGAACACTATGAGACGTAGACGTTCGGCGGCCTCGCCGGCGGGCAAGTCGTCGTCCGAGCATCGGCGTCCGAGGTCGAGCGCTTCGCGTCGTTGACGCCGCCCAACGCGCCGATCGTCATCGACCCAGTCCACGAGCCGGCGGACGGGGACGTCTTCGATCTCGTCCCCGGGGAGGCGCTCTACAACAAGGCTGGTGAAGCCGTCGCGCTCGTAACCGCCGTCCACGCGACCGCCGGCGGGGTCTCGACGCGCCGAGCTCGGGCGGCGCTCAGCAGGCCGTAGCGCTCCGAGCAGCGGAGGTATGGGGGAAAAAGGGCCGGCCGCCCGGCGATGCCCTTCCTGCGGGGAGTTTATGGATACAGGGGGCTACTCTGGCCCAGCGCGCGGGCGGGGACGGGTGGTCTCGGCTCGAAACGTCTACGAGGGTGACATCATGACCGCGAACAAGACGCCGGCCGGCGTCCGGCTCGATTGGCTCTCCGCTCAGCGGGCCGTAGGGGCTCCGAACAGCGGGGGATGCCACCGA
>JADFPE010000330.1 GCA_022562495.1 Acidobacteriota bacterium
TACACCGTGGCCCTTGAGCTTGGGCCGATATGCGGCGCACACGAGGATGCTGTCGTCGTTCGGGGCCGTTGGTGACGGCCACGGCGCGCACGTGCGCGCCTCGGGGGCGCGGCGTGGGGCCGTGGGGGTCCCCGCGGAGCGCCCCCGTGGGGTCCGGGGCGAAGCCCCGGCTAATTATGCCGAGAACCGCCACCCTCGTTCTGCTGCTTGCCGCCGTGGTGATTCTGGAGGGACAGCCGCGCGACCCGGCGCTGCACGCGCAGCTCGAGCAGCTGTTTCCTGCCGCCACGGCCTTCTCGCCGAAAGAAGGGGCGCCGCCGCACTTCAAGGCTTACGTGAACGACGCATCGGGGCAACGGACCCTCGCCGGGTATGCGTTCTGGACCACGGAGCTCGAGCCGCTGGAACGGGGCTACGACGGTCCGATCCAGATCCTCGTCGGCGTCGACCTGACCGGCATCCTGACCGGCATCGTCGTCGTCCGCCATCACGAGCCCTACGGCTACTTCTCGGTCGACACCCCGGAGTTCGCGGCGCAGTTCGTCCGCAAGAACATCCGCGACCGTTTCAGGGTGGGTCAGGACATCGACGCCGTCTCGACCGCCACGATGACGGTCACGAGCTCGACCCGCGCCGTGCGAAACGCGGCACGCCGGATCGCCAGGCAGTTCCTCGTGCCGAGCGGGTCGAAATGATGCAGTCATCCACGCCACGTCTCGTGGTCGCCGTGCTGCTCGTCCTGGTGTGGGCGACGACGTCCCTGGACGCCCAACCGGACGCAGTCGCGGCCGGCCAGCCCGACACACCCGCCACGGACCCTCAACTGGCCGAGGACCTCTGGGGGTTCGACGACGACGAGGACGCGGTCGAGACGTGGGGCACCCTGCTTCGCGATCAGGCGCGCGACCTGGCGCTGCTGGTCGCCTTCGCCGCCCTGACGCTCGTGAGCTTCTTCCGGAAGAGCGTCCGGCTCAAGTACGTCACGCTGGTGGCCGCCGTCGTCTACCTGGGATTCGCGAAGAGCCAGCTGATCTCGGTGGTGAACGTGTATGGCCTGGTCACCGGGAACCTGCCGATTTTCAGATACAGCCTCGCCTGGTATCTGTTCGCCGGGTTCACCGTGGTGACGACCGTGCTCTGGGGGCGCCTCTACTGTGGCCGGGTCTGTGCCTTCGGCGCGCTCACGCAGCTGCTGGATCTGATCGTGCCCGCTCGATGGCGGGTCGAGCTGCCCGTCTGGCTCGAGCAGCGCGCCGCCCGGGTCAAGTACGGGCTCCTGGCGGCGACGATGCTCTATTTCCTGGTGACCGCCGACATCGCGGTCTATCGGTATGTCGAGCCGTTCTGGATGTTCAGCCGCCGGGCGACGACCGGCATGTGGGTCGGTCTGGGGGTGCTGCTCGTCGCCACCGTCTTCGTCCGCAATCTCTACTGCCGCTTCCTGTGCCCGGTCGGCGCCGCCCTTGGTCTGCTGTCCAAGCTGACCGTCTTCCGGATCAAACGCTGGTCGGAATGCACGTCCTGCAAGATCTGCGAGAAGACCTGCGAGTGGGGGGCGATCCGGGGACCGGAGATCGTGATGACCGAGTGCGTGCGGTGCGACGACTGCGAGCGACTCTACATGGACACCGCGAAGTGTCCGCACTGGATCATCCTGCGCAGGTCCACGGCGACCTCGAAACGACCCGCAGCGTCTGTTGGATAAGGCGCGAGGTCACGTCCGACCGACACTGACGACCTCGCCGCTGCCGGCGTCGACCTCGACGATGATCGTCTCGAACAACCCCGGTGGCTGACCCGGGAGCCGTCCGCGAAACGTCACCCGCCAGACAGTCTGTTCCTCGGACGTAGACAGCACGGCGTCCACGCTATCGGGCTGGAACGACACTTCCTGGCGTGCGATCTCGACCGCCTGCTCGCGACTGACCTCGGATGCAACCGGTCCAGCGGGGCAGGCCGCCGCCAGGAGCGCCATCGGCGCCAGACACATGTGGCGGTAGCGCATGGCAGCCATCCCGACGCCGGGGAGGAACCTACAGCCTCTCGCCAGGCGTGCCTATGCGCGCGCCGCGGGCGGCGACCACCCAGCCATCCGTTGATTGAGGTTACCCCGCTTCAGCGTCTGGCGAGCGTCGCGGCGACCTCGAGGGTCCAGGTGACGTGCGTGTAGACCTTGTAGCCGTTGCCGAAATCCTGGACGAACACCGACTGCCCGCCGTCGCGCGAGACGGCGATCGCCCTGCCCCACTGTCCGCTGTTCGGCAGCTCCATGTCGAAGGCTGGAGGTGGTGTCTTCGAGCCCTTGCATTTCCGGCCTTTGCACGCTTTGCTGCTGCCACCATCATCGGCTGGGGCATCTAAGTGCTTATAGATGCTTTCAAGCTCCTCGTAGTCATGAGCATTAGGATGTTTGTTACTTTCTGGGCTGCCGGTGTAGTCCATGCACGAACCGACGTTGGTGTTGTTGAAGTCCACGTCTCGATGCCCCAGCCCGAAATCGTGCCCGATCTCCTGACACATGACCAGCGCTCGCCATGCTGGCGTGTCGTATTTGACGTTGTATGGCGCGGTAGTAAAGTAGTAGTCGTTCATCTTGGCGGTGGCCTTCGTGATGTGGTCCCCGCTTATCCAGATCTGCGCGAGCCCGAGCCAGCCGTTATTCCCGTATTTGTCGGCGCACACTTCAATCTTGCCGTTGGCAGCCTTGCATCTGCGCGGACTGGTCTCGCCAGTGACCGCGGTCAGGTCCAGCACTGTACTCTTATTCCACCCATCCACTAGGGCGATCGCATCAGTGAGGTAGGAATTCCACAGGGGCTTGTTGAAGTTGGCGCCAAGCG
>JADFPE010000124.1 GCA_022562495.1 Acidobacteriota bacterium
GCGCCAATTCGCGGCACCTGCGCGCGCAACGCCCCGGTCCTCCTGAGGAAATTATGTCGTGTGTGGAATTCTGACTGGGCGGCCAGAAGTCAGTCAAGTGTTATCGATTACTGAGGATCACTGGATTCCGACGTTCCATCACCCGTGAAATGGCGCTGGCGTGATCATCAGGGGATTCCGTGGAGTGGATATGTTGCGTGCGCCATTCGCTCGGATCGGCGTCGACCCACGGTTCCCGTTGGCGATGGCGAGGCGGGACCAGGCGGTCGGTACTGGTGGCGTCGACCCGATAACCTGCTGTTGTTCCACGACTTACCGTGCGAGCGTGGAGATGGCTCACAAGCGGTTGGTACGAGAGAAGGCGGCGCCGCATCGCGTGCCAGGTGCGCCGCTTTCTGCGGCGCAGTTCTCGAACGAGCTGCTGGCGGACGACGCGGCCCGTGACGATGCCTGTACGTGACTTGACGGTGCGAGCCGGCGCGCCTACACTGCGGCAAGGGTCACGCGCGTACCTTCCTGCGCTGTAGGAGCTCCGCAGCATAGTTCCGCTCGTGCGGGAGGAGGGCCGGATGTTCAGACTGGCACGAGTCGTCCCGTGCGGGTGCATGATCGCCGTGGTTGCGGCGTGTTACCTGCACGTGGCCCGGCTCGACGCAGCGGGCCCTCAGGCACCCCGCGCGCAGGCCACGAGCGTCGAGACGCCCTCTACCGCCGTCTCGACGGCGTCGCCGGATCCCCGCGCCCTCCTCGACCAATACTGCGTCACCTGCCACAACGAACGACTCGCGACAGCCGGGCTCCTGCTCGACGAGAGCGATGTCGAGCATGTTGGTGCCGGCGCGGACACGTGGGAAAAGGTGGTGCGGAAGCTTCGGAGCGGCGCGATGCCGCCGCCCGGCCGCCGCCGCCCCGACCAGCCGACGCTCGACGCGTTCGTGACGTGGCTGGAGACCGAGCTCGATCGAGAGGCGGCGGCGCATCCGAATCCCGGGCGCCCTGCCGATCATCGCCTGAACCAGTTCGAGTATGGCAACGCGGTCCGTGACCTGCTGGCGCTAGAGATCGACGCGGCATCGCTGCTGCCGGTCGACGAGTCGGACCACGGCTTCGACAACATCGCCGCGGTCCTCTCGATGTCGCCGACGCTGCTCGAGCGATACATGTTCGCGGCGCGAAAGATCAGTCGGCTCGCCATCGGAGACCCGGCGATGGGTCCGGTCATCGAGACGTTCAACATCTCACGCGGTCTCAGGCAAGACGAGCGGATGAGCGAGGACCTGCCGTTCGCCACACGCGGCGGCACGCTGATTCGCCACTACTTCCCGCTCGACGGCGAGTACGTGGTGAAGATTCGTCTGGGACGCAACTTCACCAATTCACAGATTCGGGCCATCCGCACCCGCGAACAGATCGACGTGCTGCTGGACGGCGCGCGGATTACGCGGTTCAACATCGGCGGCGAGTGTGTCGAGTCGGAGGATCCAAAGTGTGGTGGCACGGGCATCTATCGGACGTCGCCGTACCAACTGACGGCAGATGATGCGCTCGAGGTTCGTTTCTCGGCCACGGCGGGGATGCACTCGCTTGGTGTGGCGTTTGTCAAGAAGAGCGCGTTGACGGAAGGTCCGGCTCCGACGCTGCTACCGCCACGGCACACCAGTTCGACCTACACGGCACCGCGCATGGACATCGATTATGTCCGGCTCGAAGGCCCGTACAACGCCACGGGCCCCGGGGACACAGCGAGCCGGCGCCGGATCTTCGTCTGTCAGCCAACCGGGACCACTGAGAGTGCTGAGGAGCCCTGCGCGAAGCGGATCATGGAGACGCTCGCGCGCCGGGCGTATCGCCGGCCGGTCACCGAGTCGGACGTCGAGACGCTGCTCCGGTTCTACAGGATCGGTCGGAGGGAGGGGACCTTCGAGCAGGGCATCCAGGAGGCGCTTGCTCGACTGCTGGTGTCCCCGCACTTCCTGTTCCGCATCGAGCGCGATCCCGCGAACATTCAGGCGGACGCCGTCTATCGGATCAGCGATCTCGAGCTAGCCTCTCGATTGTCGTTCTTTCTGTGGAGCAGCATCCCGGATGATGAGTTGCTCGAGGTGGCGGCGCGCGGGGCGCTCAGCGATCCGGACATCCTGGACGTCCAGGTTCGGCGGATGCTTGCCGATCGTCGGGCGACGGCGCTTGTGACGAATTTCGGCGGCCAGTGGCTCCATATCCGGAACTTGAAGGCGGTGGATCCCGACGCGAGGGCGTTTCCCGAGTTCGACGACAACCTACGCGACGCCTTCCAGCGCGAGACCGAGCTGTTCCTCGAGAGCCAGATGCGTGAGGATCGCCCGCTCGAGGAGCTGCTGACGGCGAACTACACGTTCGTGAACGAACGGCTGGCGCGCTTCTATGGGATCCGGAATGTGTATGGGACGCATTTCCGGCGCGCGCTGTTGAATGATCCCC
The DNA here is from genome assembly GCA_022562495.1 of Acidobacteriota bacterium. Lineage (GTDB taxonomy): Bacteria > Acidobacteriota > Vicinamibacteria > Vicinamibacterales > UBA8438 > NP936. The sequence goes on from JADFPE010000124.1 coordinate 2,461, forward strand.
GCCGGGCCGGACTGCTGGGCCACGGGAGCATCCTGACCGTCACGTCGTACGCGACCCGGACCTCTCCGGTGGTCCGCGGCAAGTATCTCCTGGACAACATTCTCGGAGCGCCGCCGCCACCCCCGCCGCCGAACGTGCCGCCACTGGTGGAGACCGGCGAGGGGGGCCAGCCGCTGGCCTCCATGCGCGAGCGGATGGAGCAGCACCGAGCAAATCCGGTCTGCGCGAGCTGCCACACGCGGATGGACCCGCTGGGTTTCGCGCTCGAAAACTTCAACGCGATCGGGAAGTGGCGCACCATGGATGGGACGTCGCCGATTGACGCGTCAGGCGTGCTGCCCGATGGGACCACCTTTGCGGGTCCCACCGAGTTCCGTCAGGCATTGCTGCTGCGCCGCGACGAGTTTGTCCGCACGTTTACAGAGAAGCTCCTGACGTACGCCCTCGGCCGCGCGGTCCAGTACTACGATATGCCGGCGGTCCGCACGATCATGCGCGACGCGGCCCCCGACGACTACCGCTGGTCGTCTCTGATTCTGGGCATCGTCAAGAGCGGGCCGTTTCAAATGAGGAAAGCACAAGAGGTGGCGACGGTCGCGCAGCGGTAGCCGCGCCATGGTGCCACACGTTGGACCGTTGTGCAGTCCCGAACGAGAGTTCTGGCATCGTTCGCGACCGAGCTGGAGTGTGGGGCAGAGCCCCACGTGAATATAGGGAGTCACGCATGGTGATTACGAAGAAGTGCCTGTCGCGCCGGACGGTGCTGCGGGGCCTCGGTGCGACCATCGCGCTGCCGTTGCTCGACGGTATGGTGCCGGCGTTTGCCGCCATTCGGACCACGGCGGCCCGGCCGGTGAAGCGGCTCGGGGCGGTGTATGTGCCGAACGGGATGAGCATGGCCAGGTGGCTGCCGGCGACAGAGGGCAGCCTGGAGCTGACGCCGATTTTGTCGCCGCTGGCGCCGGTTCAGGACCGTGTGCTCGTCCTGAGCGGCATGGACAACACAGAGGCCAGGCAGCTGCTGAACGAAGGGGACGGCGACCACTCGCGCTGTCAGGCGGCGTTCCTCACTGGCGCACACGCCAGGAAGGCCTCAGGGAAGAACACCACGCTGCATGTTGGCGTGTCGATGGACCAGCTTGCCGCACAAGAGCTGAGAGCAGACACGCAACTGGCGTCGCTCGAGCTGTCGCTCGAGGCCAACGAACTGGTGGGGCAGTGCGAGGACGGGTATGGCTGCGCCTACAGCGCCACGCTCTCGTGGCGCGACGCCAACACGCCGCTGCCGATGGAGACCAACCCACGCGCGGTGTTCGAACACCTGTTCGGTGCCGTTGGCAGCACCGAGAGCGAGGCACGGCTCCGGGCGCTCCGTCGCGACCGCAGCATTCTCGACTCGGTGAGCGAGGAGCTCACGGACCTGCAGCGGGTCCTCGGTCGAGGCGACCGTTCCAAGCTCGCGGGGTATCTCGACTCGGTTCGCGATATCGAGCGGCGTATCCAGATTGCCGAGACACAAAGCGACCGGGAGCTGCCGGAAGTGGTACAGCCCGCGGGTATCCCGGCCGATTTCGAGGACTACGCGAACGTGATGTTCGATCTGATGCTGGTGGCGTACCAGGCCGACCTGACCCGCGTCTGCACGTTCCTGTTCGGTCGTGAGAAGAACGTGCGCACCTACCCCGAGATTGGCGTCGCCGAGCCGCATCACCCGGTCTCGCACCACCGGCAGCGCCCCGAACAGCTGGAGAAGCTGGCCAAGATCAACACGTTCCACATGCAGATCTTCGGACGCTTTCTCGAGAAGTTGGGGTCGACCGCCGACGGCGACGGCTCGCTGCTGGACCAGTCCATGATCATCTACGGCGCCGGGATGAGTAACAGCAACGCGCACGAGCCGACCGATCTGCCGATCGTCCTGGCCGGGGGCGGCGCGGGCCTGGTCACCGGGGGCCGGCACGTGCGGCTGCCGGCGGGGACGCCGCTGGCGAACCTGCACCTGACGGTGCTCGACAAGATGGGGATTCCGGCCGAGCGGCTCGGCAACAGCACCGGCGAGGTGGCGGTGCTGTCTGACGTGTAGCAGGAACAAATCAAGGACGAGCACAGATGCGCATCAACATCCACGTAACGAAGCCCCCCGTCACACTCGCGAGTTCTGTGGAGAGATGCGCTTCGTTACGAGTGTGGAGTGCCGTGGTGGCACTGTTGGCGGTCGCGAGTGTCGCCCCGGTCGCCACGACTGCCGCTGATCTGCGGCTGGCCGAGGCTGCAAAACATGGAGACACCGAGGCGGTGCGGGCGCTGCTGACCGAAGGTGTTCCGGTGAATGCGCCTCCGCCTGACGGCGTCACGGCGTTGCACTGGGCGGCGCTCGGCGATGACGCGGTGATGGCCGACCTGCTGATTCGGGGCGGCGCCCTGGTGAACGCGGCAGACCACTACGCTGTGACGCCGCTCTCTCTGGCCTGCACCAATGCCAGCCCCGTGATGGTCGAGATGTTGCTGGAGGCGGGGGCGGATCCGAATGCCGCGCAGGAGACCGGAGAGACGGTGCTGATGACCTGCGCGCGGGGGGGCGTGGTGGACACGGTCACGGCGCTCCTGGCCCGCGGCGCGGACGTGAACGCGACGGAGGCCTCCCGCGGCCAGACCGCGTTGATGTGGGCCGCGTGGGAAGGACACACCCAGGTCGTCGGCGCGCTGATCGAGCACGGCGCCGACGTCAATGCGCGCTCGACGACGGGGTACACGGCGTTGTTGCTGGCGGCTCGGGAAGGCTACGTGGACACGACCGAGACGTTGCTGGCGTCAGGTGCGGACGTGAACCTCGCCGCAGAGGACGGGACCACCGCACTGGTGGTCGCCACGATCCGGGGGCACACGACGTACGCAGAGTTCCTGCTGAACCACGGCGCCGACCCCAACCTAGGGCCCGGGTTTGCACCGTTGCACTGGGCGGCGGGCGTCTTCGATACGGAGCTGAACGACCGCTCCAACGGAATCACGTCCGACGACACCGAATGGAGTGCCTTCGGGGGGTTGCCCGGACCCGAGCGGGTCGCCTTCGTGAAGGTGCTCCTCGCCCATGGGGCCGATCCGAATGCCCGGGCTCGACGGACCCCGGCATTTGGCATCACCGTGAAGAGCCACGTCGGCAACATGTCGGGCGGAACCCCGTTTCTGATCGCGGCGAGAGCGAACGATGTCGCCGTCATGCGGGAGTTGCTCGCGCACGGCGCCGACCCGCTGGTGCCGACTCGTAACGGCACGACACCGTTGATGATGGCGGCGGGCGTCGGCCACGAACCCGGCATCACCCGGTCGACGGAGCGTGACGCGCTGAGGGCCGTCACGCTGTGTGCGGAGCTTGGCGCCGACGTCAACGCGGCCAACGAGAGTGGCGACACGGCGCTGCACGGCGCCGCGTGGAGGGAACGCGCAGATTCGATTGTCCAGTTTCTGGTCGACCGCGGCGCCGATCTGGATGCGAAGAACAACAGAGAGTGGACGCCCCTGGTCATCGCCGAGGGTGTCCACACCGGCGGCAACTACATTCGCTCGGAGACGACGGCCGCGCTCCTTCGGACGTTGGGCGCCGCGCCCAGTCCGCCGGATATATCGAGGGAACCCCAGGCCCGCTAGGTTTTCCTGGCGAGGCGCCCGCCTGGACGGCGTTGCTTCCTCGGTCACAGCCCGCCTGGCTGCTCCCTCGTCGCGCCTTGCCAGGCGACCGCCTCGCCAGGACAACCTGGCCACCCCGGGCGCCCGGCTCGACGGCGTTGCTTCGTCTTCCTTCAGCCGGGGCTGCGCCCCGAACCCCGCGCGGGCGTTCGTGGGGCCCCGCGAGCCCCACTCCGCGCCCGCGGGGCGCGCATTGTCGCGCGCCGGTAGACAAGGCGGCTCCTGCCTCGTTCCTTGCCAGGCAAACGCCTCGCCAGGCATACCCTGAGGGCCGGGTCTGCTCTCTGTCGCCGGGGCAACGTCATTCGCCGGGAACCCGGCGCTGGTTTGGCCGGACCCCACGGTTGACGTATCATCCTCGTCTGGACATCTGTCAGTGACTGGGAGGTCGGCGATGAACACGGCGCGAACCGTCTACGACCCCGGCGATCTCGGGTGCTGTTGGTGTTCGACAGTGGTCCGACCCCTGTCGCTCCTGCTCGGCGGTGCGCTGTTGCTGGCGGTGGGCGCCGCCGTCGTCGCTGCGGCGGGGCCCGGTCCATCCACATGGGTCAACGACCTCACACCCATCACGGCGGCTGACTGGGACTACGACAAAGCGGCGCACCTGATAGAGCGAGCCGGGTTCGGCGCCACCCCGGACGAGATTGAGCGGCTGGCGGCGATGACCCCCGCTGCGGCGGTCGACGAGCTCGTCAACTACACCAGCGTGGACAACACCGGTGTGGCCGAGTTCAGTCCGTCGCCGATCTGGGACCCCGGCATGGACCCGTTCCCCAAGAGCCGGGCCGACGCGGTGCGGATCGCGCGCGCGACCGGCTCGTCCATGGGTGTTGCGATGCTGCCCGAGGGCGAGCCGCGTCGGCTCCAACCGGTCGTCAACAAGTTCTTCTACGGGCTACGCTCCAACGCCATCGAGACCCAGCGGCTCGCCCTCTGGTTCGCCGAGCGGATGCTGACCACGCGACGTCCACTCGAGGAAAAACTCACCCTGTTCTGGCATGGGCACTTTGCCACCGGCAACGGCAAGGTCCGCGACACCCGGATGATGCTGCGGCAGCACGAGATGCTCCGCGCCAACGCCGCCGGGAGCTTCCGCAATCTGCTGGTCGGGATTCTGACGGACCCGGCGATGCTCGTGTATCTGGACAACGGTGAGAACCGGAGGGGACACCCCAACGAAAATTTCGGTCGCGAGCTGCTGGAGCTGTTCACGATGGGGGTGGGTAACTACACCGAGGAGGACATCCGCGAAGCGGCGCGGGCGTTCACCGGTTGGACCAATGACGTTCTCGAGTTCCGGTTCGACGCCGCGAGTCACGACGACGGCGAGAAGACGTTTCTCGGGCGCACCGGTGCATTCAACGGCGAGGAGATCATCGACATCATCCTCGACGCCCCCGTGACTGCCGAGTTCATCAGCGCGAAGCTGTATCGGTTCTTTGTCCGGGAGGAGATTGATGCCGCCACGCGCACCGCGCTCGGCGCAACGTTCCGCGATGGGGGATACGAGCTCAGACCGTTGCTCCGGCGGATGTTCCTGTCGCGAGATTTCTACAGCCCGGCATCGTACGCCTCCCAGATCAAGAGCCCCGCGCATCTGGTGGTGTCGACCTACCGGAAACTCGGCTTGACAACGTTGCCGACGATTCCGGATTTCGGCCGTCTGACCGGTCGGCTGGGACAGACGCTGTTCAACCCGCCGAATGTTGCTGGGTGGGCCGGTGGACGAACCTGGATCACACCGGCGTTGTTGCTCGAGCGGGGCAACCTGTTCCGCGAAGTGCTGTTTCCTGACCGGGACGGGTTCTGGGCGCCCGACCGGTCCCTCCCGGGTCTGTATGCGCGGGTCGGAGAGCGAATCGAGCAGGGCATGAACATCACGGCCGCCACGCAGGAGGGAGATGCCGAGTCGAGCCTGCTCGCAGACCGGGATGAGGACTACAACACGCGGTATGGTGGCTACATGGGTTACGTGATGGCCTATGACCGGCTGACACTCGTGCCGAGACAGACGGCGGATCTGGACCTGGCTCGTCTGGTGGCTGAGGCCGGCGCGACGACGGTCGAGGAGATCGTCGATCATTTCGTCCGCCGGTTCCTCCGCGTCCCGGTGGACAGGGCCGCGCGGACGGTGCTGGTCGAGCGTCTGCGCGACGAGCTAGGCGCCGACCGAATCCCGTCATCGAGGCCTCAGGTGGAGCGGGCGTTGCGCTCGCTGCTCTACGTGATTTTGAGCTCACCGGAGTATCAGCTGGCGTAGGACCAATGAGGAGACAGACCATGCCTGTTCGCCATTTCACCGGTTGTGGGTGTTCGCGGCGAGACTTCCTGCGGAAGGGGCTGTACGGCATCGGGGTCACGGCCGGTCTTCCGGTGTTGCTCAGCCGGACCGCGACGGCCCTGACCGCGCAGGCGCTGCGCGGCACGAGCATGGAGGCGCATCCCGAGCGGATCCTGGTGGTCGTCGAGCTCTCGGGGGGCAACGACGGACTGAACACCGTCGTGCCGTTTGGAGACGATGCCTACTATCGGCTGCGGCCCAATCTGGGGATTCCTGTCACCAAGACCCTCCCGATCGCCGATGGGTTCGGGTTCCACCCATCGCTGGTCGGGTTCGAACGGCTGTTTAAGGACGGCGTGATGGGGGTTGTGCACGGCTGCGGGTACGAGAACCCGAGTCTGTCGCACTTCTCCTCGATGGGCTTCTGGCATACCGGCGTGCCCAACGGCGGGGAGCAGTTCGGTTGGCTGGGTCGTCTCGCCGACGGCGTCTACGACCACGATGCGCAAGGCAACATCATCGTCAATATCGGTACCCGCCAGTCACCGGCCGTGCGAGCGCGGCACCATCAGCCGCTCGTGTTCAACGACCCACGCAGTTTCCGCCGCGAGGGCTCCGAGGGAGAGAAGCAAGCGATCGAGGGGATGCGTCCAGCCGCTCCGGTGAATCCCACACTCGAGTTCTTGGCGGCAACCGCCGACAACGCCATTGCGAGCTCGCAGTTCGTCCGGGAAGCCGCGGCCGGCTACCGCACCCCGATCGACTACGGTATCGGCGGGCTCTCCCCGCAGCTGCGGCGGGTGGCGGCGCTGATCAACGCCGAGATGCCGACCCGGCTCTACTACGTCAGCTATCAGGGAAACTCGTTCGACACGCACGTCCACCAGGCGGATCCTCATGCCCGGCTGCTCGCCTACACCGCCGACGCGGTCCGTGGGTTCGTCGAGGACCTGAAGCGGATCGGTCGGGCCGACACCGTGGCCATCATGATGTTCACAGAGTTCGGCCGGCGGGTCGAGGAGAACGCCAGTCTTGGCACAGACCACGGCACCGCGACACCGATGTTCGTCATCGGCGCCGGTGTCAGGGGAGGGTTGTACGGCCGGCACCCGAGCCTGACTGATCTGGACGACGGCAACCTGAAGATGACGACCGACTTCCGCCGTGTCTACGCGACGATGATCGAGGAATGGCTCGGGTTCAGCGACACCGAGTCGATCCTCAAGGGATCGTTCGAGCCGCTGGGGATGTTTTCGTAACGACTCCGAGGAGTCAGGAGTCAGAAGGCAGACGTTAGAAGATCCCTCGAGGCCGGACCCACGGGGTTTCGGGGCCCGGCTTCTTCAATGTACGAGGGCCTCCTCGGAGATCAGGACCGACCAACGGGAAACCGTGACGTGATGCTGGCGAAGCCTCCAGTGTCCTTCTGACTTCTGCCTCCTGACGTCTTCGGGTGCTTACAGAAGTCGCCGCGTCTTTTCGACCAACGTCGTCCGCTTCAGCCCGAGCAGCCTGGCCGCCTGCTGCTTGTTCCCATCGGTCTCGTCCAGCGCCTGGCGAATCAGTTGTCGCTCGGTGTCGGCGATGTAAGCCGGCATGTCGAGTCCGCCCTCGGGCAACAACACCGCAACCGGGTGACCCGTCGCCGGCGCGTTCTGCAGCTCGGGCGGCAGGTCGGAGACATCAATTTGGGTGCGGTCGCGGCCCAGTGCGAGCGCGCGCTCGACCGCGTTCTCGAGCTGTCGGATGTTGCCGGGCCAAGCGTACGCCATCATCTGACGCATTGCCTCCTGTGTGACCGTGATCTTCCGTGGCGGCACGAGCTGGCGTGTCAACCGATGGATGAAGTGCTGGACGAGCAGGGGGATATCCTCGCGTCGCTCGCGCAACGGCGGGAGAAAAATCGGGATGACGTTCAGCCGATAGAACAGATCCTCACGGAACCGCCCCTCGCTGACCAGCTGCGACAGATCCATGTTGGTGGCCGCGATGATCCGTACATCGATCTTGATCGTTCGGGTATCCCCCAGGCGCTCCAGCTCCCGCTCCTGCAACACCCGCAGCAGCTTGGCCTGCAGACCCGCGCTCATGCTGCCGACCTCGTCGAGAAAGAACGTGCCCTTGTGGGCGGTCTCGAGCTTGCCCTGGCGTGTGGCGATAGCGCCGGTGAACGCGCCGCGCACGTGCCCGAAGAGCTCCGCCTCGAGCAGCGTCTCCGGCACGGCGCTGCAGTTCAGCGCGACAAACCGATGCGCTCGGCGGGGGCTATTGTGGTGAATCGCCCGTGCCGCCAGCTCTTTCCCGGTGCCGGTCTCACCCCGCACCAGTACCGTGCTGGCGCTCGCAGCCACCGTTTCGAGCAACTCGAACAGCTCTCGCATGAGGGGACTGCGTCCGACCAGTCCCTCGAACCGGTAACGTTCTTCCAGTTGTGACCGCAGGTAGGCGTTCTCGGAGCGGAGCTGGCGTTGTTCGAGCGCCGCTGCGAGGACGTGCAGCAGCTGGTCGAACTGAAACGGTTTGGTGATGAATTCCGCAGCCCCCCGCTTGATTGCCTCGACGGCATCCTTGACCGTGCCGAAGCCGGTCACGACGATGCAGACCATCTCGGGGTAGCGCTCGAGCGCCGCTGCGAGCACCTTGGTGCCGTCGATGCCCGGCAAACGCAGATCGGTAAGCAGGACGTCGAACGCAAAATCGGTCAGTTGCTCGACTGCTGCCTCGCCGCTCTCGACCTGCACCACGCGATATCCGTGCTCGGCCAAGCGCTCGGCGGTTGCCTCCCGCAGGGGTGCCTCATCCTCGACCAGTAGCAGATGTGTCTCTTTTTCAAGCATCTAACAGCCCGTGGTGAAGGTCCTGCTGCGTTCGGCCGGCGCTGCAGCCGCCCTGCCTGCGTTGTCTCTCTGTCGAATGCTGCCAGGATGCTCCCTCTCGTGCCTTGCTGGACGGGGGCATCGGCATCCTCGATGTAGACGCGGATTCCCGCTGCGGGGTGCTCGCAGGCTGCGTCAACATTTTGACGACAGGTCGGCGAGGCGTCAAGGACGTCGGCCGACCAGGCCGGGCACAATTCTTGGCATGGATCTAATGGCATCGTCATGCGGTGCCGATACCACTCTTCGAGCCTGCTGCGAAAGAGCAATTGTTCGAGACGGACCGGATGGATCAAGGAAGCGTAGTGGGCCAGATGCGAGCGCCAGTGATGATAGTCGATAGGAAAACGATCTCGATCATGAAGGCCTGTGAGCTGGTCGGTGTGAGCCGACGCACGATCTACAACTGGATCGCCAGCGGCAAGGTCGAGTACGTCCGCACGGCGGGCGGCTCGGTCCGCATTTTCGTCGACACCCTGTGGCGAGAGCCCGAGATCGGCTCCGGTCAGGTCACCTCGTCGCAGACCGACGCATAGCAGCCAGTGGTGAACGTCCCGCGGCCCTCGACCGGAGCCCCTCGACGCACTCGGGACGCCCGAAGCGTGTCGCAGGACGCTGCATCCTGGAAGGACGGCGCTGCGCTTCTCACTCGGCGGGGTCACATGTTAGCGGTATTTTCCGCTGTCGCGGCTGCTCGAGCAAGCGCATCGCCAGTTTCGATGCGACGCGGGACGTGCACCACCGAGTGCTCGACCCGCTGAGTGATGCGCAGCCAGGTGCCGTATCCATACTTGCCAACGGATCCCTTTCAGATGGACCAGCCGGCCGACTTCGGTGCCCTTTTCCATCGGTTGAACAACCAGCTCGGAATCATCCTGGCGAATGCTGAGCTCCTCGAGGCAAAGTTGAAGGACGACGCCAGCTGCTCGCGCGCAGCCCAGATCGTCACGAGCGCCGTCGAAGCGATCAGCGTGGCCAAGCATATCCGGGAACGCTGCCAGGAGAAGTAGCCGGCGATCTCCCCTCGCCGAGATTCCCCATCCAGTCCGCTTCCCCCTCGAACCTTCTGGGGCGGCCGCCTCGCCGCCCTCGTTGCGTGGTCGTACCAGTGAATCGTGCCCTTTTGCGATCGCGCCATAATCGTCAATGTTTTGACGACACGCTTTTAATCAGTCAAATAATTGGCGCTTCAAATTGAAATACCAGGTGAGCGATCTCTGGCAGAGTCGCACGTAAATATCTCTAACTATCTATAAAAACACAGCTTACAAGTTGTCATGAGCGCTGATGAACGTTCGCTTTTTATTCCCTTTTCATCTGGTACCACCCTTGCGATATCCGGTGTCTGCGCAACGACGGCGTCCGTTCGGACAGGCGCGTCGCACAGAATCGGAGACAACGACATCCATGAAGGCTCAAATACTCGACCGCAAGGATCACGACCGCATCACCGCCGGTCTGCCGTTCGTCGAGGCACTGGCACGCCGAATGGCGGCGTCCATGCCGCACTCGATCGACCTCGGGGACCTCGTCCAAGACGGCGTGATCGGGCTGATTGACGCTGCGCACCGTTTCGATGAGACACGTGGCATCAAGTTCGAGACCTTTGCCGAACGGCGTGTGCGCGGCGCGATGATCGATGCGCTGCGTCGCGACGCCTGGCCTCGCGGCATCCGGCGCGTCCGGCGCGAGCTCGAAGCCGCGCGCGAAAAGCTGCGCCATGAGCTGGGCTCCGAGCCGTCGCTCGCGGACCTAGCCGAGCACCTGGGGTCTGACGAGACCCGGCTTGGCCGGACCATCGTCCGGATCAACACCATCGAGTCGACGTCACCGCTGGCGACGATCGACAGCGTCGCTGCCGCCAACCTGCCGCCGGTGATGGTCCCCCTCGAGCTGCCGACCCCAGACAAGGCGTGCGAGCGGGGCGAGGTCGCCACACGTATCCGAGAGGCGATCAAGGCACTGCCGTGGCGCGAACGGAAGGTGATCGGGCTTTACTACTACGGCGACGTCACGATGAAGCAGATCGGTAGCGAGATCGGCGTGAACGAATCGCGCGTGTCGCAGCTGCATGCGCGCGCGGTGCAGCGGCTGCGCAGGACGCTAGGCCGCGACCTGAATCCGAACCAGGTCGCCGCGGCGCTGACGGAGCAGGCAGAGGCGCCGAGGACGACCCGACCCGCGCTGAAGATGGCCAAGGCGCGTCTGGCTACGACCAACCGCCAGCCGCGCGTGCCGCGCGCAGTGACGCCGAAGGCGGCCGAGCCGTCACGCGGGTTTCTCGTGCCGTATCGGAAACCGAAG
>JADFPE010000331.1 GCA_022562495.1 Acidobacteriota bacterium
CAACCGCCTCGCTGCAGACTCGGGATGAGGCTCCATGTGGATTTCATCCACGGTCGTGAAGTACTCCAGCTCGGTGCCGCAGGCGCACCGCTCGCCTTGCTCTCGTTCCGGCCAGCAGACGTCGGATCGTCGCCGAACACACGGACGACGCGGTGTCGTCGATGGGTGCCATCACAACACTCCGTCCTGGCCTCTGTCGTGAACTGCTCTACCCCGTCAGCGTCGGCTGATGCACCCAGGTCGTGGTCTCGGAATGGACTTCTGTCCGTGGACGGAGGCACTTCCGAGGGCAGGACCCAACAGCGTGCCGCCGAGCGCCTCGGCGCTATCTCGCCTCGCGGGCGTCCGCCTCCAGCACCCGCGCACCGCGAAGAATGCCGCCGAACGAGTAGTTCGCCTCGTGACAGGCGTACTCGTAGACTTTGTGCTCGCTCGCCGGCCAGACATATTCGCCGCTCCAGGGCGCCGTCCAGACCGTCGGATCGTCCACCGTGAACTGATACAGGAGCGTCTCGGCGTCGATGCGGGTGAAGCGCTCCACGACGTGCAGGTTCCGTGACGCCTGGCCGAGCGCCGGCGTGTCGCGGAAGTTGGTGGTGTCGACCACCAGCGTATCGCCTTCCCAGTGGCCGACCGAGTCCCCCAGCCAGCTCCGGATCTCCGGTGGGGCGTGCTCCTGGTCCAAGCGGATGACGCGGGCGTCGTGGACCATCTCCACGAGGATCATCACCGTGTCTTCGGTCTGCACGATCCGTTTCAGGTTGTTGTAGAGGATCGGCAGCATCGGCGGTCCGGCGGTCGAGCCGAACCCCAGCAGACAGCGCTCGGAGTGCGGGCGGAGCTCGAGGTCGTCATACGGGCCGGGCGCGTTCAGATCGTTCTCGAGCCACCAGGCGGTGCCGGTGTTCGGGCGGAGAAACGCTGCGAGCGAGGCGCGTTGCGTCCGCGCCTCGGGTGTCAGCGCCGGCTGCCGCCCGTTCGGTGGATCAGTGATGATCGACGTGCGCCACTGCCCGTCAATCTGGAACCCGGCGCTCCCGCGGTCCATCCAGAAGGAGTTGTAGCCGCCGACGTTGCCGGCGGCACCGCTCGACCCGTCTCCACCGACCGGCGGGGCCTCACGAGGCGCCCCGGTCTCCTCGTTCCGCTCGTCCGGGATGTTGAAGATTCGCTCGAGCGAGTCAGCCCCGGCGGCGAGCGCCGCGGCTTCCTCCTCGGTCAAGACCAGCTTGTCGCCGAACGAGGCCGGTCGCTGTAACGGGGTCAGCGTTGCAATGTCGTAGGTGCCAGACAGATCCGGGCGGCCGTCCGAGGTGCGACGGATGTCGCCGGTGCCCTGCTGCGCGAGCGCAACCGGCGCCAGTGCCGTGAGCGCGATCGACAACGCACCGAGCACTACCGAAACTCGACTACTCATGACTACCTCCATCAGGCACCGGTTCCACAACCGTGAGGCTGGACGAGCGGAACTCCGCGAAACCGATCACACTCGCGCGGAGCGAGTGTACCCCGGTTGCACGTCGCGCGTCACGGTGGGAACGCCGGTGGCCTTTCTGCCACACGTGATGCGGCCCGGCCGGCCGACCCCAGCGACGCCCCGACCGTGACCGCATCACCCCACGATCATGCTGTCGAGCACCGCATCGGCGGTCCTGGCGATTGGCGCTGGCAGCATTGCATCCGCACCGCCGTTTGCAGGACCGGATCGCCGGCACGTATGTGGTTCGACGATAGGCGGAAACACAGTCACGGGAACCCTGCAACTGCGACCACACGCACGTTTGACAAAGTAGCTACTTGAAGCTACCTTAAGGGTCATGCGAGCCGTCGGTCTCAAGGTCTTGAAGAACCGATTGAGCGAGTACGTGCGGCTGGCGGAGCGTGGGGAGACCGTGCTCGTGACCGATCGCGATCGGGTCATTGCTGAGATCACCCCGCCGAGCGAGGGACGGCCGCGACGGGTGAACGATGCCGAGCTCGCCGACGCCGTCCGGCAGGGCCTGATTACGCCGCCGCTCATGAGTCTCGGTACCCCGCCGAGACGAGCACCCGTCGCGCCTCTTTCGGCTATCCTCAGTGAGCTCGAAGACGATCGCAGGGAGCGGTGATCTATCTCGACACGTCGGTCGCGCTCGCGCACTTGCTGGCCGAGGATCGGCGGCCCGGGGAGGCCATCTGGAGCCGCCCGCTCGTCAGCAGCCGTCTTCTTGAGTACGAAGCTTGGAATCTGATCAACTCGCGCGGCTTGGGTGCCTCTCACGGTCCGTTGGTCGAGGATCTGATCGAGAGACTCGGCATCGTCGAGCTCGACGGTGAAACGCTCGCCAGAGCGCGCGAACCGTTCCCGGTGCCGCTGCGCACGCTCGACGCGATTCATCTGGCATCGGCTGTCTACCTGAAGGGCCGCGGCTTCCGGGTCGAAGTCGCGACCTATGATGCGCGGATGCGAGACGGTGCGCTGGCCCTCGGACTAGGGCTCTACGCTCTGGAATAGGTGCTGCGGTCAGTATGGCCGGAACCGCCCAGCCAAACTCGATTCGGCTGGATCACGCCCGCTCGACGACCACCCTTGTCGCCGGCGGCCGAGGCCCACCCTCTTCCGGGCCGCGAATCCGATGTAACTTCACAGTCACATTCCGGTAGTACGAACATCAGCCAGACCGACAACCGGAGGAACGCCAGGTGCCCGAGAACGCCCAGTGTTCAGCGTGCGGTGCCGAAGTCGCGGCTGATACCGCGCCGGAAGGGCTGTGCCTCGCCTGTCTGCTGCAGGCCGGTCTCCCGGTGGACCCCGACGCGCC
>JADFPE010000125.1 GCA_022562495.1 Acidobacteriota bacterium
GGTCAGCTCTTCAAGAAGGTGGGCTTTCCGGTTCTGCCTTCGGTCACCTATCCCGATGAGGAGACCCCCCCCCCGGCCTCCTCTCGACGTTCGCTGTGGTCGTTGTTCCGGAGCAGGCGTCGCTTCCCCTATCCCGGCCTCTACCGGCGCCGCGATCCGACCGTGCTCACGCCGCGGGACTTCGATCTCTCCCCCTACTTTGAGATCATCAAGTTCAACGTGATCCCAGAGCGCCGATTCGACTACAGCCGGATCGAGTGGGCCGCAGAATCGGCGACCGACGAAGTCGACTGACCTGGCTGGCCTCTCTGTGCTGGCCCCACGGTGGATCGGGCCTGCCAGCGACCCCCCATCCCGAGGCGTACGCTACCTCTCTCTAGCCCGGCGCCCTGTCGTTCCGGGAGTGAACCGCTGTATATTCTCCATCCCCCCAATGAGAGGGGAAAACCTGGAGAAGCGGATGGCGAGTCAGACTTGGGACGAGGTGCTGTCCGGTCAGATGGATTCCGACTGGGCGGACGAGATCAATCAATTCGAGAGCCAGCTCGAACTTCGCAAGCAGGGCAAGCTCGAAGAAAAGGTCTTCGCCGAGACCCGGCTCCGCCGGGGCGCTTACGGACAGCGCTACGACAACGGCCAACGGAACGACGGCACCGGCGTCAAGATGCTGCCGTTTCCCTCGAACGGGCGCACCAAGGGCCCCGACACCGTCTGGGACGCGCCCGGGATGCAGCGGATCAAGATCCCGTTCGGCGGGCTCACGGCGGACCAGATGGACACCCTCGCGGATCTGTCCGAGGAATACAGCGACGGCGTGTGCCATATCACCACCCGTCAGGACGTCCAGCTCCACTATATCCACATCGACGACACGCCCTCGTTGATGCGGCGGCTCGCCGCGGTCGGTATCACGACCCGCGAAGCGTGCGGTAACTCCGTCCGCAACGTGACCGCCTGTCCGATCGCCGGGGTCTGTCGCGACGAGACCTTCGATGTCACGCCGCATGCCGAGGCGTCGATGCGCTTCCTGCTCGGCCACCCCGATGTCCAGGACTTCGGGCGCAAGTTCAAGGTGGCGTTCTCGGGCTGCCGACAGCACGCGTGCGGGCTCGTCACCATGCACGACTTTGGCGCCATCGCCGTGACCCGCGAGGTGGACGGCGTCGAGCAGCGCGGCTTCGAGGTGTATGTCGGAGGCGGGCTCGGGGCGGTCCCTCACCAGGCGCGGCTGTTCGAGTCGTTCATGACCGAAGACGAGATCCTCCCGACCCTCCAGGCGATCGCCCGAGTGTTCGCGCGGCTGGGCGAAAAACGCAACCGCGCGCGCGCCCGCATCAAATTCCTGGTGGCGCAGCTGGGCCTCGACGAGTTCCGGCGGCTGGTGCGCGAGGAGCGGGCCACCCTGGCGCACGATGACCGGTGGACCGCCTATCTGGATGGCCTGCCGGCCTACGGCGAGCAGCCACTCAAGCCCGGCCACCCGCTCGACGAGGCATCGGGGTCGCCGGCCTTCAAGGCCTGGGCGCGCACCAACGTGTATCGCCAGCGTCAGCCCGGCTATGCGGTCGCGACGGTGAGTCTGCCGCTGGGCGACCTGAGCGGTTGGCAGCTCCGGCGGCTGGCGGACGTGGCGCGGCGGTTCGTCGGTGATACCGTCCGGACCACGGTCGAACAGAACATCGTGCTCCGCTGGGTGCGTGAGTCGGATCTGCCGGCGCTCCATCGCGAGCTCGAGGCGATCGAGCTGGCGAGACCCGGCGCAGGATCGATCGCGGACATCACCGCCTGTCCCGGCACCGACACCTGCAAGCTGGGGATCGCGTCGTCGCGAGGGCTGGCGGCCGAGCTCGAGCGCCGGCTCGGCGAGCAGATGGAGACGCTGGACGAGGCGGTCAAGCAGCTGCGGATCAAGATCAGCGGCTGCTTCAACTCGTGCGGACAGCATCACATCTGCGACCTGGGATTCTACGGGGTCAGCCGCCACGTCGGCGGGCACATCGTGCCCCACTTCCAGGTGGTGCTCGGCGGCAAGTGGGTCGACAACGCCGGCGCCTACGGGCTGGCCATCGGCGCGGTGCCCGCGAAGAACATCCCAGAGGTGGTCCGGCGCATCACGGACCGCTTCGTGCGCGACCGGCAGGGAGCGGAGACCTTCTACGACTTCACGACACGGGTCGGCAAGCGGGCGCTCCGCGCGATGCTCGAGGAGCTGACGCGGGTGCCGCCCCATGAGGAAAACCCGGACTACTACCGGGACTGGGGCGACCCGCGCGAGTTCGGCATCGGCGACATGGGGGTGGG
The DNA here is from genome assembly GCA_022562495.1 of Acidobacteriota bacterium. GTDB lineage: Bacteria > Acidobacteriota > Vicinamibacteria > Vicinamibacterales > UBA8438 > NP936. Next base: position 2,302 of record JADFPE010000125.1, read on the forward strand.
CGAATGCGCCGGCCAGGTGGTCTCCCTGACCGAGTTCGACCTCGTGGGTGCCGAGAGCCAGGTCTTCGAGGCACAGCTCCAGCTCGAGGCGGACGCCTTCGCGCAAGCGGACGCGCTGGCCTACGGGGCGATGCTCCAGGCCGCCAAGGGGTTGATCAAGACGGAGTTCATCGACATCTCGGACGACCCGGATCAGATCGTCACCGAATTCCGGACACGCTTCTTCGACACCCAGATCTTCTTCGACAAGTTTGCCGGCGGGAAGTTCGCGCAGTATCTCTTCCGGCGTCACGCGCGGGGCACACGGCCGGCCGACCGGGACACGGCCCGTCAGCTGATCGAAGAGGCCCAGCTGTTTCTGGAAGCCACGCACGCCTGTCAGGCGCGGCTAGCGAGTCAGCCCGTCATCCCGTCGGCGAGTGGCGCGGGCGCTCGCCAAGAGACTGTTACGTGACGGCCGGCGGCGCCGACCCCAGGACGCCAGACGTCGCGAACCTGCAGCGCATCGCCCTCAAGATCTTTCTCGACGACGAGTCGGTGCTCGAGCCCAGCGACGTCATCCCGGTGTTTCACCGCTGGATCCAGACACAGGCGGTGGACGGGCTGCTCATCGACGTCGCGGACTACTCGCACATGGCGACCGGACCGTGTGTGTTGCTCGTAGCCCACGAAGGACACTACGTCCTGGACCGCGCCGGGGGACGGCTCGGGCTGCAATACGCGCGCCGGCAACCGCTCGATGGCGCACTGCCGGACAGGCTGGTAGCGCTGGGCCGGATCCTGCTGCGCGCGGGACAGCTGCTCGAAACCGACACGTCACTGCCAGGACCCGTGCGTTTCCGGGGACACGAGATCGAGTGCATCGCCAACGACCGCCTGCTGGCCCCGAACCGGGCCGAGACGCTCACGGCGTTCCGCCCCGCCCTGGACGGGTTCCTGACCACGCTGTCTGCCGGCGCCAGCTGGACCCTGACGCGGGAGGCGGACCCGCGCGCGCGGTTCGGGGTGCTCGCGCACACACCAGGTGTGGCCACCCTCGACACAATCGCCGCGCGTCTCCGGCAACGCCACGCCTCAGACCACCCAGACGACGGACGGCGCAGCAGCGCTCCGCCTGGGCGAGCAACCCGTGCGGAAGCCAGTGCTCCGGTGTCTCCCGCTCCCGCCGGGAGCGGGTCGGAATGAGGGCTACCCGGACGCTTTAGTGCGCTGTTCCGGATGCCAGCCAGCGCGGCTGTCGCCACAGGCAGTTACTATTAGTTCTACTAATACTAAGCATTCCGATTATTAGCCATACATGTGATACAGTCCCACTCCCATGCACGTTGAAACGCTCGACATCTTCTGCGCCGTTGTCCGCCATCAGAGTTTCTCCCGCGGGGCGGTGGCGAACTCCGTCAGCCAGTCGGCCGCCAGTCAGGCGGTGCGACAGCTGGAGAAGCAGCTCGGCGCGCAGCTCATCGACCGCTCCAAACGACCATGGGTGCTGACACCGGAGGGTAAGATTTGCTTCACGGGCGCTCAGGACATCGTCGAGCGCTATCACGAGCTGGAGGAGGCGGTGCGACGACGGCAGCACCGGTCAGGGCACACTGTCCGGCTGGCCGCGATCTACTCGGTGGGGCTCCACCACCTGAGCCAGTACGTCGATCAGTTTCGCGCCCTCGTGCCGGGCGCCAGCGTCGACCTGGAGTACATGCACCCGGACGAGGTCTACGAGCGTGTGCTGAGCGAGCAGTCGGACCTCGGGCTCATGTCCTTCGTCACGCCCGGCCGGGAGCTCACCGCCATTCCCTGGCAGCGTCAGCTCATGGTGGTCGCCTGCCTCCCGACGCACCGGTTCGCGCGGATGGCGGCCGAGCAGGGCGGCGTGCGGCCAGCCGACCTGGCACACGAGCGGTTCGTGGCGTTCGACCGCGAGTTGCCGGTCCGGCGCGAGGTCGACCGGTTTCTCAGGCGCTACGAGGTGGAGGTCGACGTCACCGCCGAGTTCGACAACATCGAGACGATCAAGCAAGCGGTCGACGAGGGCGCCGGGGTCGCCGTCCTGCCGGCACCGACACTGCGACGCGAGGTGCAACGGCGAACGCTGGCGCAGGCGCAGTTCATCCTGCCGCCGGGCGCGCCGACACTGGTCCGGCCGCTCAGCATCGTGCATCGGCGCAATCGGCGACTGAACCCAGCGGTCACCGCATTCATCACGTTGCTCCAGAACGGCACAGGGGACGCGCCGGCCCGGCCGGTCTGTGCACCCCCCAAGACCGGCACGCGCCGGCGCCCTGGCGACCACCGGACATCGTCGCGCGCTGGGTCGCGTCCGACCGTCCGCGCTAGACGAAGGGCGCAGCTATGACGCGACCCAGCGATGCACGCCCGACCCGGGCGCCGGATGCGCAGGGGCTCTACGACCCCCGGTTCGAGCATGACGCCTGCGGTGTCGGCTTCGTGGTCAACATCAAAGGCGTGCGCTCTCACGAGCTCGTCGAACAGGCGCTCGAGGTCGTGACCAACCTGTTGCATCGCGGAGCATGCGGGTGCGAAACGAACACCGGCGACGGCGCCGGACTGCTGTTGCAGGTGCCCGACAAATTCCTGCGCCGGGAGACTGCCGCGCGCGGGTTCACGCTGCCGGCCGCTGGAGAGTACGGGGTCGGCATGCTGTTCCTGCCCCGCCGGGCGGACGAACGCGCTCGCCTCGAAGCGCTCGTCGCGCGGATCGTGGAGGAGGAAGCGCAGACTCTGCTCGGCTGGCGGGACGTCCCGACCGACGACAGCCCGATCGGCGAGACCGCCCGCCGAAGCGAGCCCACCATCCGCCAGGTGTTCATCGGCCGCGGCGGCGGCCGCGGCGACGGTCCGGACGCCCAGGCACGGTTCGAGCGGACGCTCTACGTCATCCGGAAGCGGATCGCGCAGGAGGCCGACGGACTGGCGCTAGACGAGTCGCACCTGTTCTACATCGCCAGCCTGTCGTCGCAGACCATCGTCTACAAAGGCATGCTGATTGCCGACCAGGTGACCACCATGTTCCCGGATCTAGTCGATCCGGACGTCGAGTCGGCGCTGGTGCTCGTCCACTCGCGGTTCAGCACCAACACCTTCCCCTCATGGCCGCTCGCGCACCCGTATCGCTACATTGCGCACAACGGCGAGATCAACACGCTACGCGGCAACATCAACTGGATGCGCGCCCGCGAGGCGCTGTGCGAGTCGGACCTGTTCGGTGACGACCTCCAGAAACTGTTTCCCGTGGTCAGGGAGGGCCAGAGCGACACCGCCACGTTCGACAACATGCTCGAGTTCCTGGTGATGACCGGCCGGTCGCTGCCCCACGCGATCCTGATGATGATCCCGGAGCCGTGGAGCAAGCACAAGTCGATGTCCCCGGACCGGAAGGCGTTCTACGAGTATCACGCCGCGCTGATGGAGCCGTGGGACGGCCCGGCGTCGATCGCGTTCACCGACGGCACGGTCATCGGTGCCGTGCTCGACCGCAACGGGCTGCGGCCGTCACGCTACTACGTCACCACCGACGACATGGTCATCATGGCCTCCGAGGTCGGCGTGCTCGACATCCCACCCGAGAAGGTGCGGGTGAAGGGGCGTCTGCACCCGGGCCGGATTTTCCTGGTCGACACAGCGCAAGGCCGCATCATCGACGACGAGGAGATCAAAGCGGAGCTGGCGGCGGCACACCCCTATCGGGAGTGGCTCGACACACACGTCATCCACCTTCGAGACCTGTCTGACGCCCCCTACACCGCACCGCCAGCCCACGAGTCGATCCTGCGACGTCAGCGGGCATTCGGCTACACCGAAGAGGACCTGCGACTGCTGCTTGGCCCGATGGCCGCCAAGGGGACCGAGCCGATCGGGTCGATGGGCACCGACACGGCGCTGGCGGTGCTGTCGGACCGGCCGCGGCTGCTCTACGACTACTTCAAGCAGCTGTTCGCCCAGGTCACCAACCCGCCGCTCGACGCGATCCGGGAGGAGCTCGTCACCGACATGAGCTCGACCCTGGGCCCGGAGCGGAACCTACTGAAACCGGAGCCGGAGTCCTGCCACCAGATCCGCGTCGATTACCCGATCCTCGACAACAAGGAGCTGGCGAAACTGCGGCACAGCGCCGACGCGACGCTGCGCGCCGTGACGCTGCCGATGTTGTTCGACGCCGGCGAGGGGGCGGCGGGGCTCGAGCGCGCGATGGACGAGCTGTGTCGTCAGGCCAGCGAAGCGGTCGAGGCGGGCTATGCCTTCCTGGTGCTCTCGGACCGCGGGGTGGACGCCGGGCATGCGCCGATCCCGAGTCTGCTGGCGACCGCGGGCGTCCATCACCACTTGGTGCGCGAGGGCACAAGAACCCGATGCGGGCTGATCATCGAGACGGGCGAAGCGCGGGAGGTGCACCACATGGCGCTGCTCCTCGGCTACGGCGCCGGGGCGATCAACCCGTATCTGGCGTTCGAGACGATCGAGGAGCTGATCTGCGAGGGGGAGGTGCCCGACATCGACCCGCCCCAGGGCATCCGGCATCACATTCTCGCCCTCACGAAGGGCGTGTTGAAGGTGATGTCGAAGATGGGGATCTCGACGCTGCAGAGTTACCGCGGCGCGCAGATCTTCGAGGCGATCGGGCTGCACAAGGCGTTCGTCGACCGCTACTTCACGTGGACGGCGTCGCGGGTCGGCGGCATCGGCATCGACACGATCGCCGCCGAGGCACAGCGACGCCATCAGCGCGCGTTTCCGACACGCGGCGAGGAGGACGGCGAGCTCGACAGCGGCGGCGAATACCAATGGCGCCGGGATGGCGAGTATCACCTGTTCAACCCGGAGACGGTCTACAAGCTCCAGCACGCCACCCGGAGCGGGCAATACGAGGTCTACCAGGAGTACGCGCAGCTGGTGAACGACCAGAGCCGGAAGCGCGCGACGCTCCGCGGCCTGCTCGACCTGCGGTTGGCCGACACGCCGATTCCGATCGACGAGGTGGAACCGGTCGAGGCAATCCTGAGGCGGTTCGCGACCGGGGCGATGTCCTACGGGTCAATCAGCGCGGAGGCGCACGAGACCCTGGCGATCGCGATGAACCGGCTCGGCGGCAAGTCCAACACCGGTGAAGGCGGCGAGGACTCGGCGCGGTACACCCCGGACGCCAACGGCGACCTGCGGCGCAGTGCCATCAAGCAGGTCGCGTCCGGACGGTTCGGGGTGACCAGCGAGTATCTGGTGAACGCCGACGACCTGCAGATCAAGATGGCGCAGGGGGCGAAGCCAGGCGAGGGCGGGCAGCTGCCGGGGTTCAAGGTCTACCCGTGGATCGCGAAAGTGCGCTACGCCACCCCGGGGGTGCCGCTGATCTCGCCGCCGCCGCATCACGACATCTACTCGATCGAAGATCTGGCCCAGCTCATCCACGACCTGAAAAACGCGAACCCGCGGGCGAGGGTCAACGTGAAGTTGGTCGCCGAGGTGGGTGTCGGCACGGTCGCGGCCGGGGTGGCGAAGGCGCACTCGGACGTGGTGCTGATCTCGGGACACGACGGCGGTACCGGCGCGTCGCCGCTCACCAGCATCAAACACGCCGGCGTGCCATGGGAGCTCGGGCTGGCAGAAACGCAGCAGGTCCTGGTGCTGAACCGGTTGCGTGACCGGATCGTGGTGCAGGTGGACGGGCAGATGAAGACCGGGCGCGATGTCGTCATCGCGGCGCTGCTCGGCGCCGAGGAGTACGGTTTTGCGACCGCTCCGCTCGTGGTGTCCGGGTGCATCATGATGCGGGTCTGCCATCTCGACACCTGTCCGGTGGGCATCGCGACACAGAACCCGGAGCTGCGAAAGCACTTCACCGGCCGGCCCGAGTTCGTGGAGCACTACTTCCGGTTCGTGGCCGAGGAGGTGCGCGAGCTCATGGCGACCATGGGCTTCCGCACCGTGGACGAGATGATCGGCCGCGTCAACCGTCTGGACACCACCGAGGCGGTCGACCACTGGAAGGCCAAGGGGCTGGACCTGTCCCAGATCCTGCACGACCCGGAGGTCCCGGAGACGGTGGCTCGACGCGCGGTGCGGACCCAGGACCACGGGCTGGAGCGTGCGCTCGACAACACGCTGATCGCGCGGTGCAAGTCAGCGATCGAACAGCGGACGCCAGTGTCGTTCAGTCTGCCGATCCGGAACGTCAACCGCACCACCGGGACGATGCTCGGGTCGGAGATCACCCGTCGCTGGGGACGCGACGGGCTACCGGACGGCACGATCGACATCAGGTTCACCGGGTCGGCCGGACAGAGCTTCGGGGCGTTCGTCCCCTCTGGGGTCACGCTGACCATCGAAGGTGACGCCAACGACTACTTCGGCAAGGGGCTCTCGGGCGGGCGGCTCGCCATCTTCCCGCCACGCGCTTCCACGTTCGTCGCCGAGGAGAACATCATCATCGGCAACGTGGCGCTCTACGGCGGCACCGGGGGCGAGGCGTTCGTGCATGGCGTCGCCGGCGAGCGGTTCTGCGTGCGCAACAGCGGCGTGCACGCGGTGGTCGAAGCTGTCGGGGACCACGGGTGCGAGTACATGACCGGTGGACGGGTCGTGATTCTCGGGCGCACCGGGCGCAACTTCGCGGCGGGGATGAGTGGTGGGATCGCCTACGTGCTCGACCGTGACAGCGACTTCGCCAGCCGGTGCAACATGGACATGGTCGACCTCGAGGCGCTCGGCGACGACGACGCCGAGCTCGTGCGGGAGCTGATTACCCGCCACGTCGCCCACACGACGAGTCCGTCTGGACGGCGAGTGCTCGAGGGGTGGACCGAGCTGCGCGCGAGTTTCGTCAAGGTGATGCCACGCGACTACAAGCGGGTCCTGCTGGCCGAGGCCAAGGCGCGGGCCGAGTCTCGGGAACCGGGGTTCGCCGAGCTGGTCGGAGCCGCCGCGGACTGATGGAGTCAGCCCAGGAGGCAGGTGCAACCTGCGTGTCCGCGGTAGGCGTGGCCAAGGCGGACGGACGTCGCCGTGTGGGCTCTTTGCCAGCGACCATTCTTCTGGCCTCGTGCAGACCAGCTATCTGTTATATTCGGGGCTCACGCCCACCGTCTCGAGGGACTCGTGTCGGTGTGGAGCCTCGGCGTCGCAGTCTGTGGTGACAGTCCAGCGTCGCACCGAGACCCCTGCTGAGAACAGCGGCGCCTGCCTGTGCACGGCGCGACAGAGAACGTACCGGCAGTACTTGACCGAGGAGCCACGTTGCCAGGCGGGATGCGGCACCCGTCGACAGGCTCAGGGCGTCCCGAGCGCGTCGAGGGGCGCCGGTCGACGACAGCTGAACTGTCACAACGGGCTGCCAGGTGTCTGCTCCCGGCGACGCTAGCGGATCGGAACCTATGGGCTCGCTGAAGGGATTCATCGAGATCGACCTGTGCAAGCAGTCGCGCCGTCCCATCGAGGAGCGACGCCACGACTGGCGCGAGGTCTATCTCCCCTACGCCACCCGGGATCTACGCGCGCAGGGCGCCCGCTGCATGGATTGCGGGATCCCGTTCTGTCACCAGGGGTGCCCACTCGGCAACCTCATCCCGGACTGGAACGACCTCGTCTACAGGGCCAAGTGGCAGGCCGCGATCGACCGTCTCCACAAGACCAACAATTTCCCGGAGTGGACCGGACGGCTCTGCCCAGCGCCGTGTGAGAGTTCCTGTGTGCTCGCGATCGACCGGGACGCCGTGACGATCAAGTCGATCGAGTCCGCCATCGTGGAGCGCGCGTTCGAGGAGGGCTGGATCCGCCCAGAGCCCCCGAAGGTTCGCACCGGCAAAACCGTGGCGATCGTCGGGTCCGGTCCGGCTGGTCTCGCCGCCGCCGACCAGCTGAACCGGGCTGGTCATCAGGTGACCGTGTTCGAGCGGTCGGACCGGATCGGCGGGTTGCTCCGGTATGGCATCCCGGAATTCAAGATGGAGAAGCGGTTCCTGAGCCGCCGTCTGTCGATCCTCGAGGCCGAGGGCATCACATTTCGGGTCAACACCGATGTCGGCGTCACGGTGCCGGCCGACACGATGAGACGGGAGTTCGACGCGATGCTGCTTGCCGGCGGTGCCGGCTGGCCGCGCGACCTCGAGGTGCCGGGACGCGAGCTCCGTGGCATCCACTTCGCGATGGAGTATCTGACCCTGCAGAACCGGCGCTGCGAGGGTGACGTGATCAGCGACGACGAGTTCATCACCGCGAAAGACAAGCGGGTCGTGATCATCGGCGGCGGCGACACGGGCGCCGACTGTCTCGGCACCGCGCACCGGCAGGGCGCGCGGTCGATCCACCAGTTCGAGCTGCTGCCGCGACCGCCGGACCAACGGGGTGAGACCAACCCGTGGCCGGAATGGCCCAACATCTTCCGGGTCTCCGGGGCGCACGAAGAGGGCGGCGAGCGGGTGTTCTCGGTCTCCACCGATCGGTTCACCGGCAACGCGGCCGGCCAGGTGACAACCCTGCACGCCAGTGAGGTCGAGATGACGCGCGAACACGGGCGTCTGTCCTTCACGCCGGTGCCCGACAGCGGGTTCGAGCTCGAGGTCGACCTCGTCCTGCTGGCGGTGGGCTTCCTCGGCGGAGTTTTCCGACGGTTGGTCGTCCGCCGCCATCTTCTCCAGGACCTGACGCTGCTGATCGATTTCCTCAGCGGCGGCTTGCTGCTGGGCGGCCAATCTCGCCAATGCGGCGCCGATCGACTGGTCTCGTTCAACGCGAAGACCGCGAGCGTTGAGATTGGCGGCGGCCCGCTGCATGGCGCGCTGCATCTTCCGCGGCTCGTTGTCCGCCGCGTCGGGATTGGAAAGAACATTCTTTGCGGCGTTCTCGGCTTCCTTCTGAGCGACGCGCAGCGACGCTGTAGCTCCGGGATCGACCGGCGCCGATTTCTTGGCGAGTTGATTCGCTTGGCGCGATTGTTGCGCGAGCCGGCCGGCTTCTAGCTGCGCCAATTCTCGGCGGCGGCGCCCGATTTCCGCAGCAGCAGTTGCCAGCATCGCCGCTGTCATTTCCTGTGCGATGACGGCCCGCGGCGCGTTGTTCTGCTGTAGCTGCTGCTCCGCCTGCCGCGACGCGGCTTCGGCCTCGTCCAGTGTCCTTCCGGCCTCGGGGGCATGAGCCCTGGCAAGTCGGGCCGCTTCGCCTGCTTGTTCCGTCACCTGTTTTTGCAGCAGGGAATCCGGCTCACCGGGGGGCGCCTCCCGGGCCGCTTTCGATTCCTTGTCGGCGAGCCGCCCCGCCGTCGCCAACAATTCGACAACCTGTTCTCTGGCGGCTTTTGCCGCAGTGACGTCGCCGTCGAGCATCGCTTTGGCCGCGTCGCTGGCCGAGCTTTGAGCTTTCGCAAGGGCCTCGGCCAGAGCATCCGCGAGGCCATCGGCCCGGGCTTGCTCAGCCGCCGGCCTTTGGGCGGCGTTGACGGCCAAGCGAGCGACCGCGTCGGCCACTTGTTGTTGTTGGGTCGCCGCATCCAAGGGGGTTTTGTCCCGCCCGCTGGCGACGTCACGAGCGGACTGATTGGCGTTGTTTTGCATTCGCTTCGCAAGAGCCGTTGCCTGCGCCAGTTCCATGGCGTCCGCCGCTTCGGGTCGGCCCGACGCGCGGTGTTGCTGCGCTTGAGCTTGGGCAACCTGGCGCGCGGCGAGCGCCAATTGCTTCAAGCTGTCGGCGTTGCTTTCCAGCGGATTGGCCAGAGCTTTGTCGACGGCGTTCTCCGCGGATCGAACCAACTTGAGTTGCTGGCCGCTGATCTGATCCAGCCGGGCGGCGGCTTTGCCGACTTCGTCGCGCAATTGCACGGCGGCCTGGCTCAATTCGTCCGACGCCTTTTCTGCTGCTGCTGCGGCTTTTCGCAGCGCCGGCCGGGACAGCTCGCCCGGCTCCTTTTCGGCTCGCGCCAGTTCCTTGGCGGCGGTTTGCGTCTGCTTTCGCGCCGCGTTGAGTTTCTCCGCGGTGTGTGGAGCCATCGTCTTGACGCCTTCGGCGACCTTGCGAGCAATTTGGTCGATGGTCGCTTGTTCCTTGGAGAGTTCCGCGGCGCGCTGTTTTGACAGGCCTTGATCTTGCGCCGCTTGCTGAGATTCGCGGGCAATGCGGCGCTCCGCAGCGGCGGCCCGTTCGAGCGACTCGGCGGCGCGAGCGAGTTCCCCGATCTTGACGGCTTGCCCTCGCCGCCTGGCGTCGGCCAAGGCCGCTTGAACTTCCGATGCAGCGCGTTCGAGCGCTTCGTCCGCCGCTTTAACCGCCTGCTGACGGGCCTGCCGCGTGGTCGCGGCGGTCAGATTCTCCGCCGCCTCGGCGGCGGCGCGATGCGCTTCGGACAAACGCGAGCGTACGGCCGACGGAAGCCCCTTTGCCTCGTCCCCGAGTTGAGCGAGCGCCTTGGCGACTTCGCCCTCCCCGACCGCCGCTGCTTGAGGGTTCTTGTTGGCGTCGGCGCGAACCCGGTCCTGTTGTTTTGAGACTTCGGCAAGTCGCGCTTGGGCGTTCTCTAAATCGCGGACAATCCGTTCAAAGTCGTGCGCAGTTTTGTCCTCATTACTGACATCGCTGGCGTCGTTCAGTCGTTCTTCGATCGCCGCCAAATTTCCCAATACCCGGTCTTGGTTCGCGACGGCGTCTTTCTGGTTGCCGTCGAAGAGACGTCCGGTGGCGTCGTAGGCGGCCGCTTTGGCGGTTTCGACCAACGGCCCAACGCCTGGGAATTTCTCGAAGCTCGGAGAGAGCCTGTCGAGTTGCTTTCGAATGTCGGCCTGCCGCCCAACAAGCGGCTCGAACTCTTGCTTCGTCAGGTCGTTCTCCTGGGTTTGTTTGCGAATTTTCTCCTGCGAAGCGGCGAGTTCGCGAACACGCTGGAGCAGCGCCTCCCGGCCTCCGCTGATGAGCCCCTGCGTCTCCTCAACCTTTTCCAGTAATTGGCGCAGGCCGCGGGCGACGTCCTTTTGGCTGACAACAGCCTTGTCGTATTGGGCGGCTTCGAGGCGCTCGGTGGCGTCGCCCAGCGCCTCCTTCGTGCGAGCCGCCTTGAGAACCAGCAACCCACCGGCCGCGCCGGCGCCGGTTTGTCCCTCCCAGGTTGAGACATCCGCGAGCGTCTCAACCAGATGCAGATACAAGGAGGTGATGTCGCGCTGGTCCGCCGCGGCGGCAACCGCCTGAGACTCTTGCCGCGTCTTGGGTTGGCCGAGGAGTTCATCGGTGATGTTGAGAACCACCGTCTGCA
>JADFPE010000126.1 GCA_022562495.1 Acidobacteriota bacterium
CTCGGGATGTTCGACGCGTCCACTTACACACAGGCCGAGACCCATCTGGCGCCAGGCGACCTGCTGGTGGCCTACAGCGACGGTATCACCGAGGCGGAGAACCAGGCGGGCCGGCCGTTCGACGAGGACGGACTCGAGCGGACGATCCACACCTACGCCAGCTCGCCCGCGCCGGACCTGGCGCGCACGCTCTTCACCGTCGTCGAACAGTATGTGGGTGACGTGAAACTGGTCGACGATCTGACCGTCGTGGTCGTGAAGCGCACCGACGTCGAGCCGCCCCCCCCCTCCTCTAAGTGTGGCGCAGGGCTTTAGCCCTGCGATGCCGGCGCTTGCGCCGCTCCTGCTCCTGCTCCTGCTCCTGCTCCTGCTCCTGCTCCTGCTTTCTCGGCCTGCTCGTTTCTCGCTCACGAGCCTTCGTGTTACCTTCGGCACATGCGCATCGTCCCCAACACCGCGGCTGGCGACCCGCAGACGGTCTTCTATCATCGCTGCACGATCGACCTGGCGCGCGGCACCATCGACATCGGTGACGTCCCGTGCCGTAACCTCGAGGAGGTGCTCGGCGGGTTCGGCCGCTCGTTCCAGTATCTGGCCGCCCGTGACGTGAGGGACGCCTTCGCGACCGAGAACCCGATGGTCGTGAACACCGGGCTCCTGACCGGGTCGAACGTCATGACCGGTCTGCGGACCTACTTCTCCGCCTACAGCCCGCTGAAGGTGTCGAACAAGGGGTTGCCGGCCGCGATGTGGTCGGCAGGGAGCGGCAAGTTCGGGTCGAAGCTGAAGTGGGCCGGGCTCGACGAGCTGATTCTCGAGAACAAGGCGGACCGCCCCGTCATCATCGTGATCCGGGAATCGGACAGCGGCCCGCAGGTGGAGCTGAGACCGGCCGACCACCTGCTCGGCAAATACTGCCACGAGAAGATCCTCACGCTCTACGCGGAGTTCCCGAACGCGCATTTCGCGGCGATCGGGCCGGCGGGCGAGCACTATGAGGCGTGCTATTTCGCCGCCATCGCGCTCAGCACCGAGAACCTGCTGAAGACCGGCGACGACAAGTGTCGGTGGGCCGGCCGCGGCGGCATGGGCGCAGTGCTCGGCTCGAAGAACGTCATCGGCATCGTGGCGGAGGCCACGGACCGACTGGCCAAGCTGACCCCCGAGACCCGCGCGCTCAACAAGGAGATCGCGACCGGCCCCGGCTCACGCAAGTTCCGGGAGAAGAACAGGGGTGGGCTGGGCGGCACCTGGGCCAACTATGAGCCGCTCGAGCAGTTCCACATGGTGCCGCAGAACAACTTCCGGCCCACGGGCGACGGCACACCGGCACTGATGTTCCGGGACGCACTCGAGGACGACTTCGTCATCAAGGCCGAGTCCTGCTACCGATGCGGCATCAACTGTCACAAGAACCTCTACGAGCGGAAGGCCGACGGCTCCAAGGGCGCGTTCCGCGCGAAGTTCGACTACGAACCGCTGAACCTGCTGTCGACCAACGCCGGGGTGCACGACCCGGAGGAGGTCTGGCCGCTGGTGGCGCTGATCGACCATCTCGGGATGGACTCGATCTCCTGCGGCACCACCATCAACTATGTCCTCGACTACAACGCGCGCCACCCCGACGCGCCGGTGTTCAACGGCGCCACCTTCGGTGACGCCGACAAGATCCGCGAGCTGATCGAGCAGGTCGGCACCGGGCAGCTGCCCGAGCTCGGACAGGGGTCGAAACGGCTCTCCGAGCAGCTCGGCGAGACCGACTATGCCATGCACTGCAAGGGGCTCGAGCTGCCGGCCTATGTCCCCGACACCAACCCGGGGTATCCGTGGGCGATCGCGGGAGGGCACATGTCGATGGCCACCTACATGCTGGTGGCCATGGAGGGGGACACGTCGCTCGACTACTGGGTCAAGGCGATCACCGAACGGGGGCTGCTCGTGGTGCGCGACGACCTGCTGGGCCTGTGCAAATTCGCCGGGCTGAACGCCGAGGCGGCCGCGCGATGTCTCGGCGACGAGATCGGTCTGCACGTCACCAGGGAGGAGCTATTGGCGGCGGTCAAACGCGCATTCATCCGCGCACTGTGGCTCGAACGTAAGCAGGGCTACGAGCGCGACGACTACACGATGCCGGCCCAGGTCTTCGACCGCCCGAACCCCGCGATCAAGGCGGAGCCGTTCGTCACTCGCGAGTTCTTCGCCGCCCTGAGCGACCGGGTCTGGGAGGTCTTCGACCGGGAGATCGCGAACCTGCCCCCCGTCGAAGACGAGGCGACCAGTTGAGCGTGCGGGTCCGGCTGCCCGCCCTGTTTGCCGACCGCATCGAGGGCATTAGTACTGTCGAGGTGAGGGCGACGACCGTGGCGGACGCCCTGCGCGCGCTGACCGACCGCCATGCGGAGCTGACGACCCTGGTCTGGAGGGGTGACGGGGCGCTCAATCCGCTCATGGTCTTGTTCCTCAACGATCGCCAGCTTGCCCGGCCAGGTCTCGACGAGACGGTGCACCCGGGCGACCAGCTCGAGATCATCCCCGCGATCGAGGGAGGGTAGGCCAGTCGGCCGGTCATACGACCTGGCCGCGCTTCCCGCACCACCCGGTCCCGCTATGGACTCCCGAGTATCGTCACGCTCCGCTTGACGCCGGTTACGTGTCTCGTGTTAGATGGCCTTGCTCAATTCAGCCATGTTTCCTTGAGCCCAGGCACCGGAAAACGGCACCTATAGTCATGCAACGCGTGACACCGGCTGGCCATCGTCCGTTCCGAAGGACCCATGCCCACAGCCATGCGTAGCCCCACTGGACTCGCCATCGCAGCGCTGCTGATTCTGCTGAGCCCAGCCACCGGAGCCGCGCAGAGTCACCGAGGTCTGGTGAGCATTTCGGCTGTGTCCACGCTCGGTGGCTCTGAAATGCGCGAGTGGGATGCGCTCGTCGACCGCATGATCCGCGAGAACGAGCTGGTGCTCCGTGCCGCGCATGACGACCGGGCGCTTCGGGACCGGCGACACGAACAGCTCAGCCAGTACTACCGAGGCGTGCCGGTGTATGGGGGGGACGTGTCCCGGCAGACGGCCAGGGGCGTGACCGTGTCCATGTTCGGTACCGTCTACACGCAGATCGACCTGGATCTCACGGCGACCCTGTCACCCGACGCGGCCACGGCGATCCTCGAGCAGGTCTCTGGCACCACGCTCGCGCGAGACAGCCTGTCCAGGCTGACGATTCTGCCGACACTCGAGGGCGGGTACGCCTTGACGTACCGGGCAACGATGCGCAATGCCTGGACCTACTTTGTCGACGCGCACACCGGTCAGGTCGTGCTGGAGGTCGACGAACGGATGACCGAGAGCGCGGTCGGCAGTGGTCGAGGCGTGCTCGGCGACGCCAAGAAAGTCAGTGCGAACCGGGTCGCTGGGACCTTTCGGACGCAGGATCAGCTACGTCCGGCAGAGATTCTCACCCTCGACACTCGGGGTAGCGAAGCCACTCTCGACCGCCTGATTGACGGGATCTCGTTCGACAGCGACATCGCCACCGACGCGGATAACACGTGGACGGATGGAGGCGTCGTCGACGCCCACGTGCACACGGGGTGGACCTACGACTATTTCCTGCAGCGCCACGGCTGGGCGGGCCTCGACGGTCAGGACAGCCGCATTTTCAGTGTGGTCAACGACTTCAGCGTGCTTCCCAACAACGCCTTCTTTGTACCAGCGCCCTTCGGACCTGAGGGGAGGAGCGGGGTGTTTTTCGGCGAAACAGCACAAGGAACGCCGTTGACCGTGCTGGACGTGGCGGCGCACGAGTTCATGCACGGGGTGACCTCTTTTTCCGCCGGCCTGCAGTCTTTCATTATTTTTGACGGGCTTGGGCCTGAGCGCATCGTACGGGAAAGCGGGGTCTTCGATTGCGAAGACGCGTTTGTACAGCTTTCTGACGGTCGCACCCTGCCCTATTGGTGTATCGACGGCAGATTCGGCCTTGCCTCCAACCACGGCGGCGCCATCAATGAAGCGTTTTCGGATGTGTTCGGGACAGGTGTGGAGTTCTTCTTTCAGGAGGCCGGGAGCGGCCCGCTCAAGGCCGACTACCTGGTGGGCGAAGACCTTCCCATATTTGGCCCGATTCGTTCGCTCGAGTCCCCGCAGTCACTGCGCATCGCTGGCCCAGTCTTCTATCCTGACCACTTGAGCCGGCGTCTGAGATTCCCGAGCCTGCTCGTTGAGGGAACGCAAGCGGAGCCCATCGTCCTCGGCATCTTTCCGCTCATATTTCTCGACGACCAGGGCACTTTCTTCATCCTGGGAAGCATCGACTTCGGCGCCGTGCACTGGAACGCGACGATCCTCGGCCACGCGTTCTATCTGGCGATCGAGGGGGGGCAGAACGCGACGTCGGGCCTGATGGTTCAGGGTGTCGGCGCGGCGAATCGAGAGCAGATTGAGCGGGTGTTCTTCCGGGCCATGACGGAGATCATGCCGCGCTTCGCGGACTTTTCCATTGCGGCCGCCGTGCTCTGCCAGTCGGCGCGCGACCTGTTCGGGGTCAACAGCACCGTCTCGAGAGCGGTGGATCAAGCGCTGCTGGCCGTGGGACTCTGACGACCCGTCCCGCTCACCACACGAGGATGTCTTCGATGACCTTGCCGACACTCAGTATCACGACTCGCCCGATGGCCCGAATCGCGTTGATGGCGACCCTGATCGGCGTTGCGGTGCTTGGTTCGGCCGTCACCGTCGCCGCACAGCAGGGCGCCCGCGGATTCGTCACCCTCAACGGGGGCTATCTCGTGACGTCGAGGAATTTCGCTGACAACATCGTGTTCACCACGTTCGTAGAAGACGGAGACCTCGACGCCGACTACCGACTGGGCGGCGGACCGCTGTACGACGTGGGCGGCGCCGTGCGCCTGTGGCGGAACCTCGCGGTCGGGGTCGCCGTCTCAGTCTTCACGAAAATTGATGACGCGAGCGTGACGGCACGGATCCCCCACCCCTTCTTCTTCGACCGGGACCGTCAAATCAGCGGTACACAGGGAGATTTGCGGCGAGAGGAAACGGCTGTGCATGTCCAGGGGATCTGGGTGCTGCCCGTCAACGAGGCGCTCGAGATCGCGGTGTTCGGAGGACCGACGTTCTTCAACATCACACAAGACCTGGTCACCGACGTGCTGTTCACCCAGGCGTACCCGTACGACACGGCGACGTACACCGGGACCACCACCGGCCGGCAGTCACGGTCGAAAGTCGGGTTCAATGTCGGCGCCGACGTGACGTTTTACTTTTCCGGCCACTTTGGGGTTGGCGTGCTGGCGCGGTTCAGCCGGGCGACGATCGACCTGCCGTCTCACGATGGGGGCACGGTCGCGGTCGAGACCGGGGGCTTTCATACGGGGGGCGGCCTGCGCCTCCGCTTCTGAGATCTCCTCGACACCAGTCGCTCTCGATCGACGTCGGCGGGTGGCACGCCGGCGCATCGCCACCCTCGGTGCGACCCAGGACTGTCACCACGAACTGCCAGGGTCTTCCCCGTCACCTCGCGCCGACCTCGATCTCGAGCTCGGCGCCGAACAGCATCGTGCGGTCGCGGTCGCGGGCGGCCCAGTGCAACAGGGTCTCTGGGCTCGGCTCCACCATCCCCTCGAACGACCGCACCTCGTTGGTGGTCACCCGGAACGGCTGGGTGAAATCGAACTGCTCGGGCGAGAGCAGCAGCGTGTACCGCCGGACGCCGCGGGTCACGACCACGATGTCGTTGTTCCCGCGCACCAGCTGCACCCGTCCTGACGGCTCGGGGTGCGGAAACGCCTGCCGGGGCGGCGGCGCCTGTAGGTTGTCAGGCGGGCTCAGCGTGAACGTCATCGGCACGCCACCGCGCTCGACCCGGAGCCGGATCGGCAGCCCCGGCCCATCCGGCGACGCCTGGACGGCGGTGCGCAGATCATCGATCGTCGCCACGCGGATGCCGTTCATCTCGACCAGAATGTCACCGGCCCGCACACCGGCGGCGTCGGCCATCGACCCCTGGACGATGTCGATGAGCTGGATGCCGTCCCGGCTGTCGAGCTCACCCAGCATGTTGAACCCGATCGGGATGCTGGGCGCCGGCGGCGTGATCTCGTTGAAGTCGTCGAAGCTGGCCTCTCCCTCGACGCTCCCCAGCCCGGTGATGACGAGCCAGTGCGCCCGGTTGAACCGTTCGGCCGACTCGGTCTCCCAAACCAGCCGGTCGGGCAACGGCCGGCGGGCTTGACCCACGATGAACTGGTCGATGTTCGGGCTCTCCTCGCCCCACCACTGCATGTTGTGCCCGGCCTCGGGCCTGGGATGAAAGTCGATGGAGACCCCGGCATTGACGAACAACTGCAGGAACGGCACGACCGAGTCGATCGGATACAGGCGATCCTGTCCGCCGTTGATCGCGAAAATGGGCTTGTTGCGGAGGTTGGTGACATACATCTGGCCATCGGCAAAGGTCGACGCGTTGGCCAGCACCACCGGATGCCCATTGAACGACAGAAACGCCGCCCACGGTGTCGGCGCCTTGAAGGCGTGATAGAAGACCCCGGTCGCCCCGTCGGAGACACCGAGCAGGTAGACCGCGTTCTCGTTCACGTTGTAGCGCCGCTTGATGTCGTTGAGCACCCCGGTCAAGTTCTCGACCTGGCTCGATTCCCACCACACGGAGTCAACCCACGACTCGGGAAACACGACCAGCGAGTCGGATCTGGCGAATCGCTCGTGGTTCCGCCACCAATCACTGTCCGCGCGGCGCGGTCGGGCGACCCCGCCGTGCAGGTAAACGCGCACCGGGTAACGGCGTGCGGGGTCGTAGTCCTCCGGCACGTAGAGCACGTAGCGGTGCTCGACACCGTCCGCATTCGCGCGTGTCAGCACCTGGCGCCCACGCGGTACGTCGTCGCTGTAGGTCGCGCCCGCCCGGAGGTTGGTCCACAGCGGCTCGACGTCCGGGTCCAGTGCCAGGATCGTCTGAACCGCCCGGTCGATCTCGTCGGGCGAACCGGCGGCCCAGAACGCGTCGACGGCCGCAGCGAGGTCCTGCGCGAGCGCCGGTGAGGCGAGCGACGGCAGAGAGAGCACCGCCGCAACGAGCGCGGCGACGAGTGAGACACGCTCGGACCGTGCGCGTCTGCCGACCAAAGATTGCCTCACGTTTCCTCCAAGGCTTCGGGTTTCGCTCGTCAGGCCTGCGCCGCATCGGCCACCCACGTGAACGTGCGCGTCGCTCGACTGTCCTCAGCCGCCCCACCCCTCCACTGATCCGCGCATCCTGAGCAGAGCACACCGGACCTTTGTCGAAGCACGAGCGTCGAACCTACGGGCCTCCGCCGGACGAGGTGCGCGAGCCGCCGGTCATCAGGCCGTGGGCGCCCAGAAACTGCCGGATCGTCTCGAAGATCGCGATCGTCTGCTCGCGGTTGAAGCCACCGTGACGCCCGCCCGGCACGGTGTGCAGCTGATTCGCCACCCCAACCCCGTCGAGCGCCTCGCGCAGCCGCACCGCATGCTGATACGGCACCGTCGGGTCGGCGTCGCCGTGGATCGTCAGGATCGGCGGCAACCCTGTCCGCACATAGGTCAACGGCGACACCCGCGTGGCGATCTCGTCGCGGTTGGGCATGCTGGCCATCCACTCGACCGCGTAGCTCTTCATGTTCGGACCGTCGAGTAGATCGCCCACGTCGGTGATGCCATACCAGTTGATGATCGCCGCGACCGACAACGTTTCTCTCCCGGGGCACTGGCGGTCGAGCCCGGCCGACGCGGGGATCATGCCGGTCGTCAGCGCCAGATGACCGCCCGCGGAGTTGCCGGTCACGACGATTCTGGACGGGTCGATGTTGTAGTCCTCGGCGTTACGAATCACCCAGCGCAACGCGCACAGACAGTCCTCGACGGCGGCCGGCGCGAGCGACACCTCGCCGAGTCGATATTCGATGTTGGCCACCGCCCAGCCCATTTCCAGCCAGGGTAACAGCCGCAGCACGCTGCTCTCTTTCGTCCCGCCGACCCACCCGCCGCCATGGATATACAGCAACACGGGCGTCGGCCCGTCGACGCCGCGCGGCAGGTAGAGATCGAGCTTGGCCTCCCAGTTGTTCGCGAGGCCATAGGTGACGTTGGGCACTACCCGATACTCGTTCGACAGGTGGGACGCCCAGACCTCGGTGTCGTCGAGCTGCGCTATCGCGCTCCCCGGCAACAGCAGCATCCCCGCCACCACCACCACCGCCATCAGTGTGTTCCTGTTCATCGTGTCCTCCACTTCACGCGTGGCCGACGGCCTCGCCCATCAGGCTGTGGGCTCTAGACGATGGGCACTTCGAGTTCCCGGCTCCTCGGCGGCCCTGAAGGGCCCTGCTACAGCATCTTCGGCGGCCCTGAAGGGCCCTGCTACAGCGCTATGGCCGCCCCCCGGCACCCTGCGAGGTCGACGACGCCGGACGTAGCAACGTCGTGCGTTCGGCGACCGAGTCGACCTTGGCGCGGCTGAAGAAGATCGGGAAGTATTTCCCGCGCGCCCACAGCTCGAACAGATCGCGGTAGTGCGGGCTGTCCGGATTGCCCGACTGTCCGGGGGTATTCAACCCGACCGAGTTGTCCCAGTCCGAGGTGTCAGCCACGATCATGAACGAGGCGCCGGAGGTCTGGTTGTCGCCGCCACCGGTGTTGTGCACCGTGCCGCCGTAGCCGCCACGCGGCAGCGGCCCGACATCGAGCCGGCGCCGCAGGTCGGGGGTCACCGCCGCCGTCATCGGATGGCGGATCAACGCGTGTTTGAACTGCTCCTGACCGTACTGCCAGGTGGACAGATCGGGACCGAGTCTCTCGGTCAAGTCGACGAGGGTCTCGGCCAGTGTGTCAGCCAGCATCGCGTCCCGGCCCGCGACCGGCGCGTCGCCGAACCGGCCGTCGGGCGCGACCAGCCAGTCGATCATCCGCTTGGTATTGATCCC
Source organism: Acidobacteriota bacterium (assembly GCA_022562495.1). GTDB lineage: Bacteria > Acidobacteriota > Vicinamibacteria > Vicinamibacterales > UBA8438 > NP936. The sequence goes on from JADFPE010000126.1 coordinate 8,981, forward strand.
GCGGATCACCGCGCGCGCCTTCTCCGGCACCACCGCGTCGCGGACGTTGTCGCGCAGCCGGCGCTCGAAGGTGGCGTAGACCGCCGCCGCGACCGAGTCCTTGTCGAGCACGTAGTCCCAGTCGAGCAGCAGGTCCCGCAGCCGCGCGACCTGGGGATCGTCAATCTCGACCTCACGCAGCAGCGGCACGATGTTCCGACCCGCCACGGTGAGCTCGTCATGCTGGAGCCGCATCATGTCGGCCACCGTCATGTGCCGCCCGGAGTCGAGCACCTCCTCCACCCGCGCCGCGCGCATCTGGTCGCCCCAGGTGTAGTGCAGCGCCTCCCAGTAGGGATACCCGTCCGGCACCAGGTAGTTGTTCGCCGTGCCGTAGAACCCCTTCTCCGGGTTGAGCACGTGCGGCAACGCCTTGATCGGCAGATAGCCGTCCCACTCGTAGCGGCCGTCACCTGGCACCGGGACCAACCCGCTGTGGTGCGGCCGGATCGGCGACACGCCGACCGCCTGATAACCGATATTCTTGTCGCGGTCGGCCCAGACCATGTTCTCGGAGGGGATCCGGCTGTAGCTGCACGCCTCCCGGAACTCGTCCCAGGTGCGGGCCTGGTCCATCCGCAGACTGGCCAGGTACGGCGCCGACCCGTAGTCGAGCCAGGCGGCGCGCACCGCGTAGGCCGTGTGGTTGGCGATGTCCTCGTAGAGCACCGGTCCGTGGCGGGTGTACTTGAGCTCGACCGCGACCGGCGCCTCCCCCTTGACCGGCACCGAGTCCTCGATGATGGTCATGTTCTCCCAGCGGCCGAGATACCGGTACTGGTTCGGATTGGCCGGGTTCGTGTCGTAGACGTAGAGATCCTCGTTGTCCTGCCCGAACACCGTCAGCCCCCACGCCCCGTGCTCGTTGTGGCCGATCGACACGCCGGGCAGCACCGGCTCGCCGCCGCCGATGACGTTCCAGCCGGGCGCCACCAGATGGACCCAGTACCGCAGCGACGGCGCCCCCTGGGCGCGGTGCGGGTCGTTGGCCATCATCGGGAACCCGGTCAACGTGCGGCTGCCGGCCACCACCCAGTTATTGCTCCCGATCGCGTCGTCGTCCTCCTGCGTCATATCGATCTCGCTCGGCAGCGCCGCCGCGAGCAGCTCGAAGGCTTCCGGGTCGCCGCGATACGCGGCCGTCACGTCCTCCGGCTGGAACCGGAGTGGGCGCCGATGGGCGCGGTAGAGATCCAGGATGTCGTCCCTCAGCAGCGACACGTCAATCGCCGGGTCGATCGTCAGGTCCGGGTTCCCGTAGTAGTAGTTCAGCTCTTTGACCGCGGCGGCGCCCAGCAGCGCCACGGCACGGGCGTTGCGGATCTCGGAGCCGACGTTCCCCACCAGCCCCTGGTGACGTGAGATCACCACCTCCGGGGTCCAGTGCTGCGGGGTGATGCCCAGCAACCGGAACTCGATCGGGAGCAGGTCGGGGTGCTCGACGGTCTGGTCGATGTAGGCGTTGATGCCACGCACGAAGGCCGGAATGATCTGGTCGCCCCGGTCGTGGTAGTGGTTCATCTCGGTGGTCATGTCGCCGCGGAATCGGTGCAACCGCGCGCCGACGTCCCGCTCGAGCTCTCGCCGGCCGAGGATCTCGGCCACGGTCCCGGTCGCCTGCCGCCGCCAGACCTCGAACTGGAACAACCGGTCGCGCGCCGCCGCGTAACCCTGCGCGAAGAACAGGTCCGCCTCGTTCTCGGCGTAGATGTGATTGATGCCCCACCGGTCGGTCACGATCTCGACCGGTGCCCGCAGACCGGGGAGCTGCAGCGTGTCCCGCTGCGCCGTCACGAGGGCGCCGTGGCTCGTCATCCAGAGCGCGAGCACGGCTATCGGAACTTGCTTCACCCGTGACGATGTCATCCTGAGGAAATGTCTAGGGGTCATGAGCGGTCCTTGCGCGGTTGGTTTGTTCGGGTGTCGGCGTTGGGAAGCATTATAATCCCGGCGCTCAGCTTTATCGACGCCGGTCTGGTGTCGCAAGGACCTTCAGGCCCGCCGGCGCCGCGCCGGATTCGCTACCTGGAACGGCGCGAATCGCTAGCAACTTGCTCATGCAGAATGGTGCCCCGCCGGCCACCCGCCAGCCGACATTGCTGACCTCCGAGGACTGGTGGGCCATCTGGCTCGGTGGGCTGCTGATCGCGGTCGCGGTGTTCGAGCTGGTCACCGCGGTGCCCGGCGTCGGCCGCTGGACCGCCGACCCAGGAACGGCGTTCGAGGGCCGGGTGCTCGCACTCGCCCTCCTCGGGCTCGGGCTCGCGCTGATCACCGCGCTGGCGGTGCGGATCATGGGCGGGTCACTCATCCGGCACCAGGCCGGTTTCGTCGCGCTGTTCCTGCTGGCAGTCCTGTCCTACTTCTTCGCCAACCAGACCGGGATCCGGGCCGCCGGCGTCGGCTACGCCTTCTGGGCGTTGCTGCTCGGCCTGGTCATTTCCAACACCATCGGCACGCCGGGCTGGCTCAAACCGGCGCTCCGGAGCGAGCTCTACATCAAGACCGGGCTGGTGCTGCTGGGCGCCGAAGTCCTGTTCAACCGCATCCTGACCCTGGGCCCTCCGGGACTGTTCGTCGCCTGGCTGGTCACCCCGATCGTCATCTTCTTCATGTACCGCTTCGGCACCCGAGTGCTGAAGATCGCCAGTCCGTCGCTGGTCATCGTCATCGCGGCGGCCACGTCGGTCTGCGGAGTCTCGGCGGCGATCGCCGTGGCGGCCGCGGCCCGTGCCAAGAAGGACGAGCTGACCCTGGCGGTCGGGATGACCCTGATCTTCACCGTCGTCATGATGATCCTGATGCCGCTCGGCATCCGGGCGATCGGGCTCGACCCGATCATTGGCGGCGCCTGGATCGGCGGCACCGTCGACGCGACCGGCGCGGTCGTGGCGGCCGGCGCCATGCTGGGGGAAGACGCGGGGCAGGTGGCGGCGGTCGTCAAGATGATCCAGAACGTCCTGATCGGGGTGGTCGCGTTCCTCGTCGCGGTCTACTGGGTCACGACGATCGAGAAAAAGGAGGGGGCCGCGCGGCCGGCCGTCTCCGAGATCTGGACCCGGTTCCCCAAGTTCATCCTCGGGTTCATCGGCGCGTCGCTGCTGTTCTCGTTCGTGCTGACGCCGGTGCTGGGCGACGCGGCGGTGACCGGCATCCTGGATCTGACCTCGGACTTCCGGGGCTGGCTCTTTTGTCTCGCGTTCGTCAGCATCGGACTCGAATCGAACCTGAAGCAGCTGAGGGGTCAGGTCCAGGGTGGCCGACCGATTCAGCTCTACCTCGTCGGCCAGACCTTCAACCTGGTGCTGACGTTCATCGCGGCGTATCTCGCGTTTGGAGGGATTCTGTTTGAGCGAGTGCTCTAGTCTGATTCGGCTCGCCATCGCGGTCTTCGCGCTGACCGCGCTCGCCTACGGGCTTGCCAATGCGAACCGGCTGCCCGGTGGCGCCGGGGAGCTGCTGCGCGCCAACCTCGAAGCCGACCGGGACGCGACGGCGCTCTTCTACACGGAAGTCGACGGGTGGGACGGGTGGGCTACACCTGGCCGCACGCGTGTAGACATCCGGGCAAGGCTGGAGCCTTGCTCCCGGTGAGGATCGAATCCCGAGCGCCCGAAGCCTGCAGCCTGAAGACCAATGAGTCCTCCATCCTCCCGCTACCGCATCCTCGACAGCCTCGGCAAGGGCGGCATGGGCGAGGTGTTCCTGGCCGACGACACGCAGCTCGGACGCAAGGTCGCGATCAAGTTCGTGACCGAGGCGCTCGAGAGCGACCCGACCCCGCGTGAGCGGCTGCACCGCGAAGCTCGCTCGGCGGCGGCGCTCGACCATCCCTACATCTGCAAGATCTACGAGATCGCCGAGGTCGACGCCCGCACCGGCATCGTCATGGAGTACGTCTCGGGCGAGGCGCTGCAGGCCTCACTGGCGCGGGGACCGGTCTCACCCCAGCGGGCTCTCGAGATCGCCAGCGAGATCGCCGAGGCGCTCGACGAAGCGCACACGCACCGGCTGGTGCATCGCGACCTCGAGCCGGCGAACGTGATGCTGACCGGGCAAGGGCACGTCAAGGTGATGGACTTCGGGCTTGCCAAGGCGATCGAGTCGGCCTCTGGTCCACTCGACAACGCTGAGACCGTCGGCCCGATCACCGAATCAGGCGTCCGGGTCGGCACACCCGGCTACATGGCGCCCGAGCAGCTCCTCGGCGGCCAGACAGACACGCGGTCGGACATCTTCGCGTTCGGCATCCTGCTCTACGAGATGCTGGCCGGCGTGCAGCCGTTCCACCGCACCAGCCAGAGCGGCACGATGGCGGCGATCTTGCGCGACCCGCCACCGCCGGTCACCCAGTACCAGGGGGCCCTGCCAGAATCCGCGCGGACGGCGCTCGACCGGCTGCTGGCGAAGGAGCCGGACCGTCGGCATCAGTCGTTCGCGGAGGTACGTACCGACCTGAAGCGACTGTCGGGCGACCTCTCGGTAATAACGCCGCTGGCCCCGCCGGCCCCGGA
>JADFPE010000127.1 GCA_022562495.1 Acidobacteriota bacterium
CGCTGCATTCGGCTGGCGCTGCATCCGGTCTGGCGGCGCCAGCCGCCGCCCGGCCAGTTCCTGTTCGGGCTATGGCCAGGTCTCGCCGAAGCCGTGGCACGGGCGGATTGTTCCCCGGTCGAATACTGCCGGTATGCTCCCTCGTCTCGCCTTGCCAGGCCGGCGCTTCACTACCCTCGGTGCGACGCACGACGTTCACCACGGACTGCTAGACATCTCCGCGACGTCCATAGTTGTGCAATACGTCACGATCTCGCCCCCTAGGAGATGTCTAGCGTACCATGGGGCGCAACTGCGGATGCCTCAGTCACCCTCGAACGTCGTCGAGCCAGCTCCGGCCGCGTCTGTCGTGCTGCTCCGCGACACCGCCTCCGGGCCCGAGATCCTGTATCTGCGCCGGAACCCCGGTCTGCGGTTCATGGGCGGCTATTGGGTCTTCCCGGGAGGACGGGTCGACCCTGGCGACCACCTGCCCGGCGGGGACACCGACGCGGAAGCCGCGGCGCGGCGGGCGGCCGCCCGCGAGGCCCACGAAGAAGCCGGCGTCCGGGTCGACCCGGCGGATCTGCACCCGGTCTGTCAGTGGACGACGCCCGTGTCGAGCCCGATCCGATTCGTCACCTGGTTCTTCGCGGCCGCGTCGAACCCGGAGACGGTCCGCGTCGACGGCGGCGAGATCCAGGACCACCGGTGGCGGCGGCCCGAGGACGCGCTCGGGGCCCACAGGGCGGGCGAGATCCAGTTCGCGAACCCCACGTTTGCGTTGACCACACGACTGTGCGGACACGCCACGGTGCGTGACGCCCTCACCGCAGTCGATACCTGGCCGCGGGAGGCGCTGCTCGGCCGTATCCACCCGGTCGACGGCGGCCGAGTGGCACTCTACGCCGAGGACTGCGGGTATGAAACAGGCCGCATCGAGTGCGAGGGCCCGCGCCACCGGATTTGGATGCTCGACACCGGCTGGCGCTACGAGCGCGCGTTCTGCTAGAGTTCGGACAACGCCGGATCAAGGTCCTCGTCGTAATCGACCCCCTCGATGCCGAAGCCGAACAGCTTCAAGAAGTCGGCCCGATAGCCCTCCAGGTCGGCAAGTTCGCCAAGATTTCCAGTGCTCACCAACGGCCAGCGGCGCCGCATCTCGTCCTGCACCTCCGCTGCGAGCTCCCACGCATCGAGCCGCAAGCGACCCGCCTCGTCAACCTCTGGCGACCCGCCGTACAGCGCGGTACCGAACAGACGGTAAATGTGATCGATGCAGGCTTCGTGGCTCCCCTGCGTCTTCATGACGTCGAACAGCAACGCGTTGTACAGCGGCACAACTGGGATCGCCGCGCTCGCCTGAGTCACCACTGCCTTCAGGACCGCGACCTGCGCCCTCCCACCGATGTCGCCGAGCTGAGCGTTGATCGCCCTCGCCGCGCGGTCGAGGTCTTCCTTGGCCTTGCCGAGGGTCGCGTGCCAGTAAATCGGCCAGGTCAGCTCGCTGCCGATGTAGGTATACGACACGGTGCGACACCCGTCCGCCAGCAGCCCCGCTCCCGCCAGCGCGTCAATCCAGAACTCCCAGTCTTCGCCGCCCATCACGGCGACCGTGGCCGCGGTTTCTGCCTCGTCGGCAGGAGCGAGATCAACGGTCTGGACGATGGCTTTGTCCACGTTCAATGTCTTCACATGGAAAGATTCGCCGAGCGGCTTGATGACCGCACGGTGCAGCTGCCCGGTCCGCGGGTGCTGACGAACCGGCGACGCGAGGCTGTAGACCAACAGGTCGATCTGGCCGAGATCGGCCGCGATCGTTTCGATCGCCTGCTGCTTCACTGCGTCGGAAAAGGCGTCGCCATCGAGCGTCTCCACGTAGAGGCCGCGCGCCCGTGCCCGCGCCTCGAACGCACGATTGTTGTACCAACCGGCCGACGCAGTTCGGCTGTCGCGCGGTGCCTTTTCGAAGGACACCCCGAGGGTCGCGGCCTCACAGCCGAACGCCGCGACAATGCGCGACGCCAGGCCGTAACCGCTCGATGCGCCAACCAGCAGCACACGCTTGGGCCCGCCCGCAACGCCGCCCTGGCTGGTCACGTAGGCGATCTGAGCATCGACATTGGCGGCGCACCCTCTCGGATGCGCCGTGGTGCAGATGAAACCGCGGATTCGGGGTTTGATGATCATCAGTTCTCGTGAATCGGCCCAACGACAGGCCGATCGTAGGGTGGCGCGGCGCCACGCTCTCAACCGGCCTGCGACACGTCGGGGAAGCAGGCCTGCAGCGTGCGCATCCCTCGAAGCCAGCGGTCATCATCGGCGGGCACGGCCGTACCGCCGACCTCGGCCGCCACACGCCGGGCGCCGTCGGCGTCGTTATCGACCACCACCACGCGGCGCGCGCCCTCGGAGGTGAACCGCCGGGCGAGCGCCCGGCCGATTCTGCTGGCCCCGCCGGTGACGACGATTCTGTCCGTGCGCCGCATCTGGTCGTCTATGCTGACGGTTCCGAGCTGTCATCCGCCCCTGCGGCCTGCACCATGCCCCCGGAGAGATTATGCCCCCAGACCAACGCCCGCACATCCACACCGAGATCGAGCCGCTCGGCGACACGGGTCACCTGGCCCGCGTCACGGTAGACAACCCGACGCGTCTCAACGTCTTGGACTCCGATCTGATTCGCGAGTTGACCGCGGCACTCCGGGCGCTCGAGCCCGACCATCAGCTGCGCTGCGTCGTGCTGTCTGGTGCCGGGGAACGCGCGTTCATCGGCGGCGCCGACATCCGCGAGATGGTCTGCCTCGATACGACGACCGCCCACCCGTTCATCTCACGCTTGCACCTGGCGTGTGCGGCGATTCGCGAGCTCCCGGTACCGGTCATCGCCCGCATCCACGGATACTGTCTGGGTGCCGGACTCGAGATCGCCGCCTCGTGCGATCTGCGGGTCGCGAGCGACGACGCGACCTTCGGGATGCCCGAGGTCACCGTGGGCATCCCGTCGGTGATCGAAGCGGCACTGCTCCCGAGGCTGGTTGGGGCCGGAAAGGCGCGGGAGCTGGTCTACACCGGGACATCGATCTCAGCCGCGGACGCCGAACGGTGTGGATTGGTCGACCGGGTCGTGCCCCCACTCGAGCTCGACGACGCGACCCAGGCCTGGGTGAGAGCCATCGGTGCCGCCGGCGCCCGTGCGATCCGTCTGCAAAAAATCCTGGTACGACAGTGGGACACAGAGCCACTCGACCACGCCATCCAGGCGGGCATGCAGTCCTTCACGAGCGCCTACGACACGGACGAACCGCGCCGCCTCATGCAGAAGTTTCTGGACCGGACACGGAACTGACATCGGGGAGGCAAGGCGTTCCGCCGCCGGTCGCGCGTCGCTCAGTTCGCGTCCATCGGCTCGATCTGGCCGTACATCAGCCCGCCAAACCGGCCGTGTTGCCAGGAGCCGCCATAGCGGTCGCCGTAGAAGAACACACGGGCGGTGAAGGTACCAAGGGTCGGAATCGTGAAATCGGTAATGGAGACCATCGGCGTGTCGCCGGCCCAGACGATCGGCACCACCACCGGCAGGGTGGCGTCGACGCTGCCGTAGACCATGTGGACATCGAACCGCCACCGGTCGTCACCGATCTTGACGACGCGCGCGATCTCGTAGCGCTCGGGGCTGCCGCCGCCGGTCTCGCGCCCCTCGATCGTGAAGTGCCCGACGAGGACCACATTCTGCATCCGTTCGGTGAAATCCCGCTCCAGGTCGCTCAGCGACTCGATCGGCACCGCCTGGCCGATGCCGGTCCTGGCGACGCCCCAGCCGAGCGCGAACATCACCGCGAGCGCTACCGCCACGGCGCCGATCCGAATTCCTCTCGACATCTGGGCCTTCCCTCCTCGACGCTGGGCACCTATGACCTCGGAGTATACTCGTCTTCGCTCGATGCTCCGTCGCTCGGGTATCGAGCTACGGCGAGGCAGGCACCGCCTGCGAGCCCGGTTCCGCCGGTCTCCGAGATCGGTGGTCAGGCCCGTCGGTGTGATATCCTACTGGGGATTTGTGTGTTGCTGAAGCATTGAGGAGAATCACCATGACAGCGTGCAGCAGATTCGGCCGTCCGGCGGCGATAGGCGTGGCAGTGGCTCTGGTCACACTGGTTTCGGGTTCCTTCAGCGTCGCCGTGGCGGCGCAGGACGAGGTCACGTTCACGCGCGACGTGGCGCCGATCCTCTATGAGAAGTGTGTGTCCTGTCACCGTCCGGGTGAGCTGGCGCCGATGGCCCTCCGCTCCTACGACGAGGTGCGGCCGTGGGCGCGTGGCATCAGGGACAAGGTCGTGAGTGGCGCGATGCCGCCCTGGTTCGCCGACGCGCGACTTGGATACTTCAAGAACGACTCGCGGCTGACGTTAGACGAGGTCGACACCATCTCGCGGTGGGTCGACGCCGGCGCGCCCCAAGGGGACGCGGGCGACCTCCCCGAGCTCCCGACCTTCTTCGAGGGCTGGGAGCTCGGCGAGCCGGATCTGATCGTGACGCTCGATGAAGTGACCGTCCCGGCCGAGGGCACCGATTACTATCCCAACCTCTCGCACACGCTCGACATTCCGGAGAAGCGCTGGATCCGCGCGATCGAGGTCCGACCCAGCAACCGCAAGGTGACCCATCATTCCGTGATTTTCACCACCGCCGGCGCCGCCCAGGGCGGCAGTGAGAGCGGGTTCTTCGACGTGCTGGCGGTCTGGTCGGTCGGCACCAACCCGCACGAGTTCCCGGAGGGCATGGGCCGGTGGGTGTATCCGCAGCAGAAGTGGACCATCAACGCGCACTACCATCCCAGCGGCACCGTCGAAACCGACCAGACGCAGATCGGCCTCTACTTCGGCGAGGGTGAGATGCAGAAGGAGGTCATAGCGGTCCTGGCCGGCACGACCACATTCGAAATCCCGGCGGGCGCCACGAACCACGAGCTCCGCGCGTCGTACATCATCGACCAGGACGTCAGCATCATCTCCTATTTCCCGCACATGCACACCCGCGGCAAGGACATGGAGCTGATCGCGAACTACCCGAATGGCGAGCACCAGACGCTCATCAACATTCCGAAGTACGACTTCGACTGGCAGCTGTTCTACTATCCGGCGAAGAACGTGCCGCTGCCGGCCGGCACGCGGCTCGACATCGTCGCGCACTACGACAACTCGGCCGCCAACCCGAAGAACCCCGACCCCAGCGCCACCGTCCGGTTTGGCACCCAGACGAACGACGAGATGATGTTCAACGTGTTCGAGTTCATCGTCGACGAGGGGGTCAGCCCGACACCCGCGAGCGATGAAACGCGACGTGACGCGCTGCTCGCCTCGCTGCCGGCCGGCTCGGTCTTCAGCGTCGAGCTCCCGATGGGGAACAACCCGCTCCCGACCGCCCTCCATCTGCCGAAAGACGGGGAAGGCACGTGGTACATCCCGATGCGCGGGAATCTCATGGTCATCCCCGCCGAGAACCTCACGTGGGACGGCAACACGTACCGCTTCGACATGAAGCTGCGTCTGGGCCCGCTCAACAGTGACTTGGTTGTCAGTGGTGAGGTCGGCGCCGACGGGGCGATCCAGGGCACATTCGAAGCGCTGGCCGGCGGCTTCTCGCCCTTCCAGGGATTCGAGGGCACGCTGGCGGGGGCCGGGAACTAGAGCGGCTACAAAGGATTCGGCGGACTTCGGGACGTCACAACACCAAGGGGTCGGGAGCATGGCTCTCGACCCCTTGGTGTTGCGTGGGACGACGGCGGAGCCCTCAAGTGTCTCCAGCCTCCTGCCGCCTGTCTCCGGTCTCCTGTAACCCGGCGGATGTCCGTCCTGACGCCTTCCACCGCAACCAATGGTCGGCGAGCACGATCGCGACCATCGCCTCGGCCATCGGCACAAACCGCGGGAGCAGGCAGGGGTCGTGACGTCCCTTGGTGCTGATGGTGGTCGGCTCGCCGCGCGTGGTCACCGTCTCCTGTTCCCGTGGCAGGCTGCTGGTTGGCTTCACGGCGGCACGCAGCACGATCGGCATCCCGCTCGAGATTCCGCCCAGCATCCCGCCGTGGCGGTTGGTGCGTGTCGCGATCCGGCGGTCTGACGGCGGTGTACCGTCCTGGGCGACGTAGAACAGATCGTTGTTCTCGCTGCCACGCAGCACCGCGCAGCCGAACCCGACCCCGTACTCCACTCCCAGCACGGCCGGCAGGCTGAAGAGCGCCTTCGCCAGGTCCGCCTTCAGCTTGTCGAACACCGGCTCGCCGAGCCCGGCCGGCACTCCGGTGGCCACGATCTCGGCGACCCCGCCGATCGAGTCGCGCGCCTCACGCACCTGGTCGATCAGCGTCACCATCTCAGCCGCCCGGCCGGGGTCGGGACACCGCACGATGTTCGGTTCACCGTCCGGCAACCGCTCGACCTGCTCGAGGGTCACCGCTGCCGGATCCGCAATGTCGGCCACGATGCCGCCGACCTGCCGGACGTAGCCGACCACACGGCCGCCGAACGCCGACGCGATCAGCTTCTTCGCCACCACGCCGGCGGCGACCCGCACCGTCGTTTCACGCGCGCTCGACCGGCCGCCGCCCCGGTAGTCGCGCGCGCCGTACTTGGCGTCGTAGGTGAAATCGGCGTGCCCCGGCCGGTACTTGTCCTTGATGTCGGTGTAGTCGCGACTGCGCTGGTCCTTGTTGCGAATCAGCACCGCGATACTGGTGCCGGTGGTCTTGCCCTCGAACACGCCGGCAAGTATTTCTGGCACGTCCGGCTCGTCCCGCGCCGTGACGATCCGGCTCTGCCCCGGGCGCCGGCGCGCCAGGTCCTCTGCCAGATCCGCCTCGGTCAGCGGCAATCCGGGCGGACAGCCATCGATGACGACGACATACCCCGGACCGTGCGACTCACCGGCAGTCGTGATGCGGAAGGCGTGACCGAACGAATCACCGGGCATGGGAAGATCTTACGACATTGGCCCCGAGGGCTCAGCGGCTTCTGGATTCAGGCTGCTGGCTTTGGGCCCAGGATGCCGATGAGCCCGCGGACGGGCCGCGCGGTCCGCCATGATCCGCTCGTCGTCCTCGTCCTCGAGATCGGTCACGTCGACCCACAGGTGGGCCATCGTGTCGACAGTCCAGTCGCCGTCGCCAACCCAATGTAGAAGGAGACATCCTCCAGGGCGCTATCAGCCTGCGTCCGATGGTCGCGCGCACCTGCCTCGTCGAGCAGGCGGCTGATCCGCCGAAGATGGCGAAGCGCCGCGACGTGGTCGGCCAGATCGTCTCGACGACAGACCGATACGATGCGCCAGCCGCCTGAACCTTCGTGGCCCGTGTTATAACTACGGCCGCATTCGGCCGCCGATACATCCCGCCAGGGACGGCGCTCGGCTTCTGCTCGGCGGGGTCGACTACTGCCGGTAGGCTCCCTCCTCGTGCCTTGGGGGCGGGCGCCTCGACGCCCTCGGTGCCTGGCCGTATTTATGACACGGACCACTGAGAGGCGATTCCGCGCGGTCATCTTCGACCTGGGCGGCGTCGTGCTCGAGTCGCCGTTGCCGGCGATTGCCGCCTACGAGACCGAGAGCGGGCTGCCCCCGCGCCTCGTCGCCCGGCTGGTCGTCGAGGGTGGCGCCGACGGCCCCTGGGCGCGTCTCGAACGCGGAGAGCTGGACGCACAGGCGTTCGGGGCGGCGTTCGAGCAGCAAGCGGTCGGCGCCGGATACCGCCTGGACAGCGCGAGTCTGCTCGGTCGCATTGCCGAGGCAACGGTGGTGCGCGCGCCGATGCTGGCGGCGATCCGCCGCCTGCGTGTCGCCGGGCTCCGCGTTGCCGCACTCACCAATGCCTGGGCGACACCGGACCGCCCGTCGCGCATGGCGCCGCTCCGACGTGAGTTCGACTGTTTCATCGAGTCGTTCCGAGTGGGGATGCACAAGCCGGAACCGCAGATCTACGAGTTGGTCTGCCGACGACTCCACGTCCCGCCCGCAGCGGCCATCTTTCTCGACGACCTGGGTGGCCACCTGAAACCGGCACGCGCCATGGGTATGACGACAATCAAGGTCGGCGGCGCGGCCCCCGCCATTGCCGAGCTCGAGCGCCTCTTGGACGTTCCGCTGAGCACTACGTGATTCCCGGTCGGGACCCGGGGTCTTAAGTCTACGGTCTCAGCCATCGGTAGAGACCCCGGCGGCGCGCACATGCGCGCCCGCGAGGAAGCGGAGCGGGGCGTTGGGGCCCCGCGAGCGACCGAGCCGGGGTGTGGGGCGGAGCCCCACGCAAGGGTTAATTCAACCCCATCCCGATCACCAGCCCCATCGCGATCCCGACGCCGACGAAGATCGACCCCACGACGATCCCGACGGCGACGTTGCCCTTGGCCAGCTCGTCGTGCGTGTCGAAGGGGGTCAGCCAGTCGAAGACGCGGAACGCTACCGCCATGAACACAATCGTGAGCGCGGCGCCACAGATCGCGTAGACGAAATTGAGGACGATGATCGAGAGTTCCATTACCGCAGTGCCTCCTTGATGTCGAGGACGCGCGCGACGTACGCCACTGTCTCCTGGCTCCGGCGGCCGGTGACCCTCGGCAACTCTCCGGCGACTGACTCCCACAGCGTCTCGTTCAACCCCGCGCCCAACGCAAACTGCTGTGCCCGAAGAATGCTAGCCCGACCGGCGTTGTAGGAGCCGAACATGAACTTGAGCCGCTCAACCAGCAGACGATCCGCCGTCCACACCACAAAGTGCTGCCGGTCATACCAGATGCCCGCCGCGATGTTCCAGCGTGGCTGGTCGATCGACCCGGTGATCGCCGGATTCTTGCGTTGAATCTCGTCGAAGGTGCGCGGCATGACCTGCATCACGCCGACCGCCCCGACCGGAGACCGGACGTCCTCGCGCAGGTTGGACTCGGCCACCGCCTGCGCCTTGAAGTAGTGCCAGTCGAACCCGACCCCGAAGAATCGCTTGCTGTACTTGGTGAAGTACGGATCGTAGATGGTGAACCGCTTGTAGCGGGCGAACGACGCGAGGTCGTCCGGCGAGAGACCCGACTGCGCGGTGTGCACGACCGGCACCCAGGCCAGCGTCAGGATCGCGAGCAACGCCAGGAGACCGCATCGACGCCAGCTCGACACGCGCCGCGAGGTCCTCATGCCCGACGCCTCTTCCACCGCGCCATGATCAACGTCGCCAGCCCGAGCATGACCTCGTCGATGAACGGGATCGGGTCCGGCACCAGCACGTCGACGACAAAGAGCACACCGGCCACCACGAACAGCTGCCAGGACCGCAGACGCGACAGCCACCCCAGGAGCCCGCTATCGGACATGCTCACGGTAAAAGGCGAGCATCCGCGACCAGCACGTAGCGGCGTGCACCTTGTCGTAGACCTCGGCGCGAGTGTCGTTGAAGAAGGCGTGGTCCGCCCCGTCGAAGATCGTGATGGTGGCCGTCTTGCCGGCGGCCTTCAGGTCCGCTTCGAGCTGACGGGCCGCCGCGGGCGGGACGAACTCGTCCTTCTCGGCGAAGAAACCGAGCACCGGCGCCTCGAGCGCCGACAGATTCGGTGTCACGTTCGGGTGAATACCGTAGAACACGACACAGGCGCTGACCGACCTGTTTTCGCAGGCCGCATACAGCGAGAGCTGGCCCCCCATGCAGAAGCCGACGGTCCCGACACGAGCGCTCGTCACCTCATCGCGGGCCAGCAGCGAGTCGATGGCGCCACGCAGATCCTGCTCGACCCGCCCGATGTCGAGCGCCATCATCAGCTTGCCGGCGTCGTCGGGGCTCGTCGTGCTCTCGCCGTGATACAGATCGGGCGCAAGCGCCACGAATCCTTCGGCGGCGAAGCGGTCGGCGACCGCCTTGATGTGGTCGACGAGCCCCCACCACTCCTGCAGCACGATGACACCCGGCCCGCTGCCGGACGCCGGCACCGCCAGATACCCGTTGCCTGTCGTGCCGTTGTTCGGAAACTCGACGATCGCACCGGACATGGTGTGGACTCCTGACGGCCCTGAAGGGCCTTGCTCCCACCGGTTCCGACAGCGGCCCTGCCTGGTCCGCCGTAGCCTCGGCGATGGCGGGTAGGGCCTGGTGCCCCCCGGGCGGTGTCCGTTCAGTTCTGCCTGTGGGTCACGCCGGCCGTGTCGACCTCGACGACCGACAGACTCTGCGCCAGGTTCTCGACCGCGACGCGGGCGGATCCGGTCGAGTCCCTCAACGGAGCGTAGAGCTCGAGGCTCGCCTGCAGCAGCGTGCCGGCGTGCAACGCCTGCGCCTCGTCGGCATTGAGCCCGGCGCGGTGAATCATCCAGTCCTTGTAGTCGACCTGGTCCGGCGCCGCGACACCGGCCACGCCGGCGCCACCCAGCACAAACCGGTCCGGCTGAAGCCGCTCGGCGACCGAGCCCGCGAGCTCGCCGTCCACGAACAGCAACGTCTCACCGCGCGCCACGTAGTGGCTGAGCACGACGTGATGCCACCCGCCGTCGGTGGCGTTGGCGGTCGAAGCCACCCTCTCGCCCGATGACCCCGCGTAGGTCAGCCGCCCATCGATCACCTCGATACGGGTGCGGGTCTGGCCGCTCGGCGCCAGGGTGTAGACGTCGATCAGCTGCCGCCGCCGTCCGTACTCGCGCTGCGCCACAGCGTAGTCGAGCGTCTGCCCCGCCACGGCGGCCACCGTGCCGTCGCCGCTCGCCCGCACGAGGAAACTCACGGCGAACGACCGCATCGTCTCGTGCGGCGAGAACGACAACGGCGCGGCGGCACCGCCCCGCACCCGGATGAACCCGGGGTCAGTCGACGTGACCGGCCGCGGCTTGCCGGCCGCCAGCGCGTCGAACAGGCTGGGCACGAAGGCGTGGGCCATCTCGGTGTGTCCGGCCGAGTTCGGATGCAGTGCGTCGGCGACGAACCCCGTCGCCCACCGGCCACTCCCGTCGTCGATTGCGCCGAGCAGGTTGACGCTCGGGACGTCCCAGGAATTGATCAACAGGTTCATCCGACGGGTGTATGCGTATTCCCGCTCGTTGAAATCGCTGCGGGTGTAACACAGCGCCACGATCGGAACGATACCCTGCGCGCGGGTCCGCTCGACGAGGGTCCAGAGACCGCTGGCGTACTGCTCGTAGATGCGGTCGGCCTCATCCTGTGTTGCCGTGCACCGCCTGGTCTCCCCGGGCGCGCACTCCATGATGCCCTCGTTGCCGAGCGAGAGCGCGAGCACCGCGTAGCCTGGGTCGACGGTCGTCAGATAGCGCGTGTCGGGGTCCGGCGCGCCCTCCGGTTCGAACCGCGGCGCGATGGTGACGGTGTTGTCGCCGCCACGGGACCGGTTCAGCACCTCCCAGCCACGTGGCTCGAGCAACGTCCGCATCCGGCCGGTGTAGCCCCCGTGCCCCGTCTCGTCACCGGTCCCGTTCGGCACCGAGGAGCCGAAGAACGCGATGCGGCGTTGGCGGTCACCGGTATCGGCGCCCTGCTGGGCAACCAGACCGATCGTCGCAAAGAGCAGCAGCGCAACGACGAACGACGGCAGGCGTGGCCTGATGTACATGGCGGTCTCCCTACGCGGTGGCGCGGCGGATCTTCCGGTTCAGACTGTGGAGCTTACGGCGCACGACACGGAGCGCCGTGTGGTCGTGCACCTCGATCGCCGCGTTCCGGGCCACCTTCAACTCGCGCATCTGCGCCTTGATCGCAGCCTTCTCGATGCCCTTGGCGGCGTAGTGCTCATGGGCATCGACGCCGAGCGCCTTGCACAGCGCCTGCAGCAGCGGCGCCTTGTGCATCGACTTGAATCCCCTCAAGTCGTCCGAATCCTGCGCCTCGGCGATCTCTCGCAGCTGGGCCACGGTCATCTTGTCGAGCTCGTCGTATGTATGTGCCATGAACGTCCTCGCGATCCTTGCCTCGTCTAGCAGCCCGCTCACAGATACCGGCGCGGCCGGGACCCACGCAGCATAACACCGAGCCTGCCGAGGCGGAACACTCTCGTATCGGGACCGGCTACCGACCGTCAGCCGACACGTCGCGCACGAGTGCCCCCTCCGCGTCATAGAACGCGACGCTGGCCCGGCCGTTATCGGCGACACCCAGCACCAGGCGTGGACGTGTGCCGTCGCCCAGGTTGACGACCGTCGAGCCTTGCACGATGCCCATCGCCAGGCGTTGCGCCCCGGCCGCATCGAAGAGGGACACGAACGGCGCATCGTCGGCGCCCACCACGAGGCCGACACCGCGCTGGCCGGCGCTGGTCAAGAGCGACAGGCGGGCCTCCCCCTGTCCACCGAGATCCATCTGCACCCGGGTTCGGCCCCGGTCGGACAGGCCGACGATCGCGTAGTCGCCGCTGAACGTCAGCCCGCGTGCGAAGCCGGGCAGAAAGGTCAACGGCTCGAACTCGCCCTTGTCCATGTCCACGCGGCCGAAGAAGCCCGTGCCCGAGTCGATCAGCCACAGCGTGCCGTTGTGCCAGCGCGGCGAGTGCGGGAACCGCGGTCGCAAGTGGGAGCACGAGTAAGAGGACGAGCGCGGCCACGAAGCGTCCGCGGCTCAACGAGAGCCGTCGTTCGATTCGCGACCGGCAGCCGTAGCTGCCTGGCTCAGACAGGGAGAAATCGAAGCTGAGGCAATTCAATGCGGCCCATGGGATGCGAACCGGTTTCAAGATTGCCTTTCCGTAATCCGGTCCTTGACCAATTGGAAGGACCCGGGTCGATTCATTCCGCAGTTGCAGAAGTACTGCGCCGAGAGTGGTGTTGCAGTGGCGGTGGTCCGCGCCCCTACCGGGTGTCGGGCTAGCGGAGCCACTCGATTCCTTTCCCGAGACAAGGCCCTCTTGCTGCTCAGCTTCCGTTATCTCACAGACGACCAATTCTGGTTCACTTTCTTTCACGAAGCTGGCCATTTATTGCTTCACGGCTGCGACGAGCTGTTCTTAGAAGGAGATGACACACCTTCAAATGCCGAGGAGCAGGAAGCTAACGAGTTCGCAGCACGGACTCTGGTCCCCTCCGAGTTCCTGCCTTCGCTCTTGGCTCTCGATGCGAATGCACGCGAAGTGATCAGATTGGCCGTCCGTCTGGGCGTGTCCCCGGGTGTTGTTGTTGGGCAGCTCCAGCACTTGGGCAAAATCGGGCATGACCAATTGAACCGTCTCAAGAGACGGTACAGATGGGAACACTAGGGTCGTAATCAACCACGGAATGGCGTGAATTCGCCAGGGCTCTTCTGCCAGTTGCACAGGGCGTCTTCGAGCACCTGCATCCCAACGTTTAGCTGCACCTCCAGCTCACCGAGCCACTCGTCAAGTTCTGCCGGATTAAGCGGCGCTGTCTTCTTGCCGCTGAATAGCAGCCTGGCTCCCTCGAGCGGCCCCGTCGAGTTCCCCATGTATGTTGACCCAGGC
>JADFPE010000128.1 GCA_022562495.1 Acidobacteriota bacterium
GGGGATGCTGTCTTACCTCGATGCCGGTGTGCATGTGAAGGCAGCCGTCAACGAGAACGTCGCTCGCGAGGTGATGGAGCTGTTCACGATGGGCGTCGGCAACTACACGGCGCAGGACGTCCGCGAGGGCGCGCGCGTCGACGTGACGCTGCGGCGTTCGGATTCAGTTCGCCCTCTCCAACGAGTTTAGCGCCGTCACGAACTCGCCCCAGGGCACCGGGTGCCCGTGAACGGGTGCGAGCGTCCGCACGTCCAGGTTCATACGCTGCACCTGGGTGTTCAGGCTGCGCATCGCCGGTAGCTGCGCCGCTCGAGGCGGCTCATGCGTGTCGAACAGGTCCGCCTGAAACACGATGCCCTCAGCCGGGAGGTACGCCATCAACATGCCGGTGACGTGTCGCAGCGGTTGCACGTAATACACACGCAGGATCCGGGAATTGTCTGTAATCACGTAGTTCTCTTGGATGGCCTCGTAGATATAGCCTTCCGCCAGCTCGGTCGGAGGCCATTTCGACACGATGTCGGGCTCGATGGTCCTCGGCTCGTAACTCAACACGTCGCGGTTCAGGAACTCGAGGTTCTGCAGGTGGGTCACGATGGTCGAACCGATGTGGAGATACGTCCGCAGCCCTCCGATGTGATCGAAGTGCGGGTGAGAACTGATCAGCCACCGAATAGGCTTGTCCGGTGCCAGCTTCGCCACTTCCTCGATGACCGCCAGGCTGCGCTCTTCGTTCACAGGCGCCTCGAACACGGCCACAAAATCGTTGAACTCCACCATGTAGCTATTGGCGGGACCGCCACCGAGCAGGTACACCCCGTCGGCCATTTCTTCTACGGTGACTGGCGGGGGAAAGGTCGCCTGCGGCACCGACGGCGGCACCGGAACCGGATCGTCGCACACGTTGGGCTGCACATCAGGGAAGGTGCCGCCGTAGGCATTGTGGCCGGTGCTCTTGCGGTAGAACTGCCAGTTGTCGTCCCATCCCTGGTGTGAGTGCCAGGCGATCGGCCATTTCACGTTGCCGAAGGTTCTCTGATTGGTGGACTCGTGCTCGATGTTGAAATCGCCGAGCGCCGGGATGTTCACCGTCGTCTTGATTCGCTGTATCTGATGCTGTGGGTTGATCGTGGCATCCACGCGATACTTCCCAAACATCGTGATCGCGACCACATACATTTTCTCTGGACTGACCACGTTCCCGTCGCGGCCTTTTTCGATCTGCTCCCACCGCCACAGGGCCACGGGATTGGCACCCGGCAGGCGTGCAGCCTTGAGGAACCCATGAGGGTTCATCCACATCTCCAGTTGGTACACCGCCGCGAGCTCGGGCGGGACAGCCACCGGCGGTCCGTCGCCATCGATGTGCCAGGCGAACGCGCCATTGACGATGTGCGTTTGCCGGGTCGCCTGCTGGGTCGGCGTGCCGCCAGTCCAGCCCATCCCGTACTTCCACGAGGCAGGATTCAGACCCGGCGCCCGGTCGAAGGTCTCCTTGCTCGTGCCGGCGTCCCAGTTGATGGTGCGCGTGTAGTTGGCCATCGAATCGATGCGCGGCCAGTCGACGTTCACGGCGTTCTCGAACGTCTGGCCGACGGCGCCGCCGTAGGCGGTACCGGAGTAGGTGATGCACCGTAGATTGGCTTCGCCGATTTCCTCGGCGACGGCGGCCAACAGCGGGGCCGGATCGACGTAGCCTGGGGGAAACTGCTGGGCGAGCGTCTGACCTCCCACCAAGATGAGCAGAGCGACGGTGCCGGACACACGTGTGGCCATCTTTCCTCCTGACGCGAAGCGCGTTCCCCACACCGCCCCTCGTGGAATCGAAGGGCCCGCGCAAGAATCACTTCCTGCTTTCGACCGCCGATCTATCCCGCCTGGCGGCGTTGCTCGTGGGTCGAATACTGCCGTCTGCTCCCTCCTCGCGCCTTGCCAGCCGGGCGCCTCGCCACCCTCGGTGCGTTACCGTACTAATGACCGGGACCACTAAGGTGCGAGGTACTTCCGTACCCGGTGCGGGCCAACGTCGGCCGCGTAGACGTTACCCTCGAGATCCGCGGTGATGCCCGACGCGCCCGAGATTCGGTTCTGTTCCTGCTGGTCGAGATCAGGATCGGGAATGAAGGCGGTGACCGAGCCGTCCCTGGCGCTGCCAATGTAGATTCCCCGTTTCCGGCCGGGGTTGTTTCTCGCATTCGACGTTGAGTCGGTGACGTAGAGCCTGTCGTTCTCATCGATGAACATGCCGCTTGGGCGCCCGAACTGCGTCCATTCGACGATGAAGGTCCCGTCCGGGTCGAAGACCTGGATGCGGCTATTCGACCGATCGCCGACGAACACCCGCCCCGCCGAATCCAAGGCGATGGTGTGGGGTTGGTTGAACTCGCCGGGCCCCGCGCCGGTGTGTCCCCAGGCCTTGATGAACCGGCCATCCTGCGCAAACTTCACCACACGGTTGTTGGTCCCGTGGCCATCCGTCACGAAGATGTCGCCATTCGAGGCGACGGCGACATCGGTCGGCCGGTCGAAGGTATCCGGACCATGCCCCGCGACCCCCGCCGTCCCGAGCGTCAACAACAGCTTGCCAGTCGGACTGAACTTGAAGACCTGATGCCCCCGGCCTCCGGCTGACAGGCCGAGCACGGTCTCGCTCCCGTTGGCGTCGGTCCCCCAGATGTTGCCGTCCGGATCGATGTGAAAGCCGTGGGGAAACGCGAAACGCCCTTCGCCCCAGCTGTCGATGAGCTGGCCAGACGGATCGAATTTCAGAATCGGCGGGATGTCGTCCCGACCGACGCACGTGGCGGCTCCGGCAGGCCGGGTTCCGAAGCACCGATGCAGGACCCAGATGTTCCCTGCCGGGTCACGATCCACGCCGATGGTCTCACCCCACTCCCCGCCGTTCATGCGCATCGGAAGCTGTGGCCAGTCCTCGACGAGACGATACGGTGTGGCACGGGGCTGAGCCGCGACCCCGGCGATTACCAGGACGACAGCTACCAGCGCGAGTCCCGTTCGGTCGATGCGCAACATCCTGCCCTCCCCAGCGGCGTCAGGTGAGTGACGAGGGACGAGGTCCGGTCGAGCGGAGTGTCGATGGCGCGTGGCTCGAGAGGCACTCGTCGCTGAGAATCAGCCGATTATACCTGCGTGGGGTCGGAATCAGACGGGATGGAAGCGGCCGTGAACGTGAGACCGATCCACCTGACACAGCAGCGACACCGGCACCTAGATCACCTCCGGCTTGTCCGGCTTCGTCCAGTTGAGCCGCTCGGCGTTCGGCGTGACCGGGATCGCGACGTCGACCAGACCTTCGTACACCGTTCGCCGGTCATGGCCGGACTCTCGGGCTTCACCGGCGGGTCGATGTCGTGCGGGTTGATACTGGAACGGAACGCGCCCCGAGGCCGCGCGCGGCCAATTGATACACACCCGACGCCGGCATGGTCGCGTAGCCTTCGGCCACCAGCCCACGGTTGCCCCGTCCGGCCTCTGGTCGGGACAGCCCGGTCGCGCGGGCCATCTCACCGGGAATCGTCATACCCGCTCCGGCCAGAAAGCAGCGCGATTTCGCGGATGGCCGTGTCTCGGCTGACGCGCCGGGCCAGTGGTTTGGCAAACCGTCCTACGCCAAGCGTCCAGATGTAGGTGAACCTCGGTTGATAGACGACCTGGCTCGGCACGACAATCATGGCGGCCTGGAGTTCATCCACCGCGCGGGTGAACGACGCACGATCCTTGACCCCCGATTCTTCGCGTAGGTCGGCCGTGCCCAATTCCCACTCATGGCGGAGCACGCGCAAGACCGCGCGGGCATTCCTGCTCAGTTGCTGTCTCTCCTCCGATCTGCGTACGCCCCACACGGCGTGAAAGTACGGGATCATGCCGGGGGCGAGGAACGTGGCCCTGCCGCGTGCAAGTTTCGCGTAGTAGACCCTGCCGCGCCCCACCAGTTCATCCTTCAACCGCCACGTGAGCGAGGCCTCGGGGTCTGTCTGCACATTGCGCGGCATCACGGCGTCGCGTCGGCCACAGACCGCCACATACAGTGACGGCCCCGGTCGCCGTGCATCGGTGAGGCAGGCGGTGAAGCCGATCTGCTCGATGAAGACTTCGGCGTCGAGTGCGGTCTCGATTTGCCGCGTTCCTTCGCGGTGCCAGTGCTCGTCGCGATGGTCTTCAATCTGCTCTGGAATCTGTGGCTGTGGTCTCATCCGTGTCCGACGTCAGGCGAGGTGGGGGCTTCCGCCCCGAGTAACCGATCCGCCAGCGTCGGGGTCACCAGGTTCTGCCCCACGAACGTGTCCCACGGGCGGATGCCGCGAGGGCCGATCTCATGGATACAGGCTGGGCAGGCGCTCGGCTCGGAATACCGACCATCCCGCGGGCTGCTCATCGTCGATGAACAGCGTGCAGACCTTCTCCGCCGGGGTGTCCCTTCCATAAACTCGATCGCGCGAATGCTGCACTCCTCGCGACCGAGGGAGCACACCGAGGAGTGGCGACCGCCACGGTCGTCAGCCCGCCCGCGACGCTGTCAGCCGATGGTCCAGCACCAGCTCCTCGGTCAGCTGCGTCCCGAATCCTGGCGCGTCCGGCGCGAGAAAATCGCCGTTCTCGGCCTGCGGCTTCATGGCGTCGAGTATCGCCGACCCGGCCGGGAAGCTTTCTGCCATCGTGCAGCTGGGCGAGGTCAGGGCAATCGGTAACCCCCAGAGGCTGCCGCCACGATGAGGGATGATCTCGAGGCCGGCCGCCTCGACCAACCGTGCGATGCGTCGCCCAGCGGTGACGCCGCCGCACCAGGTCATGTCCGGCTGCAGCACGTCAGCGGACGAGAGCCGCACCAGCACGTCGAACCCGTGCTGGGTGTACTCGTGCTCGCCGCAGGCGATGCGGGTCCATCCCGGCCCGCCGCCGCCGACCCGCCGCACTAGCTCGGCGTAGCCGAACACGTCGTCGGGTGAGAGCAGCTCCTCCATGAAGTAGAGGTTGGCCGGTCGCAGCCGCTCGGCGAAGCCGACGGCCCAGTCGACGGTGCCGGTGCGCGAGACGCAGTCGGTCATCAGGTTGCCCTCCGGCCCCATGGTCTCGCGGGCCGCCAGCACCTGGTCGATCGTACGGTTCATCGCGGCTGCCGGCGTGTCCGGACCGACACGCGGGAACAGCTTGAAGTGCCGGATGCCCCCTGCCTGTGCCTGTGTGATATCGCCGCCGCTCTGGTAGATCGCGATCCGGTCACGGGTCTGGGCGCCGAGCAGTTGATGCACCGGCTGACCGGCATGCTTGCCGGCGATGTCCCACAAGGCGTTGTCAACCGCGCTGAGCGCCATCGTGAAGAGCCCGCGCCGCCCGTAGAACAACGCCGAGCTGTACATCTGGTCCCAGAGCTGCTCGACGTTGAGCGGGTTGGCGTCGATTAGCAGATGTTTCAAGTGCCCGTCGATGATCTCGACTGCGGCGCTGCCGCCGGCGCCCATGCCGAAGCCGGTGATGCCCTGGTCGGTCTTGATGACGGCGATGATCGCAGAGGGCAGCTGTTCGAACGGCCCGCCGTAGCGCCAGCGACGGGGGTCGTCATCGGAGGAGAAGCTGGGCGCGTCGAGCAGTCCCTCGGAACGCTGGTTGATGTAGACGGGGTAGGCATCGATGGCGCGGATCCGGATCCGCGGCGGCTGCGCACCACGCTCGGCGGCGGCGGCATACCCGCCGCCCGGTCCGGCGTCGCTCGCACGAGGCGCGCCGCCCGATGCGGCCAGCGCCGCCAATCCGCCGATGCCCCGGAGGAAGCTCCGCCGGCTCGGCAGCATCAGGTCTCGGTCCATCGTTCACCCCCAATGGCCACGAATGGACCCAAGGATACTGCGATCCCCGCCTACTCGCGTGCCGGTGACCCTCACCCCGGCCCGCTCCCAGGGGGGAGACGGAGACACCGGAGCACCCTTTTCATGCTCTTCTAGGTGTTGCCATGCGACGGATGAGGCGATACAGTGCCCGATATCTGGGCACAGACCGTGCCGCGCGTGCCACGGAGATTCCTGACGTGTGGAACACTCGCCAGACAGCACGGCGTCGGCTCCCGCGGCCTTCGGCGGTCGCGCGCAGCGCGCCCATTGCGCTGCTCGTCGGTGGCTGGCTCAGCCTGACGTCTGCCGGCGTGCAAACGGCGCCCGGTCACCCGCAACCAGCAGCAACGCGCACGTCCGATGCCGCCGAGATCCGGGCGATGCTCGACCGCTACTGCGTCGGGTGTCACAACGAGCGCCTCCTGACCGGCGGGTTGGCACTGGACACGCTTGACGCGGCGAATCCCGCCGCCGCCGCGGAGCGCTGGGAGCGGGTGATCCAGAAGCTCCGGGCCGGCACGATGCCGCCGCCGGGACGGCCGCGGCCCGACGCGGCCACCTATCACGCGGTGGCGAGCAGGTTGGAGACCGCCCTCGACCGCGCCGCAGACGCGCATCCCGACCCGGGCAGAACCAGCACCGTCCACCGGCTGAATCGCACCGAGTATCGCCACGCGATTCGTGACCTGCTCGCGCTCGACATCGACGTGTCGGCGCTGCTGCCTGGCGACGAGACCTCGGACACCGGGTTCGACAACAACGCCGACGTACTGTCTATCACGACCTCTCAGCTCGAGCGGTATCTGTCGGCGGCCCGGCGCATCACGCGTCTGGCCACCGGGCTGCCGCCGCCCAGCCCCGGCTTCGAGACCTTCGAGGTGCCGTTGCTCCTGTTGCAGGACGACCGACAGAGCGCGGATCTGCCCCTGGGATCGCGAGGGGGCACGGCGATCCACTACAACTTCCCGGTCGACGGCGAGTATCTGATCAAGCTACGCCTTCGCACCAACTGGCAGGACTACATCCTCGGCATGGGGACCGCGCACCAGCTCGACGTTCGGATCGACGGCGCGCTGGTGAAGCGGTTCATCGTCGGCGGCGAGGAGACCGGCCGGCCGGCGCCGGCGACTTTCACCATCGCGGAACCGGGCGACCCCGAGTGGGAAGCGTATGTGCTGAACGCCGACGATGACCTCGAGGTCCGGGTGTCGGTCAAGGCCGGCCCCCGTGTCGTCGGCGTGTCGTTCGTGCGACAGAGGTGGGAGCCGGAAGGCGTGTTCCAGGTGCGGCAGGCCGGCGAAGTCCTGTCGAACGACGAGCGCTACTACGGCAACGCGGCGGTCGACTCGGTCGCGATCGGTGGACCCTACCAGGTCACGGGGGTGAGCGACACGCCGAGCCGGCGCGCCATCTTCGTCTGCCGGCCGAGCGCCCGGTCGGACGAAACGGCGTGTGCCACACGGATCCTGTCGAGACTGGCGCGACGGGCCTTTCGCCGTCCGGTGACCGACGACGACAGGCAGATGCTGCTCCCCTTCTTCGACCGTGGCCGGGCCGAGGGGGGCAGCTTCGACGCTGGTGTGCAGCTCGCCCTCGAGCGGCTGCTGGTCGACCCCGATTTCCTCCTGCGTTTGGAGCTCGACCCGCCGGAGGTCGCGCCGGGCGCGGTCTATCGGCTCAGTGATCTGGAGATCGCCTCGCGCCTCTCGTTCTTCCTGTGGAGCAGTCTGCCGGACGAGCCGCTGCTCGAAGCCGCCGAGCGAGGGACGCTCACCGACCCGGCCGTGCTGGATCGGCAGGTGCGGCGGATGCTGGCCGACCCCCGCGCCGCCTCACTCGTCGAGGACTTTGCCACGCAGTGGTTGCATCTGCGCAACCTCAGCGAGGTGCGGGGTGACCCGGTGCCGTTTCCCGACTTCGACGATAATCTGGTCGAGGCGTTTCGGACCGAGACCGAGCTGTTTCTGATGAGCATGTTGCGACAGGACCGCAGCGTGCTGGAGCTGTTGAGCGCCGACTACACCTTCGTCAACGAGCGGCTGGCGCGGCACTACGGGATTCCCGGCGTGTACGGCACCCGGTTCCGGCGGGTCACGCTGCCGGACCTGGACCAACGTGGCGGGCTGCTGGGTCATGGCGGGCTGTTGGCGCTGACCTCCTACCCGACGCGCACGTCGCCGGTGCTGCGGGGCAAGTGGCTGTTGGACACGATTCTCGACGCGCCGCCCTCGTCGCCACCGCCCGACGTCCCCCCGCTGCCGGACCGTGGCGAGGGTGGGCGGCCGGTGTCGGTGCGCGAGCGGCTCGAACGGCATCGGCGCGCCCCGGTGTGTGCCGCCTGTCACGCTTCGATCGACCCGCCCGGGTTCGCGCTCGAGCAGTTCGACGGGCTTGGGGCGTGGCGGACGGTCGACGAGTTCGGCACCCCGATCGACGCCAGCGCCGTCATGCCGAACGGGGTCACGGTCGACGGATTGTCCGGGTTGCGCGCGTTGCTGCTCGAGCGGCCGGAGCAGTTCGCCGGCACGGTCACGTCAAAGCTGCTGGCCTATGCCCTCGGCCGGCGGCTCGAGTTTTTCGATCGACCGACGGTGCGGCAGATCGTGCGGGGCGCGGCGGCCAGCGAGTACCGCTGGTCATCGCTGATTCTCGGCGTCGTCGAGAGCCCCGCGTTCCTGATGCGGACCGCCGGAACGCGGTAGCAGGACCCTTCCCGCCTGCGCCGAGGCTTCGGCGTGACAGGCAGGGCCGTCACGGGCGCACCGCAGGAGACGACACATCATGACGATCATGAAACGAGCGCTGCCACGCCGGACGATCCTGCGCGGTCTGGGTGCGACGGTCGCGCTACCGCTGCTCGATGCGATGGTGCCGGCGGCGTCCGCGCTGGCACAAACCGCAGCCCGACCGGTCCACCGGTTCCAGGCGATCTATGCCCCAAACGGCATGGCGATGCCGTACTGGACACCGGCGGCGGAGGGAACCGGCTTCGAGCTGACGCCGATCCTGGCGCCGCTGGCGCCCTTCCGGAACCAGTTGCTGGTGTTGTCGGGGCTGCGGTCGTCCTGGACCTACGTCCACGCCGGCGCCTCCGCCTCGTTTCTGACAGGTACCGCGCGTGGGGGGCAAAACGAGACCGACGTGCTCGCGAGCACCTCGATCGACCAACTACTCGCCAGAGAACTCGGCAAGGACACGCAATTGGCGTCGCTCGAAGTGTCGATGGACAAGGCGGCCAACGCCGGGCAATGCACCGCGGGCCTGAGCTGTGCGTATACGCAGACCATCTCGTGGCGGAGTCCGACGATACCGCTGCCGATGGAGAACAACCCGCGCGCGGTGTTCGAACGACTGTTCGGTGACAGCGGTTCGGCGGCGCCTGCGGCGCGGCGCGCGCGGCGCCAACAGAAGCAGAGCATCCTCGATTCGGTCAACGACAAGCTGAGGCATCTGAAACTGGCGGTCGGCGCGCCGGACCGGGCGAAGATCGACGAGTACACCGAGGCGGTGCGCGACGTCGAGCGACGGATCCAGAAGGCGGAAGAGCAGAACGACGTCGACCCGGCTTTTGTCGAGCAGCCGCAGGGTCCGCCCCGCGTGTTCGAGGACCACGTGCAGCTGATGTTCGACCTGCAGTTCCTGGCGCTGCAGACCGACCTGACGCGTGTGGTCACGTTCATGCTCGGTCGCGAGCAGAGCACCCGCTCGTTCCCCCAGATCGGCGTGCCCAACGCGCACCATCCGCTGTCGCACCACCAGGATGACCCCGAACGCGTTGCGCTGATGTCGAAGATCAACACCTATCACGTCGAGCTGGTGTCCGGGTATCTGGCGCGGCTCCGGGCGACATCCGACGGGGACGGTTCGCTCCTGGACCACATGACCATCCTGTACGGCGCCGGCATCTCCAACAGCACACGCCACTCGGGTCGCAACCTGCCGCTGCTGCTGATCGGAGGTGGTGCGGGACGTCTGAAGGGGGGCCGGCACCTGCGGTATGCGGGCGACACGACGAACGCCAACCTGCTGCTCACGCTGCTGGACAAGCTCGACATGCCGCTCGACCGGCTTGGCAACAGCACCGGCAAGCTCGATATCGAGACACTGTCGGGGGTGTAGAACGAATGCTCTCAGGAGACAGGAGGCAGGAGACAGGAGGCAGGAGACGCTGGCCTGTCCCCCGAAGCCTCGGCGAAGGCGAGAGGACTTCGCCAGCTGCTTTCAGGGTGGTTGCCGAGCAAGAACGCGCCGGTCTCCTTCTCCCCGTGGGAGAGGGTTGGCGTGAGGGCCACAGATGACGAGGATGCCAACGGGTCGATGTGTGGGTGTCGTGTGGCTGGGGGTGCTCGGCGTCGCCACCGGGGCCGGTGCGCAGCCTGTGGTAGATGCCGCACGGACGGCTGACTGGGCCGCGGTTCGCGCGCTGGTCGAGCAGGGGGCGGACGTCACGACACCGCAGGGGGATGGGACGGCCGCCCTGCACTGGGCCGGCTACTGGGACGAGGACGGTGTAGCGCAGTTGCTGCTGCGTGCCGGCGCCGACGTGAACGCGGCGAACGATCTCGGGGTCACGCCGCTCTCGACCGCGTGCGAGAACGGGAGCGCGGCGATGACCCGCATCCTGCTGGATGCCGGGGCTGACCCGAACGCGGTACTCTCGTCCGGCGAGACGCTGCTGATGACGGCCGCGCGCACCGGCAACGCGGCGGTCGTCACGCAGTTGCTCGCCGCCGGCGCGGACGTGGACGCCGCCGAACGGGGGCGCGGCCAGACGGCGCTCATGTGGGCGGTGGCACAGCGTCACGTCGATGTCGTGGCGGCGCTGCTCGAATACGCGCCGGACCTGCACACACGAACCGATGTGCGGACCGAGGTGGTCAAGACGTCGCCCGAGCCGTGGAACCCCGACTACATCATCGACCTGCCGCAAGGCGGCTACACGCCGTTGCTGTTCGCGACGCGGGTCGGCGACCTCGCCTCGGCGCGGCTGCTCGTGACGGCCGGCGCCGACGTCAACGACACGGCGCCCTACGGAACCAGCGCCACCGTCGTGGCGGCGCACAGCGGGCACGGGGCCCTGGCGGCGTTTCTGCTCGAGCAGGGCGCCGACCCGAACGCGGCCGGCGCCGGCTACACCGCCCTGCACGCAGCGATTCTGCACAAGGACGACGCACTGGTCGGTGCCCTGCTCGCTCACGGCGCCGACCCGAACGCTCCCGTCGAGCGGTCGACCCCAGTCCGCCGCGACAGCATCGACTATTATCTGCACCCATCCTATGTCGGCGCGACGCCGTTCTGGCTGGCCGCCCGGTTCAGCGCCCCGGCAATTATGCGGCTGCTGGCGGCGCACGGCGCCGACCCCTTGGTCGTGCACCGGCCGGTCTACTGGGCGGGCCGGCTGGCGGAGTCGGACGACCGGGCTCAGGTACGAGAAGGCGACACGACGGCCTTGATGGCGGCCGCCGGACTGGGAGGCCGGGCACCACTGGTCGCGGTGGACCGGCTCAACCGGATTGCGGAGAGCGCGCCGGTGCGGAGCACCCGCCGCGAGCCGGATCCGGTCGTGCGTGAGGCGGTGACGCTCGAGGCGGTCAGGGTCGCCGCCGAGCTGGGTGCCGACGTCAACGCCGCGAACACAGCCGGCGAGACCGCGCTGCATGCGGTCGCGGGGCGCGGCTACGACACCGTTGTCGCCTATCTCGTCGAACAGGGCGCGCGCCTCGATCTGACGAACCGCGACAACCAGACTCCGCTGGACCTGGCACGAGCCCGACGGGCGGGCGACAGCACGATCGCCCTGCTGAAGCGGTTGGGGGCGGGCGAGTAATCTAGTCGCTCGCCGGCACCGCCTCCATCAACAGCGCCAACGCGTTTCTCAGGGCGCGCTCACCGGCGCGGGACCCTCGGTAGTGTCCCTGCCGCACGACGACCAGATCGTGCGACGGGATAATCAGCGTTTTCTGCCCGCCGGCGCCCGACATGTAGTAGGCCTCCCGCGGTACCGGGAACCTGTCGTCGCCGTTGATCCAGAAGAAGCCGCCGTAGATCGGGCGGCCGTCCGCCTCCCAGGCCGGTGCGAGCGTGCTCACGAACTCGGCGTAGCCCTCCGGCAGAAGCCGTTCGCCCAGCCAGACCCCGTCCTGCAAATACAGGTTGCCAAGACGGGCCCAGTCACGCGCCGGCGCGAGCTCGTACCCTTGCAAGAGGTAGTTGCCGTACGGGTCGGTCTCGAGCACCATGTCGCGGATGCCGATCTTGTCGAACAGCGCTCGCTGCGGGAACGACAGGTACTCGTCGCCGCGTCCCTCGACACCGAGTCGCACGAGGTAGTTGATCAGCACCGGGTCCGAATTGCGGTAGCGACCGATGGTGTTCGGGGGCCACTGCTGCGGCCGGGTTGCCGCCCATGCGAACGAGTTAATGGTCCCGGTGTAGACATACAGGTGATCGGGATAGCCGAGTGACGGGTCGAGGTCGGGGTCGGCGACCCCTCGGAAACGCAGACCGCTGGACATGTGCAGGATGTCGGCGATCCGTATGTCCTGGCGCGGGTCACCCTCGGTCTGCCACTCCGGAACCGGCGCGGGCTGCCACAAGTCGTACACCCCCTGCTGGATCAGCACGCCCATCAGCGTCGCCGTCAGGCTCTTGCCCATCGACCAGCTCTCGAGCGGCGTGTGCATCGTGATGCCATCGCCGTAGCGCTCACCGATGATGCGGCCCTTGTGGGTCACCACGAACCCGGCGGTCAGTCCTTCCGCCGGCTCGAACGCGGCAGCCACCGCCCGGGCGACCTTCTCGGTGTCGATGCCCGCGGGGAGCGGCCCCTCCGGCAGCACGTCCCCCATCGGCCACGGTTGGGTCGAGGGGTCGGGCAGCGTGCTTGAGATGTCGACCGGTTCGAAGAAGAGCTCATCCGCGCCGATCGGCAGCGTCACGCAGCCGTGATCGCCGTTGAACTTTGCCGTGCGCACGACACCGTCCGGCAGCGTCAGGTGCACCTGCCGACTGTCGTGATCGACCTCGACTGCGGTCACGTGCGCCCGCTCTGCGTAGGGAGCGCTGAAAAAGCCGACGTTCTCGGCCGCGAACTCGGCATCGAGGCCCGTGACGAAGACCGCCGAGCAGAGCGTCTTGGCAAAACCCGACGTGTGGTGCCAGAGCGGGTCGCCGGGCGGTGGGACATATGCGGTGTCGAGCTCTGCGGCCTCGGCGCGAGCCAGCATCGCCTGGCGATCGTCCTGGGCAGTCTGCGCTGCACTCTCGACCACGCCGTGCCGGATGGCCGACAGCGAAGCCAGCGCGAGACACGCGATGGCGAACGGGGCGAAGCGGGCGGCGCGAGGCGTCATGGCTGTTCTCCTCTGGAGCTGAGGAAGCGTAGCACTAAGTGGTCCCGGTCATCATTACGGTCACGCACCGAGGGTGGCGAGGCGCCCGGCTGGCATGGCGCGACGAGGGAGCAAATTGGGGGATTTGTGACCGAGGAGCAACGCCGTCCAGGCGGGATGCATCGCCAGCCG
>JADFPE010000332.1 GCA_022562495.1 Acidobacteriota bacterium
GACACGTCCGGTCGGTGGGAATGGACTCTACGTCTTTGCGCTACCCGACTGATGGTGCGCTGCCCTCACCGGGTCACCTACTGGACGCGCACGTCCGGCGGCCGGCGCCGCCAGGCGGGATGGATCGGCGGTCGAACATGGGAAGTTCTGCTTGCGCCGGCCCAAAGCACAACCAGCCAGCCGTCCCATGCCACCGCCCTCGTGCGCCGGCGATATCGTAAGAGAGCCGTACCTTTTCGACGCCGGCTGCGATAGAGTGTTGGGCATTCCAGTCTGGGAGGACCCCATGAGCCATCTGTTTCGGCTGCGACGTCCGTTGTTCGCGCTCACCCTTGCGCTCGCCCTCACCGGCGTCTCGATCTTCGCCCAGCGGCGGGACGGCGTGCCGGCGCTGCCGCCGCCCGACGGGCCGGTGGTGCTCCGCACCGCCGAGGTGCCTCGGATTCGTGTGGTGCCGATCGCCCGCGGGCTCTCCCATCCCTGGGGGCTGGCCTTCAGACAGAACGGCGACATCCTGGTCACCGAGCGGGACAAGGGCACCTTGCGGATCATTCGCAACGGTCAGCTCCTGGAGCGGGACATCCCGGGGGTGCCGGAGGTGTACACCGAAGTTAACCGGGCCGGGCTCATGGACATCGCGCTCCACCCGGACGACGACCGCATCGTCTACCTGACGTACTCGAAGTCGGTCGAGCGTGACGGGACACAGGGTGTGACGGTGGCGCTGGCCCGGGGCCGCCTCGACGGGGGCGCGCTGACCGAGGTGCGCGACATCTTCGTGGCCGAGGGGTTGGACCGCGGCATCGCCGCCTCGAGGGTGATTTTCGCACCGGACGGGACGCTGTTCATGAGCGTCGGGGGCTCCTATGTGTTCGCACAGACGGGGGACTACGCGCAGGATCCGAGCACCCACTTCGGCAAGTTGATACGGCTGAACGACGACGGGACGGCGGTCGACGACAACCCGTTCGTCGGCAACACCGACTACCTGCCGGAGATCTACTCGATGGGGCACCGGAACCAGCTCGGCCTCGCCTTTCACCCCGAGACCGGCGAGCTCTGGGCGACCGAGAACGGGCCGCAGGGTGGGGACGAGGCGAACATCATCAAGCCGGGCGAGAACTACGGCTGGCCGCTCGCCTCCTACAGCCGCGAGTATTCCGGTGTCCGGGTGACAGATACGCCCTGGCTCGCGGAGTTCCAACGACCGGAGATCCTCTGGTGGCCGTCGATCGCACCGTCCGGGTTGACCTTCTACACGGGTGAGCACTTCCCCGCGTGGCAGGGCAACCTCTTCGTCGGGTCGATGATGGTCGGCCGGATGCAGCGCACGGGACATCTGGAACGGATCGTCTTCAACGGGCGGGGCGAAGAGATTCGCCGCGAGTGGCTGCTGACCGAGCTCAAACAGCGGATCCGGGATGTCCGGCAGGGTCCTGATGGGTATCTCTACGTGCTGACCGAGGAAGACGACGGGGTCCTGCTGCGCATCGAGCCGGCTCATGCCATCGTCGACTTCCCGGGCAGTAGCATCTTCGTCGACCGCGTGACGGAGGCCCGCGTGCCGCCGCTGCCCGAATCTGAGTGGACCGACGAGCAGCGCGCCCTCGTCGAGCGGTATGCGCCCGACGGCAATCCGGGTAACGCGCTGCGGACGCTCATCCGGGTGCCGGCGCTTGCCAACCGGGTGTTTCCGTTCATGGGCTACATCGCACGCGACTCGACGTTGTCGCCACGGCATCGCGCGATGCTGATCTTGCGCACCGCCTGGCTCACCCAGAGTGCCACCCTCTGGGCGACGCACGCGAGTCGTGCCGGCGAGGCCGGGTTGTCGTCCGCCGAGGTGCGGCGGGTGGCGGAAGGGCCCAGCGCAGGCTGGAGCGAGTTCGAGACGGTGCTGCTCGGGCTGGCCGACGAGCTGTTCCGGAACGCGTCGGTCACCGATCAGACCTGGGACGCGCTGGCGGAGCAGTATGACCTCTACCACATGGTGGATGCCGTCGTGACAGTGAGCGAGACCACGTCGAACGCGATTTTGTTCAACTCGCTCGGGATCCAGCCTGACGACGACACGACCGCACGCATCCCGACCGACGATGTCGCCTACCGCGTCGTCGTGCCCGACCGCGAGCCGTCGCTCACGGTGCCGCGGATCGAGCCGCTGGAGGGTGATGGGCTGCGGGTGGGGCGCACGTTCCGCCGGCATCCGGACATGGCGGCGGCGCGCGGCACGAGTCCGGGGTATGTGCTGAATCCCGAGCGGTCGCGGCTGGTGCCGCACGACCGCGAGCTGCTCATCCTGCGTACCGGATGGAACGCGCAGGCGGTCTACGAATGGGCGAAGCACGTCGGCAGTGTCGGTCGTGCGCGCGAGCGCGGGCTCGAGCCACTCTGGATTGCGCAGGGCCGGGACGCCACCGGCTGGGACGCGAACGAGCTGGCGCTGATCGACGCGGCGGACGAGATGTATCGCGACACGATGATCTCGGACGCGACCTGGGCCACGCTCTCCGAGCGCTACGACACGCACCAGATGTTCAGCATTGCCGCCACCGCGGCGCGTTATCGCATGGTGTCGATGACGCTGAACGCGTTCGGTGTGCAGCCGCTTCCGGACGACGAGCGGTTTCCGGAGCTCGAGGGGTACTAGACTCCTTGAACAACGTGTATCGTGACAATTGAGTCACGTTTCGATCGTGTTTTTCGCTCTCACCACGATCGCCTCCGTTCAAGGAGTCTAGC
>JADFPE010000129.1:0-7450 GCA_022562495.1 Acidobacteriota bacterium
GAACGTCCCGACGCGCGATTGTACCCGAGGTATGATCAGATGGATTGTCGTCCCCCCCCCTGAGAGCCCAGAGGAGAGACACCGTGACAGACGGAATGCGGTCGCACGCCCGCGAGCTGCTGGTGGTCGGCGTGCTGGTGATGATCGGCCTGCCCGGCGACGCCGCGGCGCAGAGCCCGTTCGACGGCTGGCGGGAGCCGGTGGTGGTCGAGCTGGAGCTAGTCGGCGGGCAGGACGGCGAACGGCCACGCGCGCTACGCAGGGGACGGATCCGGCTCGAACCGCGCGAGTCGTTCACCATCGAGATCGACCCATTCGACCAGCGGGGCCGGCGGTTTCCGCGCGACCGGTTTCGGATAGGTGTCGAGCTGGACCGCGAGTGTGACGGCCGGGTATCGGTGAAGGAGACGCGTGGGGGCGACCTGCGGTTCAGCGCCGGGCGGAGCCGGGGCCGCTGCCGCGCGGTGCTGTATGTACCGGGCAACCTGAACCTCGAGTACGCGCTGGAGTTCGAGGTCACCGGCATCGGCGCGAGCAACTACACACGCCGCCAGGCCGTGGAGATCGCCGAGCGGCTGTATCGCGCGATTCTGCAGCGTGAGGTTGAACCGAGCGCCCGCGCGACGGCCATTGCCGAGGTGCAGCGTGGCCGTCTCGAGAACCAGGTCAGCTCGATGGTCGACAGCCGGGAGTTCGCCGACCTGCGCCGGCGGTCGCAGCCGGCGGAGCTGCTCGAGGCGTTTTACGCGGGGCTGCTGAACCGGGCCCCGGATTCGGCCGGCGCCGACGACTACCTGCGCGAGATCCTGCGGGGCCGCTACCGCGAGGCGATCATGAACCTCCTGCAATCGCAGGAGTTCGAAGCCAGCCTGCCCTCCCGCTAGTCGCCGGTCCGAAGCGCCTGCAGCCTGAAGGCCAGGACTCGCTCCGGAGCAGCGACGCGCTATACTGGAACCAGGCCTGCCGACGCCTCGAGCCTTGACGAGGACCGTATGGACATTCGACACACACGACTCCTGATCGCGGGGCTTGCCCTGCACCTCGGCGCCGGTCTGGCCATCGCGCAGGACGATGAGAACAAGCGGCTCAAGACCGCCACGACCGTCTTCGAAGAAATCATGGACGCCCCCGACAAGGCGATTCCAGGGGCCATTCTCGACAAGGCGGCAGCGGTCGCTATCTTCCCGTCCACCTTGAAGGCCGGCTTCATCTTCGGCGGGCATCGCGGCAAAGGGGTCATCAGCGCCAGAAACGCACAGGGCGAGTGGTCAACGCCGGCCTTTCTGACGCTGACCGGCGGCAGCTTCGGTCTGCAGATCGGCGCGCAGTCGGTGGATCTGATCCTGGTGATCATGAACCGACGCGGACTGGAAAAGCTGTTGCAGAACGAGTTCAAGATCGGGGCCGACGTCTCGGCGGTCGTGGGACCGATCGGCCGGGACATCGAGGCATCAACCGACCTGACGCTGCACGCCGAGATCCTGAGCTATTCCAGGACCCGCGGGCTGTTTGCCGGGATCACGTTGAAGGGCTCGACAATCCGGGCGGACCGAGACGCCAACGAGCGGTTCTACGGCTACCCCTTCGGGTCGGGACAACTGGTGCTGGAAGGCGAGGCCGCCACCCCGTACGATGCCGACGCCGTGGCACGCTGGCGCGCGACGCTCGCGACGCACATCAAATGACCGTGCGTCAGGACGCCCGGTAGAGCCGACACCGTTCGGCCTGAACTGTCACCCGCCCCGGAACACTACCCGGCCTTCGTGGCGCTCCAGGTGCCACCACCGGCAGCACCATAATCGCAGGTGCCTTCCATCATGTCGCCCATGATCTTGCCGGTGTACGTCGCCTCGCCGGCACCCTCGGCCGCGAACGTGAACTCGATCATGTCGCCCATCACTGTGCCGGTGATATCGGCGCTCCCGAACGCGCCTTCGTAGGTTCCGGTCAGCGTCTCGCCGTCCTGCGTGAAGACGAACACCGGTTCCCCGGAGCCGGCGTCGAGATCGACGACGAAGTTCCAGGTGCCGGTCACATCGGTCTGCGCCGCCACGGTGAGCCCAGCCACGACCATCACAACGGCGGCGACGGCCGCAATACGCTTCATCATCTGTGCTGCCTCCTTGGTGCTATGTGGCGCAGGCCTGCAGGCCTGCGATCGCACGGCTCAAGCCGTGCGCCACAACGAGATCTGCGGCCCGGCCGCAGTGATCTGGCTTCGACGTTTCCTCAAGAGGGGGAGCAGTCGGAGCGCTTTGTCTAGCACCCTGCTAGGTTCGCGCCTGCGCCTTTTCGATCTTAGCCCACGTGTCCCGCAATGTGACCGTCCGGTTGATCACCAGCCGGTCGTCGGTCGAGTCGGGGTCGACGCAGACATAGCCCTGCCGCTCGAACTGATACCGGCTGCCGGCCGGTGCGCCGGCCAGACTCGGCTCCACCCGGCACCCGGTCAGTGTCTCGAGCGACGCCGGGTTCAGGGCGTCCTTGTAGTCTCCGCCCTCCTCCACCTCCTCCGGGTTGACCTTCGCGAACAGATGGTCGTAGAGCCGCACCTCCGCTTCCACCGCGTGTGCAGCCGACACCCAGTGGATCGTGCCACGCACCTTGCGACCGTCCGGTGCGTATCCCCCTCGGGTCTCCGGGTCGTAGGTGCACCGGAGCTCGATCACCTCGCCGGTCTCCGGATCCTTGACCACCTCCCGGCAGGTGATGAAATACCCGTACCGCAGCCGGACCTCGCGACCGGGCGCGAGCCGGAAGTACTTCTTCGGGGGATCCTCGTGGAAGTCGGTCCGCTCTATGTAGAGCTCCCGGGAGAACGGGAGCTCACGCGACCCCATGGACTCGTCTTCCGGATTGTTGACCGCCTCGACCTGTTCGACCTGCCCCTCGGGATAGTTCTCGATGACGACCTTCAGCGGCCGGAGCACCCCCATCACGCGCAACGCCCGCTTGTTGAGGTCCTGCCGCACCGCATCCTCGAGCTGCGCGACCGACACGATGCTGCTGGCCTTGGCGATACCGATCCGATCGCAGAAGTCGCGGATCGCCTCGGGCGTGTACCCGCGCCGGCGAAATCCGGCGATCGTCGGCATGCGGGGGTCGTCCCACCCCGCCACGTGGCCCTGCTCCACCAGCTCCAACAGCTTGCGCTTGCTCAGCACGGTGTAGCTGAGGTTCAGCCGCGCGAACTCGATCTGCCGGGGCTGACACGGCACGTCAATGTGCTGGAGAAACCAGTCGTACAGGGGTCGGTGGTCCTCGAACTCGAGCGTGCAGAGCGAGTGCGTGATCCCCTCGAGCGCATCCGACAGCGGGTGCGTGAAGTCGTACATCGGGTAGATACACCACGCGTCCCCGGTCCGGTAGTGCGGCACCCGCCGGATCCGGTAGATCGTCGGGTCGCGCATGTTCATGTTTGGCGCCGCCATGTCGATCTTCGCGCGCAGCGTCCGTGACCCATCCTCGAACTCGCCGGCGCGCATCCGGGCAAACAGGTCGAGATTCTCCTCGACCGACCGGTTCCGGTAGGGGCTGTTCCGCCCCGGCCGGTTCCACATCCCGCGATACTCGCTGACGTCGGCGCCCCGCAGATCGCACACATACGCCGTCCCGGCCTCGACCAACTGCACGGCGAATGCGTGGAGCTGCTCGAAGTAATCGGAGGCATAGAAGAACCGGTCTCCCCAGTCGAACCCGAGCCAGCGCACGGCATCCTTGATCGCCCGGACGTACTCGACGCTCTCGGTCGTCGGATTGGTGTCGTCCATCCGCAGGTTGCACAACCCGTCGTGCTCCTCGGCCAGCCCGAAGGCCAGACAGATCGCCTTGGCGTGGCCGATGTGCAGATACCCGTTCGGCTCGGGTGGAAACCGGGTGTGCACCCGACCCTCGTGCTTCCCGGCCCGCCGGTCCTCGACGACGATCTGCCGGATGAAATCGAGCCCGCTGGTGGAGACGTCCTTGGCGTTGTCTCTGTCTCGGGGTGGGTCAGTGATCATGTAGGATTCTGCGCTCTCTAGCAGCCCGTGGTGAAAGTCCCGCTGCATTCGGCTGGCGCTGCATCCGCCCTGCCTGCGTTGTTCCTCGGTCGAATACTGCCGGTATGCTCCCTCGTCTCGCCTTGCCAGGTCGGCGCATCGCCACCCTCAGTGCAACGCGCGACTTTCACCACGGACTGCTAGGGGCCTGTATCAGGGAACTGACGCGGTGCGGCGCCGGCGGCGCGGATGAGCTCGCGGAGCACCGCTTCGGGCTGCGCACCCACCACCTGATGGCCGCCCGCGACGAACGTGGGCACCCCGGTGACGCCGGCGCGTGCCGCCAACGCCCAGTCGGCATCGACGGCCTCCTTGCAGCGGCGGTCTTCGAGTGCACGCCGGGTCCGGTCCGCCGGCAGCCCCACCGACCCGGCCAGCTCGACCAGCACCTCCACATCGCCGATGTTGCGACCGTCTACGAAATAGGCGCTGTAGAGCCGGTCGTGGATCGCCTGACCACCCGGCTCGGTGTCGGCCCACGTCGCGAGCTCCTGGGCGAGCCGGCTGTTGTAGGTGTGCGTTCGTCGGCCGTACGGCAGACCCTCGGCGTCCATCAGTCCCTTCATGCGCTGATACATCGCCTCGAGATCGACCCCGCGTCCGGCGAACAACGTCGCGAGCGACTGTCCTTCGGGAGGGGTCTCCGGGTGCAGCGGGAAGAACACCCACTCCACCTCGATGTCGTAGGCCCGTGTCAATCTGTCAATACGCCCGGTACTGAGATAGCACCAGGGTCACACGAAGTCGGTGAAGACCTGCAGTGTCGTTGGCTTATCCATGGTGCACGGGTGCCTGGCAATCGGTCGCCCGGTCGACCGCCATCGGAAACCAGCTGGTGAACCGGGGGTCGGAACCGCCGACCGGCAGGACCAGATCGAACGGCGTGGCCCCGAACGTCCCTGGGCCGCCACGCTCGGCGGCGACCCGTCCGAGCTGCTGCCGGAACGCCACGACTGCGGGCGCCTCGAACAAGACGAAGTAGATCTGCCGCGTGCGGCCGACGAACGGCTCCCGTTTGACCCCCATACAGACCGGCTCGAGCCGCACCTCCTCGAGGCCGGCGTCGCGCGCCGCCTGAAGCATCTCGTCCGGCGCCAGGACCGCGCGCAGCCCGCTTTGAAACTCGCTGTGCAACACGATCGGCAGGATGTCCGCACCCGGCGAGGTCATCGACTCCATCGTCCGCTTGAAGACCTGGTCGAAGAGCCCAGGCACCAGCGAGGGCGGCGGCTGCAACCCGAGCACCGAGGTGCCCGGCTGGCCCGGATCGGCCAACACCAGCCGCCATCCGGTCAACGTGGCGTTGTCGACCTCGTACGGCTCGGCGATGGTGTTCCGGACCGTCTCGAGGAAGAGCCACGGCAGCACGACCATCGCGACCGCTCCGACTCCGAGCTTCACGAGGATTGGTGTGCGCATGTCTTGGAGCGCTCTGCCCGCCGTAGCTCGCCGCTCCGTCCACAGCGAGCTATGGCAGGTCCGCCGAAGCCTCTTGGCTGCCGTAGCCTCTTAGCCGCCGTAGCCTTTGGCGCAGGCGGTTGGCGCAGGCGGACAGGGCCTTGCTACGCAGACGGCTCGGCCACGAAGCGATAGCCGACACCACGCACGGTCTGCAAGTGCGTGGGGTGTGCCGGATCGGCCTCGATGTAGCGCCGCAGCCGGGCAATGAAGTTGTCGACGGCACGGGTGTCGGTGTCCTGCCGCACCCCCCACACCTCTTCGAGCAGCGTCTTGCGGGAGACCGTCTGCCCCTCGTGGCGCACCAGATAGCGCAACAGCGTCGCCTCCATCAACGTCAACGGCTGCTCTCCACCGTCCCAGCGCAGCCGCTGTTCCCTGAAATCGATGTGCTTGCCGGCAAAGTGAAACTCGACCAACTCCTCGGTCTGCCCGGCCTCCTCGCTGTCACGGAGCCAGGTCTTGCGCCGCAGCAGCCCCTGGAGCCGGGCCAGCAGAATCGACAGGTCGAACGGCTTGGACAGATAGTCGTCGGCGCCCGCCTCGAACCCACGCAGCACATCATCGGTGTGCGATCGGGCCGTCAGCAACATGACCGGCACGAACGTCCCCGCCTCACGCATCCGGCGCACGACCTCGAAGCCATCGAGCCCGGGCAGCATGACATCGAGCAGGACGACGTCGAAGCCGTTCGAGCCGCTGGTCAGCCGCTCGAGGGCGACCTGACCGTTCTCCTCGACCTCGACGACAAATCCCTCGGCCTCGAGGTTGAGCTTCAGGCCGGCGGCGAGGTGCTCCTCGTCTTCCACGATCAGGACGCGGCTCATGATGATTTCAGCGGGAGCTCGAGCGTGAAGGTGCTGCCCTGTCCGGCCCCTCGACTTTCGGCGTAGACCCGTCCACCGTGCCGGCGCGCCACAGCCCGCACGATCGAGAGCCCGAGGCCAGTGCCGTGGACACGCAGCCGCAGCGCCGCCGGCAACCGGTAGAACCGCCGGAAGACCCGCTTGAGCTCTTGGCTGGTGATGCCGATGCCCTGGTCACGGACGCTGATCGCCACCCGCCGGGCGCCGATCCGGACGAGCTCCACACCGACCTTTACCCGATCGCCGGAGTACTTGATGGCGTTGTCGACCAGGTTCGTCACCGCCGCCACCAACTCGTCTCGATCGCCCTTGACGACGAAGGTCCCCGGCGGCACCCGATCGACGAGCCGAACTTCCCCGTTCACGAAGTGGTGCCGCTTGCCGGCCAGCAGGACGCACTCGTCGACGATGTCCGACAGGTCCACCTCGGTGGGGTTGTCGACGCGACGAGCGTCGCCGGTCTTCCCGGCCAGCAGGATCTGGTCGATCGTCAACTGCAACCGCTCCGAATCCTCCAGCATGGTGTCAATGAGCTCGTGCTGCTTGTCGGGAGTGAGATCGCGCCGCTGGAGCGTCTGCAGATAGAGCTTGATGGACGCCAGCGGCGTCTTCAGCTCATGCGTGACCGCGTGAATGAAGGCGTGGTGCTGCTCGCTCTTCCGGATCTCGCGGATGAGGAACGTGGTGTTCAGGACCAGACCGCCGATCAGCACCGCGAAGCTCGCGACACCCAGGAGCAGCAGCAGACCGGAGCGCCAGTTTTCGACGATGAAGCTGACGTTCAGCGCCGCCGCGACGGCGATGAGACCGGCGCCGAGCAGCGCGACCAGGACGACCGATCGTTTACGGGTGCCACCAGTGCGATCCATGACTATCAGAAGGATAGCGCTCTTTGGCCGGATCTGGGGGAGACGGGTGAGGGGGCGCGGGCGACGCGGGGGACCGCCGGACGCGATCAGACCGCTTCTTCGAGCGACTGCGCCGTGCCGGCGATCTGGTCGGCCGTCGGCACGCGGATGTCCCGGGCCAGACCCAGCTTGCCGAGCAACCTGATCTGGAGCCAGGTCAGGTCCAGCTCCCGCCAGA
>JADFPE010000129.1:7460-13304 GCA_022562495.1 Acidobacteriota bacterium
TCTGAAGCGTGCGGATGACCCACCAGGTCGTGTCGATCTCCCACCAGCGGTGGCCGGAGCGGGCGAGCCGGGGATACGCGTGGTGGTTGTTGTGCCAGCCCTCGCCGAATGTGACCAGCGCCACCCACCAGGAATTCTTGGAATCGTCACCGGTCTCGAACCGGCGTTTCCCCCACAGGTGCGTGGCCGAGTTCACCAGCCAGGTGGAGTGCAGCCCGACGACCACCCGAAGGAACACCCCCCACAGCAGCCACGGCAGCCCGCCAATCGCCAGCAACACGAGGCCGAGCACCACCAGCGGCACCCAGTGCCAGCTGTTGAGCACGCGGTAGAAGCGGTCCTTCATCAGGTCGGGTGCGTACTTGCCGGTGACCTCGGTGTTCGCGTTCAGCTCCTCGCCAAAGATGGTCCAGAGGATGTGCGACCACCACTTGCCGTCGTGCGGCGTGTGCGGGTCACCAGGCTTGTCTGAGTACTGATGATGGATCCGATGGAGCGCGGTCCAGAAGATCGGACCACCCTGGAGCGTCAGCGCACCGCAGACGGCAAGGAAATACTCGACCGGCTTGGGCACCGTGTAGGACCGGTGGGTATGGAGCCGATGGTAGCCCATCCCGATCCCCCAGCCGATGCACACCCAGTGCAGCGCGAGCGCAAGCACCACGACCTGCCAGGTGGTGTAGAACAACGCGACCACCGCGAGGATGTGAAAGATGACGAGCGCGGTCGTCGTGACCCAGCTGATCTTGTCCCGGCTACCGAGGTCGAGCTCGCTCGTGCGCAAGGTGTCTCCCTTCGAGTACGTGACCGACGGCACCATCACGCCACAGCCTATCAGGCAATCCCGCCGGCAGGGCGGCCGCCGACGTAATAGTTCTGTAATACTCGATCGCCCGTGCATCGACGGGGCCTGTTCGGTTCCTGGCGGACCGACTACTGCGCATCGGGATACGCTGGGAGCGTCGTGAGCCGCGTGTCCTCGACCGGACCGCCGAGGGTGAAGTGATACAGATCCTGATAGGTGGTGTCCTCGAGACCGAGGATGTCGTGCATCGCATCGTCGAAATAGCAGCCGATGCCGGTGCCGCGGATGCCGGCCGCCTCCGCTTCCAGATAGAGCACCTGCCCGATGGCACCTGCCTCCCAGAACAGGCGGGGGTAGAACCAGGCGCCGTGACGCTCCAGCGGCCGCTGGAACTCCGCGATCATCCCGAGACTGAAGCACCCGTCACCCGCGATGTCCTGAGTGCAGGAGACCGCCTGCGCGGTGCGCCTCGTGTCGGACTGACTGAGACACCACAGATCGAGGTCTTCAGGGCAGCCAGGGGGACGCCCCCACGACGCCGCGCGCGTACAGGCCGCCTCCAGATCCGACCGCTGTGTTCGGTCGCGGACCAACATGTACAGCCCGGGGGCCAGACCGTCCACGCGGTGCACGAAGATCGCCAGGTGGATGTGCGGTGTCCACGGCAGCGTGCTGAAGGGGATCTGCCCCGGACGTGCGACCGTTTTCCGCAGCATGCGATAGAACAGGTCCCGGTCGATCCGGGTGTGCCCATCCAGTGCCACGGCGCTCCGCCGCTGACGGATGAGGGGTCGTAGCGGAACCGGGCGCGCCGGCGACGACGCCGGTGTCCGCGTCTCCGGCGACCGCGCGCTCGGACCGGGTCCACGGGGTCTGCGGGCCGCCACCGCCGGCGCGTCGGTCCCCCAGTCCACGTGCTCCGGACTCAGGGCGTTGGGCGTGCCGCGCCACGCCAACCCCGCGAATCGCTGCACCGGGTCTTCGGGCAACGTGCGCTCGGTGATCCCGCGCGCGCGCGGGCCGACGGCAATCAGCACATCCGGCTCCTCCGGTTCCGCGGTGTGCTCCCGGTCCGTGCCCAGGAGACGCGCCAGCTCAGAGGTGCCCAGGTCGTCCATCAACCTCGTTTGCCACCCCAGCGCGGCGGCGGCGATGGCGAGGGCGGCGATGGCGTGACCGAGGTCATGCTGGCAATAGCGATAGGCGCGCTGCCCGTACTTCCACGCCTCCCGCCAGTGAACGGAGGTCAACCCGACGAACACCGTCTCTGGCGGACATCGCTCCGTCAGCGCCTCCCACAGCGCCCCACCAACCTCCGCCCTGACC
Source organism: Acidobacteriota bacterium (assembly GCA_022562495.1). Taxonomy (GTDB): domain Bacteria; phylum Acidobacteriota; class Vicinamibacteria; order Vicinamibacterales; family UBA8438; genus NP936. The sequence goes on from JADFPE010000129.1 coordinate 9,592, forward strand.
TCCAGGGCATGTTCCTTCGGCGCATAGTGGCACACCATCGGCACCGCACAGAGACCATCCACCGGACCACACAGCAGATAGCCCTCGGTCGGGTGCAGGTTCCCGCTCGACGGATTGACCCGGAGCGCCCAGCGGACCCCACCGGCGCTCTTCCAGGCCGAGATCGCCAAGCTGTCGAAGAACAGCTGTGAGATGCTGTGCCGGTTCAGCGGAACCGGTGGATGCCGGCCCTCGACGAACGCGTCGTCGTACCGTGGCGCCTCCGCAGGTGGCACCTTGTCCAGCCCGATCAGGGACGCGCCCGCGTAGCGGCGAAACGGGTCCGGCTGGGTGTCCCAGTCCAGGTACCCCGGGCCGGGTGCGAAGCGCTGGACATGATGCTTGGTGACCTGGTGATAGCCACGGACCGCGTTCAGCGCGTCGGTCGAGCTCGGGCTCGCCGCGTCGCCGGTCCCGCGGCTCATTGCACCGGCAACCCTTCGAACCCCTCGTCGAACTGCACGCCCAGGCTGCTCAGATACATCGCCGCCATGGTGTGTTGCCCGACGGTGAAGACCGCCGCCATGAGCTGTCGCGTGTCGTAGCGCTCGGCCAGCGTCGCCCAGGTCGCGTCGCTGATGAGCGCGTCGCTGATCGACCCGATCTCCGGCAGGTCAGCGTCGGCGGTGACGAGACACTCTGCCCCGCCGTCGACCGTAGCTTCGAGGAACAGGTCGTCGTGTGGGTCACCGCACTCGCGGAGCATCGTGGTGGGCTCCTCCGGTTCCGATCTCTACGCGAGCAGGCGCAGGACGTCGCGTAAGTCTTCTTCCTCGACGCCGTCGCGTTCCTCGAGCCAGGGCCTGGTGAGCGGACGGCATCGGGCTGCTAGCGAACGGGACCTCGCTGCGTGTCCAGGTTCCGGGCGCCGGCCAGGATGCCGGCCAGGCCGATGTTGCCCTCGTGGCACGCGTACTCGAACAGCGGTCCATCGGTCCGTCGAAGCGGCATCCTCGCGGTCCAGGCGCGCGTGTAGCTGTTCGCATCCTCGACCGTGAACTCATACATGACCGTATCCGGATCGACCCGCCGGAACCGCTCGACCAGATAGGTGTCTCGGCTTGACCCTCCGAGGCTCGTCTCGCGCAGGAAGTTCTTCGTTTCGATCACCAGCGTCTCACCCTCCCATCGGCCGCGCGAGTCGCCTGCGTACTGTCTGAGCCTGCCGTGGGGACGTCCGTCGAGTGGGACAATGCGGGCGTTGTGCACCATCTCGTTGAGGATCACCACGTAGTGCGGTGTCTGCAGAATGTGCACGTTGTTGTTGTAGGCGCTCGAGACCATGGGCGGGCCGGCGTTGAACCCCATCAGGCATCGGTCCGAGAGGCTGCGATCCGTATAGGAGTCAGCGAAGCCGTTGCTGATGTTCACTCCGCGGATGCGCGCCGCCGCCTGATACTCTTCCCGATACGGAATGCGACCGGTCGAGGGATCGACGACGAGCGACGTTCGCTTGTCGCTGGTCAGCTCGATACCCCGCTCGTACCAGAATTCGTTGTAGCCGCCGACACCGCCTTCCGCCAGAGACTGATAGCGGACGCCCGGCGCATGCACCGCCAGGTTCTGCAGGTCGCGATTCAATTCCGTGCGTCGCGACACCTCGTAGGCGGCCGCCTCCTCGGCAGTCAGTGCCGCCTTGCCGGCCAGGGCCGCGGACGCACCAGCATCGATCACGGGACGCTGCAACGGTGTGAGCGTCCTGAACGTGAACAGCCCCTGAATGTCCGGGGCACCGTAGGGCGTCCGCAGCCCGGGCGGGTCGGACTGCGCCACGACCGGCGGCGCCGCAAGCACCAGGCAGGCGCTCAGGATGAACGCGGTTGCACACACTCGAGTCATCTTGGGTCTCCCTTCATCTGCCACGCCGGCCAGCGACGAGGAGGCGGATCTAGACATCTCCTAACAGCGGAGTATCGTTTCGGGGGCACAGGCGTCTCTCCCTCAGTTCCTGGCATCGACCCCGCCTCACGCGGCATAGCGATTGTGCAGCGTCTCTTGTCATCTCTCCACCCGGGGGGGGACCGGCGCTAGCCGAGCGCACGCACCGCTTCGAGGACCTGCCGCAGGGCACGAAGCTGTTGGGGAATCCAGCCCGGCGAGGCCGGAGCCGATGCGGAACGCTCGTCTCCCAGACCGGCCGACTTCGACCGCCGCACGCGCTCCAGTATCACTCGGCGAATCTCCTCGGGGTTGTCGATGCCTTCCATGATCGCCTTGTTCCCGACGGCGAACGCGTTCTGCTCATGGCCCTCAGCGGCCCCTGCCGTCTCGATGACAATAGTGGAGATGCCGAACAGGTACTGCACGGGTCCCCGGAGCACGTGCACGTTCTGTACGTTCTCGAACGTGATCGTGTGCTCGAGGATGGTCCAGATGCCTCGCCGGCAGCGAAGACTCCGGTCGGTCATCACGTACCACATCGTGTCGTACCGCAGGTGGATTGCGACGTACGCGACAATGTCCGGCAGCAGCGCCACCGCCAGCGCTGGCACAGCGAGCACCAGGCCCAGCGGCGGGTTGGCGGCGAACACGGCGATCCAGCCGACCAGGATCGCGATGTCGACGCCCACACATGCGATCCAGAAGAACAGCTTGAGGTAGCTCAGGTAGCGGCGCGACGGGTGGAAGCTCAGGAGGAACTCACCGTCCGCTACCGGAAGCGTGGGCGGGTGCCCGGGCACCCGGAACCAGTCCGACAGCACCTTCCAGATGCCACGGTACACCCACGCCGTGGCCTGCTCGGAACGGCGGCTCATGCTTGCTGCTCTCGATCGAGACGGGCCGCACGCAGCGCATCGCGGATCTGTCTGAGCAGCGTCACTACCTCGTCCTCGTCTGCAGGCCCCGGACCCTCGCCCGCGCTCTCCGCCCGCGCCCCACGCATCCGTTCGTACAGAAAGTCCCGCAACGGCTCGGGGTGCCGGATCCCCACGATTGTCATCGTCGCGCCGCTCGTGCCGGACGCCGTCTGGATCGGTACCTTGGCCAGCCCCATCCAGCGCTCGACGAGGTTCCGCGTCACGTGAATGTCCTGCAGCCGCCGATAGGTCAGGTAGACCTCCTTGTGGAACAGCAACCCCCACGACATCGACACTCCTTCGTCGTCGAAGCGGTAGCGCAGAGTCTTGAAGCGGATGTAGGCAGGGATGAAGACGAATGGAAAGGCCACCAGCGTCGCTGCGGAGACCAGGATGTAGTAGGTCAAGAGGGAATCGTGCGGCCTCGTGATCGAACGTGGGTCGACATCGACCCCGGCACCGGCAAGATCCACGACCTCCTCCCAGCCCTCGTCCATCGGGGGCGAGTATATCGAAGTCGCACCCTAGCAGCCCGTGGTCGACAACGCCGGATATGCCTCAGCATCGGCGTCGCGCCCCTACCCCATCCTGTCCGGCAGCCATAGGGCGATCTCCGGGAAGGCGAAGCAGCGCGATCACGACCAGCGCCAGGTAGAGCAGCACCTGTCCGTCTCGAATTCGTCGTCAGGCCGCCATTGGGAGCTGGACTAGACCCCGGCAGTGGGTGGCCCAGCGCACATCGTTGAGATCGGCACGGGCGACAGTACGTCGGACGGCGACGCCCAACGGCGTGTTGGCGGCCAACGACGCATGGATGCGGGCCGCATTGTAATAGGCCTGGAAGTCGGCGAGCTTTCGTTCGAGGTCTCGTGCGTT
>JADFPE010000130.1 GCA_022562495.1 Acidobacteriota bacterium
ATGCTCCCTCCTCGCGCCTTGCGGGACGGGCGCCTCGGCGCCCTCGGTGCCTGGCCGTATGTATGACGCGGACCACTTAGTCGAAGAAGAAGATCTGCCCGCCACCCCCGTCGAAGCGTGGGTTCACGATGTTGTTGAAGATTGAACCGAACGTGAAACGCAGGTTGACGTTGAGCGCGTAGTTGAAGTCTGTCTGCAAGTCCCGCTGCCGCAGCAAGACCTCTTCATCTGACGCGCCGCGGCGCGGCAGGAAGACCTGGTCGCGCACGCGGGAGACGTTCGCGAAGAAGCTGAGCGACAGGCCCCGAACGATGCGAATGTTCGCGTTGCCAAACACCGTGAGGCGATTCTTTCCGACGTCGTCCAGGAAGTTCGACAACGTCATCGCCAGGCTGGACGAGCCCCACGGTTGCTGGAGACGCAGCGACGTGGTGAGCATCTGCTCGTAGAGGGTTTCTTCGAACACCCCGAAGATGGTTTCTTCGTCGTACCGTACATGCGATGAGCCGATCCGGTATTGCAACGTCAACTGTCGCCGACTCGATTCGGCATAGGGAAAAATGTTGTATTCGACCGCGGGCTGGATGTTGACGCGCATGTCCTGGTTCGAGAAGGTCGACGAGGTGACCGATGCACGGCCTCCGATGCCCCAGTGCGGACCCGCGCTCCGCACCACCAGCACGTCCGTCCCTGACGTGCGTCGGAGGCTGGTGGTCGTGCTGCCGTCGGAGAACTCGAAATCGTCCTCCGAGTATCTCGCTCGGGCACCCCACCGAAACTTCCAGTGCTCCGATGTACGGCTGGCGGACAACGACCCGTTCACGCTGGTCGACGACGTCCGCGACTGGGCGCGGGCCGACCCCCCTGCCGAGACGCCGAACACCCAGAGATTCCATGGGTCGTTTTCGGGCGTGACCGCGAGCGTTGCAGCAGGCGCGTTGTACTCCACCCGGAGGCGCGCGGCGGCTGGCGTTGCACCAGCATAGCCCACCAGCCCCAGCTTGAATCGCTCGGTGAGGCTGCGTCGGAGCTCGTCCCGCGTGTCTGTGGACGAAGAGGCATGCATCAACGAGGCATCTGCGCCCTCGAAACGCTCGCGCCCGATGAACTGCATCTCGAACACGGTCCCGGCCCCGGTCTGCGTGGATGTCACCAGCAGATGGACGTCCGAATCCTCTCTGTTCCGAACCCAGTCCACCCAGGCGATTTCGCGGCGGACGAGATCGAAGTCGCAGCCAAAAAACGCCCGGCCCTGGCAATCCAGGAAGACCCTGACCGGCGGCTCATCCGCCTGATCCTGCGCGAAGAGGAGCGTCGAGCTCGCCATGGCACACAGGACCGTTGCGGTCACCGTCGCCGCGAGCCACCCCATCTGTCCCGTGCCGTGCATCTCGCTGATCCCCTTCCCGACACACACATGACCTCTCCGGCACCGCGCTGTTCTATAGACTCCGTCCGTGCCGCTTTGGCCGTCCTCCGCACGATACCGTCGCGTTGCCATACACCGCCCGCAGCCCGCACTGAACGTCCAACGGCCTTCAGCCGGCACTGACATCCGCAGGTGAAGGTGCTGTGCAGCTCTGGCTATACCGAGAGCCCCATCCTCCAGACATTGTCCGCAATCTCTGGAGCCAACTCGACGATTGTCGATAGCCAACGGTTCGATGCGATCGCCCGAGGAGGTCCTCGAAGAGCTACAGAAGGGCACTGACGATCTGGTCGTGGCACTCGGCGTCAGGGAGTCGCAGCTCTTGCCCCTGGACACCGCCAGACATGGAGGCCATCGGCATGGTGGGGGCGGCGTGTGACGGACTCGTCCAACCGGACTCAGGGTCCGCGCAAGAATAAGTTCCCATATTGGGGCGTCGAGGCGCCCGGCTGGCCAGGCGCGAGGAGGGAGCATACGGGCAGTATTCGACCAACGAGCGACGCCGCCAGGCGGGATGAATCGGCGGTCGAACATGGGAAGTTATTCTTGTGCGGGCCCTTAGAGCGGCACCGTACCGACCCTGTTGTTGCGGTGTGGTCCATCCTCACCGAGGGCTCCACGGTTGTCACTGACTGCAGCGCGACCTCGCCGCGTGCAGCCCACAACAAACACGTCACGCGGCTGGCTGCCGGCCTACTGCTGGCGACAGCTCAGACCGACATGCTCATACCCGGTGACCATGAGGTGCCCCATCCGGTCGGGATTGAGATAGAGCGTGAAACCCTGCGAGGCGCCGGCCGGTGGCCGAGCGAACGGGTCCGTCGGTAGACCGGGCAGCCGGCCTTGCGGCCCCACTGGCAACCGGCCTCGCGGCCCCAGTGGTGGCTCCACAGCGACCAGGGATGGTCCGTCGAGCACCTCGAGCAGGCCGGTGATGTCCACCTCGTGGCGGACATGAGCTCGCAACTCCTCCATGATGGCGCGGTCACCACTGAGCGCGAACCGTTGATCTTTGGCGACCCAGTTGCGGCTCGCCGGTGTCTGGTGCTGTGGCTCGTTCGCCCTCAGCACGCGGCCGTCATGCAGGCACCCGCGGATGGTGACCAGCTCATCGGCCCCAGGCTGACTCCGATCGCGTTGGGCGGCGAGCGACAGCGTGGCGAGCGACAGCATCGCGAGACTGGCGAAGAACCGCATCATGACCTCTCCTCCATGGCTGACAACTCTTCCATCATAGCAGCGGCGCCCGGGCGGCCCACCCGGCGCATGAAGGCTTCTCGGGTTGTTGCCTGGCCCCCTGGGCAACCGCTCTGATGCTGGCTCTTGCGCGGACCCGTATCGCGTCCGCGACCCTTCTTCGGGCCGGCGTCAGGGAAGCTTCGCCAGTTCGTTGAGGATGGCGTCCGGGCGGACCCGGATGCGCCAGTTCTCGGTGAGATCCCGCCACACGACCGTTCCCTCCCGGTCGATGATGAAGGTCGCCGGACGGGCGATGTCGTCGGTCAGCCCTCCTTCCACATGTCGGACACCGTACGCGTCGATGACCTCGAGATCCGGATCCGACAAAATGTGGTAGCCGATACCCAAACTGGCCGCGAGGTCGAGGTTCTTCTCGACCGGGTCGACGGTCACGAAGAGCACCTCCGCTCCTGCCGCCCGGAAGTCGTCGATGCGTGACTGCAGACCCTGCAGTTCTGAGAGACAGAAGGGTCACCAGAACCCGCGGTAGAAGGTCAGGACGACCTTGCTTCCACGGAGGTCGGCCAGGCTCACGGGCTGCCCATGCTGATCCATCAGGGTGAAATCGGGCGCCGTGTTCATCTCCAGGCTGACGCCGGTCGGCTCGGGGAGCGAGTAGGAGATCGAAAAGATGTAGACATTGAAGAACCCCCCGAGGAACAGAGAGACGATGAGGCCAACCGGACCGAGGATCTTGCCCCGATAGGGCAGCGAGGGGCTGAACGCGCGCCAGACACCGTGGACGGAGAGCAGGATCCCGAACGCGACCATGATCAGATTGACCCAGGGAAAGTCGCGCAGGGCGGGAAACTGGGCAAAGTACGAGAAATAGCTGAACCCGGCGACGACGGTGATGATCGGACCCAGCCAGATGGCGTGATTCCGTCGTCGTGGCGTCCCGATGAGAGCGCCCGACCCGGCCGGGTTCTCGGTCATGGGCGCGAGGGTAGCGCCGGTCCGACGCTTCCGTCAACCCGGCCGGCGTGTCCCGGGCGGATCAGTGCCACGGTTGAGCACCACCGTGTCGGTGAGCGGGGTCACGATGACCGCCGCATCGTGTCGCCGAAGACCCCGGGTGTCCGCCGAATCGTCCGGCGGGTCTGGTATGACGTGCGCCACCCGAGAGTGCCCCTGTCACCTGGGCTACACTCAGGTATGACCACCCCACCCGTCGCGATGCTTGCACTCCTGGTCGCCGGGCTCCTTGCGCCGGGAAGCCTGGTCGCCGCCCAAACGTTCACCTTTGAACGGTCTTTCCCGGCCACCGCGTCGACCCAGCTCGACGTGACGACCGAACGGGGCAAGATCACGGTGCGCGCTGGTGCGACCGCCGAGGTGGTCGTCGTGGGTCGGGTCACGGTGCGGTTCGGCTGGAATGTGCCGGCCGACGCCGTGGCGCTGGCCCGGTCGACGGCCACCCAGCCACCGCTCGAACACACGGGCGACACGGTGCGACTGCAGATTCCAAGCGACGGTCGGATTCGACGGGCCGTGACGATCGCCTACGAGGTGCAGGTGCCCGTCGGCATGCCGGTCGTGACGCACAGCGAATCTGGCGAGACCCGCGTCGACGGCGTACGCGGCGCGGTCTCGGTCCGTACGCAGTCCGCTGCCATCACGCTCGCGGATCTTGGCGACACTCGAGTCGACACCGGATCAGGCGCGGTGTCCATCGACGGTGCCGGTCCGCTCAGCGTGACGACCTCGAGCAGCCGTATCGAGGTGACGCGCGTCAGCGGCAATCTGTACATTCGGACGCAGAGCGGTCGGGTGACCGCCGCGTTCGTCAACGAGGGCGACGCGGACATCGAGACCGGTTCGAGCGCCATCACGATCGATGGGTTGGACGGTGGACTCGTCGCCTCGACCCAGAGCGGCCGCGTTCGGGTCTCGGGTCACCCGAGACGGCCGTGGCAGGTCACCACGGGCTCTAGCGCCATCGATATCGAGTTCAGCGCGAATGCGGCGTTCACCCTCGACGCCACGTCGGGCTCGGGATCGGTCAGAACGGAGGACCTCATCGTGCGGGGTGATACCGACAAGCGCCACGTGGCGGGATCGATCGATGGGGGCGGCCCCACCGTACATCTGACGAGTCGAAGCGGGTCGATCACGCTGAGGTCCGCCGGTTCGCGCGATCGCTAGCGTCGCCGTCGAGCTCGACGTGAGACAGACCGTTCAACTGCGCCTCGGCGCTCCGCACGGCGATCAGGGAGTGCGAGTGCTCGTGACCTGTCCAGGCTGCGTTGAGCCGCGCAGGCCTGGGGCGTCCTCACCCATGCGAGTCACAGCGATCGCGCTGCTGCTGGTGCTCCGGGGCGCGCTGCCGGCCGCGGCGGCCGAGCGTTCCATCCTGCTGCTCGCGCCGACTGCGACCGACGCCCGGCTCGACGCGTCGCATGAGGCCATCAGCTACTGGAATGAGATGCTGGCGGACCTCGGGCTCGAGACCCGGCTGGGGGCGCCGCAGGTCGTTGTCGACTCGCCCGTCGCGCGTGTGCTCGAGAACTACGCCCGCCGTATCTCACAGCGCGCCTTCCGGTTGCCCGCCGGCACTGCCGAACCGAGTCCACCTGACGAGCTGACGAGCCTCGACGCGGACATCGTCGTGCTCCTCTCTCGTCAGGACATCATGTCGTTTACCTGGCCGATGCCGAGGGTCGATCCGCCCCGCTACTTCGTGATCATCCGCTCGGTGCGGGGCCCCGATCGCGACGACGCCATGGTCACCCGTCACGTTGTCGCCCACGAGCTGGGACACGCAATTGGGCTGGTCCACAACGACGACCCGCACGCGCTCATGTGCGGGCCATGCCAGCCGCTGACGGCCGACACCGATGCGACGGGGTTCCTGCCCTTGACCGACGTCGACCGGGCACGCCTCGTCGAGCTGCATGGACGGGGTCAGAAGGGCAAGCCGACCCTGAGATAGACGCGCGCGCCACGCCCCTCGCCGAGTGGCACCGCGACCCCGGTCCTGATCCGCAGCTCGACCTGGTAGAGCCCGAGGACCTCCGTCGTGACCTCGGCGCCGACCGAGGCGAGCATCGGCCGGATGCGACGGGCGTTCTCGAAGCCGGACGGCGACACATCGGGCCCCCAGGCGTTCCCGGCGTCGACGAAGAACGACCCGATCACCTGGTCGACGTGCAGCGGCCACGCTCCCACCCCCCGGTTGATGAGCGCGAGCGGGAAGCGGTACTCGGCGGACAGTGCCCAGGCGTAGCGCCCGAAGCGTGTCGACGACGGGTAGCCCCTGACGGGGAAGAGCAGGAAGCTCCCGCCGAAGAGCTTGGCGCCCGTGAGCGTCTCCGGACGCCCCGAGGCCCCGCCCACATCGAAGTGATCGGGCCCGGCCCCCGGTCCCGAGGCGATGCCGCCGCTCGACTGGAGCGCCAGGACGTGGGTGACGCGGCCGGTGCTCCACAACGGGAACGCGGCCCGCACTCGACCGATGACCTCGCTGAACGATCCGTCCACGCCGGCAACGTGCTTCAGCGAGTCGGGCAGGCTCATCTGGGTGCGGAGCCGCCCCTGCGCGAAGAGGCTGACGCCCCGGGTCAGGCCCATCTGGAAGGCGTGCGAGCGGGCGGTGCTGTAGCGCGCCGACACCGCGATGTCCTCGAGCTGACTGGTCGGGTGGGTGAGCGAGTACTGGCGTGTGGGCTCCAGACGGTGGTCGAGGAGCTCGCGGAGCTGCCAGATGAGTCCACCGCTCACCCTCAGCACGAGGTTGCGCCGCCAGCGGGGAGCGCGGAACGTGACGGCCCCCTCGAGCTCCCTCTCGCGCTCGAGGATAAAGAGGGTGTCGGGGGCCGCGCCTGCGGTGAACTGGCCCGCGTCGTCGTACGTCTGGGTTGCCGTGACAGAGAACACGGGGTTGGCACGGCCCGCGTACACGTACCCGACGCCGGTCTCCACCCTGCCGCTGCGCGTGAACACACGGCCGAGCAGACTGTAGGCGTGGCGCCCGACGAGGTCTCTGCCTGAGGTCTGGGCACCGATCGCGTGTCCGAGGGCCTCCCTCCGCCGCAAGACACGACCGTCGCTGGTCACCTGCTCCGGGAAGACGATCGGTGCCCGATAGGCGATGTTCCAGGACGTCGGCTTCAGCGTGGGTCCGGCAGCGTAGTTCTGCACGGGCGCCGTGAGGTTCGCCGCGCGGCGGGTCGGCACCGGTGGGTCGAAGCGGGGATCCGGCGCGGGAGCGGTGGGAGCCGCGGCACCGAGGAACGGCGTGCGCTCGACATCCCACCCGTCGACGTGGTACCCGCTGAAGTAGAGCCATGCACCGGTCGGATCGAGCGAGGGGAACGCGGCACCGGTACGCACGTTGGTCAGCATGACCGGTGCGGCGGGCCGACCTGTCGTCGGGTCCACTTCGGCGCCGAGGACGTTCGCGATGCCTGTCCGATCCGACGACCACACGAGCCACCGGCTGTCGGGACCCCATGACGGCGCCAGGTCGATCGCGCGGTCCTCGGTGACCCTGTGCAGGAGCTCCCCGCTGGCGGCGTCGAGGATGACCACGTCTGTGTACGCGTGCGGTTCCCAGCGGGTCGCCGCGATCCAGCGGCCGTCGGGTGAGACGGCTGGGAACGCCCAATGGACGTCGGGATCCGGCGCGACGAGGGACGTCACCATGCCCGTGTCGAGGTCCACCCGGACGAGCCCGTTCGTGCCATCGCCCTGCTGGACCGCCACGGCCGAGCGGCCGTCGGGTGCCACCGAGGGGTCCGTGAGCCGAGCTCGATACGTCAGTCGCGTCTGTCGTCCCCTCCGGCTCGTGACGTAGAGGTCGCCGTACGAGCGATACGGGCCGTCCAGTTCCAGCTGTGCCACGAGAAGGCGTCCGTCAGGCATCCAACTGAAGGTGCTCGAGCCATTGGTCCGCGTCAGTTGCCGTCCCGCCCCACCCGCCGGATCGTCGATGCGCAGCTGGACGTCCGAGCGCCCGTCGGCGCCGACGTAGACGAGCGAGCGACCGTCGGGCGAGACGGTGGGGTGGAAGCCCCAGCGGACGTCGGTCGTGAGCCGCTCGGGCTCCGTGATCGGCCCGATGCGCCGCAGTCGCTCGTCGAGGTCCGCGTGCGCTGCCTCGAGGTCGGCCTCCCACGCGTCCCACTCGTCCGACAGGGTCACGCCGAAGGCGGAACCCCCTGCCGCGTCGAGCCGGTACGGAATCCACTGGCCGGCGATAGCCTCGACGAACGCCGCCATGCGATCGTCACCGTGCTTCTCGAGGAGATACTCGAAGAACCGGGCCCCGTAGGTGAACGGTCGGTGTCCTCCGGGCCACAGCGGCGATTTCCCGGACGCCTGGCCGATGTTCTCGAAACGTCCCTCGATGAGGGCGGTCCGTATCTGCATCTCCTGGAAGGTGCCACGCACTCTGCCCGCCGCGGTGAGCCGGGACTCGTACCACGTCGCGAGCCCTTCGATCAGCCAGCTCGGGGTCCCGAGTGCGGGGAAGAACGGCCACTTCGTGTCCACCCGGCCGAATACGGCCCGGGCGAGCCTCCCGATCGGGTTCCGGGAATAGTCCAGATGGACGATGTGTGCCAGCTCGTGGAGGATGACGAGCTCCAGCCAGTCGTCGAAGTAGCCCAGTGACAGCAGGTCCACCGGCGGGCGCGAGAACACGGTGATCCGGTTGGAGGGCACGACCTGGGCGAAGCCGTTGGAGCTGTCGGTGTGGTCTGTGACGAGCACGTCGATCAGACCCTCCGGCGGGTCGATCAGCGCCTCGGCCAGCGCGTCGTACGCCCATTCCGCCCGATCGGCGGCGCGTCGAGCGAGCGGTTCGAGGCGCTCCGGGAACGTGACGCGGAAGTGGTCGGTGACGAGGGTCCGCCAGGGCTCGTCCGGCGCCTGAGCGGACACCGCGGTGGGGATGGACAGGGCAACGGCCACGGCGCCGATCGCCGCCGCCCCGAGCTGGAAGAGGTCGACCACTCCCCCCCCACTTCTGCGCCCGCACGCTGACATCGAACTCATCGTATTCGACCGCAGAGCAACGCAGTCAGCCGGGTCGCAACGCCGTTCGGCACGCTCAGGCCGTCCCGAGTGCGTCGAGGGGCGGCGCTCGAATGCAGCGGGGCTTTCACCACGGGTTGCTCGACTCCTTGAACAACGTTCCTCGTGGGCATCGAGTCAAGTTTCGATCCTGTTTTTTCGCTCTTACCACGACAGCCTCCGTTCAAGGAGTCTAGCCCACGAAGCGGGGCTGTGAGAAAAGCTCGGCTCGCGCCACCGAGGCGGAGCCAACCGGGTCGGGACGGTCTCTGAGGCGGAGCCTCGCTCGCGCTCGAGGCGTGCTAGCATGGGGCATCCTGTGAGGACTGTGGGATGAGGAGACGGTCACACGCGATTCTGGGCTGGTTGGGCATCGCGCTCGTGAGCATGAGCTGTTCTCCGATTCAGGCTCGCCTGCAGGCCCAGCCTCGCCTGTTCGAAGCGAGCCGACCCTCAGCGGCAGTCGCCCCACAGACGCAGTCCTCGGCGCCGACGACGGTGGCGCCGGTGTCGGAGGACGCAGCACCGCACCGCGCGGTCCTCGACCGCTACTGCGTCACCTGCCACAACGAACGCCTCCGCACCGCGGGACTCGCGCTGGATACGGCGGACCTCGAGCGGGTCGCCGCTGGCGCTCAGGTGTGGGAAAAGGTCGTCACGAAACTGCGTACGGGGGGGATGCCACCCCGCGGCCGGCCGCGTCCCGATCCGGAGACCTACGACACCTTCGCGTCGTGGCTCGAGACGGAGCTCGACCGCGCGTACGCGACCCGGCCCGATCCGGGTCGCACCGAGACGTTTCATCGCCTGAACCGGGCCGAGTACCAGAACGCCGTCCGCGATCTGCTCGCGCTCGACGTGGACGTCCGCGCGCTGTTGCCGGGCGACGATGTCGACGAGCACGGCTTCGACAACATGGCGGACGTGCTGACGCTCTCGCCCGCACTGATGGAGCGCTACGTGTCGGCGGCTCGCAAGATCGCGCGTCTTGCCGTCGGCCGCTCGCCGCTCGTGCCGACCGTCGACACCTACAAGGTGCCGATCCTGCTCGTGCAGAACGACCGGATGAGCGACGACCTGCCGTTCGGGTCGCGGGGCGGCGTAGCCATTCGCCATCATTTCCCGGTCGACGGCGAGTACGACCTCGAGATTCGCTTGCATCGCAACTACGTGGACTACGTCCGTGGTCTCGGGACGCGGCATGAGCTCGACGTGCGGATCGACGGTGTCCTGGTCACGCGGTTTACGGTGGGCGGCGACCAGCCACCGGGCAAGCGTCCGCCGGCGAGCTACGCGGGCAACATCTTCGGAGACCCCGCGTGGGAAGAGTACGCGCTCTTCGCCGACGCGGACCTGAAGGTCCGGTTCCACGCACAGGCGGGTCCGCGCATCGTGGGGGTCGCGTTCGTCCGGCAGTTCGCGGAGCCGGACGGGGTGCTGCAGCCGCGTCAGACCGCCTTCGGGTTGGCGGTCGACGACCAGCGCGACGGCCACGCCGCCGTCGAGTACGTCGCGATCGGCGGTCCCTACAGCATCGATGGTCCGGGAGACACGCCCAGTCGTCGTGCGCTGTTTGTCTGTCGGCCCGCGGACCGTGGCGGCGAGGAGTCGTGCGCGCGGGAGATTCTCTCCACGCTGGCTCGGCGGGCCTATCGCCGAGGGGTCACCGACGCCGACATCGACACGCTCCTCGAGTTCTACGACGCAGGCCGCCGCGAGGGCAGCTTCGACGCCGGTATTCAGTTGGCCCTAGAACGGATCCTGATCTCGCCCGACTTCCTGTTCCGGATCGAACGCGATCCGACCGACATCGCGCCGGCAACCGCCTACCGCCTGAGCGATGGCGAGATCGCCTCCCGGTTGTCGTTCTTCTTGTGGAGCAGCGTGCCCGACGCAGAACTACTCGACCTCGCCGAGCGAGGCGCGCTCGACGACCCCGCGGTGCTCGAAGAGCAGACGCGGCGGATGCTGGCCGATTCACGATCGAAGGCGCTCATCGACAACTTCGCCGGTCAGTGGCTGTACTTGCGCAACCTGCGGGGTGTCGTGCCCGACCCCGTCGTGTTCCCCGATTTCGACGAGAACCTCCGCGACGCGTTTCAGCAGGAAACCGAGCTGTTCCTCGAGAGCCTGCTCCGCGAGGACCGGAGCGTGCTCGATCTGCTGGGCGCCGGCTATACCTTCCTCAACGAACGGCTCGCCCGGCACTATGGGATCCCGGGTGTCTACGGCAGTCATTTCCGGCGGGTGGCGCTCGCGGCCGAACAGGCCGAGCGGCGAGGCGGTATCTTCGGCCACGGCAGTCTCCTGACCGTGACGTCGTATCCGAACCGCACGTCGCCGGTCCTGCGCGGCAAGTGGGTGCTGACGAACATCCTCGGGACGCCGCCGCCGCCCCCGCCTCCGGACATCCCCGACCTGCCGGAGCGCGGCGACGGGGGAGCGCGGGCGACCGTGCGTGATCGGTTGCAGCAACACCGCGAGAATCCGGCGTGCGCCGTGTGTCATGCGCCGATGGACCCGCTGGGGTTGTCGCTCGAGAACTACGACGCGATCGGCCGGTGGCGGACCACGGGCGAAGCCGATCTGCCGATCGATGCGTCTGGCACCCTGCCGGATGGCACCGAGTTCCACGGGCCCGTCGGGTTACGGACGCTCGTGCTGGAGCGGCAGGACCAGTTCGTCAGCACCCTGACCGAGAAGCTCCTGTCATACGCCCTCGGCCGCGGGCCCGAGTACTTCGATCGGCCGGTCATTCGCACGATCGTGCGGGACGCCGCTTCGGACAGCTACCGTTGGTCGTCTCTCATTGTCGGCATCGTCAAGAGCACGCCGTTCCGCATGCGGAGGTCAGCATCATGATCATTACCAGAAAGGCGATTCCCCGCCGCACAGTGCTCCGGGGACTCGGCGCGTCGTTGGCGTTGCCACTGCTCGATGGCATGGTCCCCGCGTTTGCCGGGATGCAGGATTCGCCGGCGAACCCGGTGCGCCGCCTTGGCATCGTCTATGTTCCGAACGGCATGAGGATGGAGCACTGGACCCCGTCCATCGAAGGGGCCGGGTTTGATTTTGGAGAGGTCCTGCGGCCGCTCGAGCCGTTTCGCGATCACCTGCGAGTGCTGACCGGCCTCGATGGCGCCGTGGGCACAGGGCTCCGCAAAGGGGTGCATGCGAGCGCCTCGACGCGATTCCTCACCGGCGTGCCGGCGACCTCGGCCGATGGCGCCGAGCTGCTGGCCGGCATCTCGATGGATCAGCTCGCCGCGCGTGAGCTGGGTCGGCACACCCAGCTTGCGTCGCTCGAGCTCGCGCTCGATGGGCGTGACTTCACCGGGTCGTGCGACGACGGCTTCAGTTGCGCCTTCACCAACACGATTGCGTGGGCCAACGAGACGACGCCGCTCCCGATGGAGAACAACCCACGGGTGGTCTTCGAGCGGTTGTTTGGCGATAGTGGTACGACCGACCCGGTGGTGCGGCGCGCGCGCCGGCGGAAGGATGCCAGTCTGCTGGATTCGGTCACCGAGCGCGCGGCCCAGCTCCAGCGGGGGCTGGGGCCGGCCGATCGTTCGAAGCTCACCCAGTATCTCGATGCCGTACGCGACCTCGAGCGGCGCATCCAGAAGGCCGAGGAACAGACCGCGCGCGAGCTGCCGGCGGTCGAGCAGCCCCCGGGGGTGCCCGACACCCTCGGCGAGCACGCCAGGATGATGTTCGACCTGCAGGCGCTCGCCTACGAGACCGACTTGACGCGGGTCACTACGTTCATGATCGGTCGCGAGATCACCGGCCGGACCTACGCCGAGATCGGCGTGCCCGATGCGCATCATCCGATCTCACATCATCAGCGGGATCCCGAGAAGCTCGCGAAGCTGACCAAGATCAACCGGTATCACGTCCGGCTGTTCGCGGAGTTCCTCGAGCGGCTGCGGTCGACGCCGGACGGGGATGGGTCGCTGCTGGACCATGTGCTGATCGTCTACGGGGCCGGCATGTCCGAGAGCAACTCGCACCGGCCGCAGAATCTGCCGATCCTGCTGGTCGGTGGCAAGGCGGGCACGGGCGGGCGCCACATCAAGTACGCGGAGGGCACCCCGCTGGCCAATCTGCACTTGAGCCTGCTCGACCAGATGGGCGTGCCGGTGGAGACACTCGGACACAGTACCGGCCGGCTGCCGATCGAGCCGCTGAGCGTTGGCTAGACTCCTTGAACGGCGTTGACGATCGCGCCTCCGACGGATCACCTTACAGGAGCTGGGTCCAGAGCCTGCACCAGCCCAAAGTCCAACACCTTGACGGTTCCGTCCTCCCGCACCTTGATGTTCGCGGGTTTCAGGTCCCGATGGATCACCGCGGCCTCGTGCGCCGCCTCCAGCGCTTCTACGATCTGCTTCGCAATCGGCAGTGCCTCATCCAGGGGGATCGGCCCCTTTGAGATCCGGTCTGCCAGGGTCGGCCCCTCGACAAGCACCAGCACCAGCGCCCGCGTCCCCGCGGCTTCCTCGATGCCGTGGATCGGCGCAATATTGGGGTGGTGAGACTGGCGAGGATCTGGGCCTCCTGCTGGAACCGGGCGCGCCGGTCAGGGTCAGCCGCGAAGGCGTCCGGGAGG
>JADFPE010000333.1 GCA_022562495.1 Acidobacteriota bacterium
CGCTGGGCCTCCTGACGGCGGGGGCGCAGGGCCCGACGGGCGTCAGCGTGACCGGGGGCCTCGTGGCGTTGGGTCTCGGCTTCGTCGTCTTCCGGCGTTGGGCACCGACACCGGTGTCTCTTCGGGCCCGACTCGAGGCGGGCGAACCGCTCACCCTGCGTGAGACCGTCGATCTGCTGGCGCTGCTCGACCGCGACGGCCCGATCAGTGCGGAGGTCGCGCGCCGCGTTCTCGAGCGGATGCAGCCGGCCATTGGCGAGCTCGTCTCGCTGCGCGAGAGCCCGATTCAGGGTGGCATCAACTACCGGCGGTTGACCTACTGGCGGAGCCCGGAGCACGGCTCGTCACTCGTGGGGATCTTATGGACGCCGGGGACGACGGCACATATCCACTCCCATGACTATTCGGCCGTGGGCCGGCGTATCGAGGGGACGGTCGACGTGGTCGAGTTCGCGCGTGTCGCGGCGGATCGTCTTCGCGTCACCCGGCGCACGGAACTCGGCCCGTTGGAGCGCATCGAGTTCACCGAGGATGACACCATTCACCTCATACGCAACCTTGGTGCTCACGACGCGATCGACGTGCACTTCTGCGCCCCGCATGGCGCCCGCGGTGCGTCGCGGTACAACCCCCGCGAGACACACCGCCCGTTCGGGGTGGGTCAGGAGCTGGCGGTCGACGTCGTGGAAGATCGTTTGCCCGTCGTCATGTCGGCGCCGGACGAGTGACGGGCCGCGGTGTGCCACGTCCTGCCCCCTGCCATCGCTGTTGCGATCAGGGCCGTGCTGCGTGCCGCTCATCCGTGGCGGCTCCGATGGCGGAGGAGTCGGTCTGGTGGCGCCCCGTCACAGCTCGGGGCGCATCCAGGCGGTGGCCAGGCTGTCCGCGTACTCGTTCCAGCGGTTGCCGGAGTGGGCGGCGATCCAGATCAGCTCGCACGTCGGGTGCGCCCGGTAGAGGGCCAGTAGCTGCTGCACCAGTGCCAGGTTCTTGATCGGCCCGGACTTCCGCTTCCAGCCTCGCCGCTCCCAGGCGGGCGCCCACTTCGTGATGGTGTCCACACACAGACGACTGTCGGTCAGGACGTCGGTGGCCGCCTTCTCCGGCAACAACGTGAACGCCGCGATCAGGGCCTGCAGTTCCATGCGGTTGTTGGTCGTGTCCGGATCGTGGCCGTGCTGCTCCGACCGGATCTCGCCGTCCTCCACCCACACCGCGCCCCAGCCGCCCGGACCCGGATTCGGCACGGCACTGCCATCGGTGAACACACCGGACCGGGGACCGCTACGGTATTTCGAGAGGACCTCGGCGAGGGTCAGGTGCTCCTCGCGCAGGGAACTGCCACGGTCGGCTCCGCCGCGTGTCGGGCGTCGCGTCTTCCGAGCGGCGCTGGCCGGTTGCGTCGGGGAATGTTCCCGGCAGTACCGCGGTTGCCACCCGGGGTATTTGTCGATCGCCGCCTGCGGGATCTCAAAGGTCGCACCGCACACACTGCACTGGAAGCTCGGCATGTTGGAAGGATACGACAGCTGGCAGGCTCAGCCGCTGACAACGCGGGTGCGTCTCGAGTTGCCAATTCTCTCGTTGAATCCGGAACCGGAGCAGCATTGCAAGGCGCCTGATGTCTGACCTACTCTGTCTCGCCTATGAAAGCTGTCCTGCTCATCCTGCTCCACCTGGCTGTCACGGCCGCGAGGCTGTGTGGACCCGGCGGCGTGCGAGCCGTGATCGCTGAGAATCTCCTGCTCAAGCAGCAGCTGATCGTGCTGCGCCGCTCTCGCCGGCGTGCTCCAAGCTTGACGGTGGGCGACCGGCTCCTGTGCGGATTCGGGTCGCTGTTTCTGAGTCCCGGGCGGATCCGGAAGGTCGCCATCGGTCTGCGCCCGTCGACGCTCCTGACGTTCCATCAGGCGTTGGTGCGCCGCACGTACCGCCGATTGTTCTCCTCGAGCCAGCGACCGAAGAAGCCCGGACCTCCGGGGCCGAGCGAGGCCCTCATCCGTGCCATCGTCGAGCTCAAGTCGCGCAATCCTCGGTTCGGGTGCCCTCGTGTTGCGCGCAACATCTCGCAGACGTTCGGGGTCAATATCGACAAGAACGTCGTGCACCGCGTCCTGTCGACACACTATCGTCCACAACCGGGCGGCTCGGGGCCTTCGTGGCTGTCGTTCATCGGACACACGACAGACAGCCTGTGGAGCGTCGACCTCTTTCGATGCGAGTCCATCGTGCTCCAGAGCTACTGGGTGCTGGTGGTCATGGACCAGTTCACCCGCCGCCTCGTCGGATTCGGAGTGCACTGCGGTGCGGTCGACGGCCCCCGCCTCTGTCGCATGTTCAATGACGCGATTCGTGGGCGGGGCGCACCTCGACATCTCAGTACCGATCATGACCCGTTGTTCGAGGACCATCGCTGGCACGCGAATCTGCGGATTCTCGAGATCGATGAAATCAAAACCGTGCCCCATGTGCCACTGTCACATCCGTTTGTGGAACGGCTGATCGGTACAACGCGGCGAGAATTGCTCGACCATGTGTTGTTCTGGAACGCACGAGACCTCGAACGAAGGCTCGCCGACTTCCAGGCCTATTACAATGCGGCCCGCATCCATGGGTCGTTGGCCGGCAACACTGTCGCCCGTGCCGATCTCAACGATGTGCGCTGGGCCTCCCACTGCCGGGGTCTAGTCCAGCTCCCGATGGCGGCCTGACGACTAATTCGAGACAGACAACC
>JADFPE010000131.1 GCA_022562495.1 Acidobacteriota bacterium
TCCAGGGCATGCGGCCGTCCGGGCCGTTCCCCTGGCCGGCGGCTCAGACGCCCTCACTGGCGTGTCACCCCATAGTCGGGAATGCAGCGATCATCCTTGTCGCGATAGACACTGTGGCAGTTGGCGCACCCGGTCGCGAGATCGTTCGTCAGCTCGGCCACGAGCGCCTGGTCCCTCGCCTTGGCCGCCTGATAGACCTCCCAGCCGGTGGCCGCCATCTCCCTCACATACTTCTGCCACTCATAGCCCGCTGGCACCTGCCGGCCGTTCTGACAGAGCCGCCCCGGCATCGTGATCAACATGGCACCTTCCGCGAGCATCAGCCCGGCATTCTCCACGAGCTGCCAGCCGGTATAGATGCTGGCGAACGTGGAGCTGACGGTCCCATCGGCAGCGGTCGTCTCCCGCGGCGCGTCGGGGTCCCTCATCTGCACGTCGAAAATGATGTTGGCGTTGGGAAAGTAGATGGCACGCATCACCTGAGCCAGATTGGCGACCGGGTACGCGGTCGGCGCCTGTGCGCCCACAACCGCCACTAAGAGAAACAACACGATCACGACGCCAAAGACACGCATCTGCACCTCCGTGTCCGCCACCAGCCATCGGCGCGGTGATCCGGGTCTCTTGCGACTCGACAGCGAGAACACACGCCATACCGCAATCACCGTGCCACGCAGGACAGACCGACGAACGACCCGCTGCGGCGGCAGGTGAGCGACATTACCGGTCCAGCAACACCGACTGACCGGAAAAATCCGCGGTGGCCACGAGAAGTCTCCACTTCACGCAACCAGGTGATCTGGATAGAGTGGGTTGGCCAGGCTGGATTCGGAGGCACATCTCCCAGAAGTCCCCCGCGTTCGACCGACCCGGCCAGCACTCAGCGCTGCTGAAACGCAGTGCTGACGAAAAGTGACCGAGCCTCGTGCGGTTGCCGTCGACTGCTACGTGGCCGCCCGGGGCGACGAGACGTGGCCCAGTTGCTGCTCGTCCGGCCGCGTACGACGCTCATCTACCAACTCGAGCTCGACGGCCAAGACCACCTCGTCGGGAGGTATGGTCACCAGGGCAGCACCGTTGACCTGAGGAGGCAGGACGGCGTCTGGAGTGGACCGTTTGGCTATGATCTAAATCTTTACAGGGGCACAGCCGACCTGATGGGCGATGGAGACGTCAAGGTCATGTTGACGTCGACCCAGTGGGGTGTTCACCCATTCGTCATCCACCTGACAACCGCCGGAGATGTCGAGGTGCGTGGAAGCGGAGGTTTTCCACGAATCCCACTCGGGCCGAAGAACGACTTTCTCTCAATCACGCTGCTGGCACCAGAACGGCGCAAACCCTTAGGACAAACGGCTGGTCGTGAGGAAATTGGCTGGGAGGCAGGGATTCTCATCGCTAGTTTTGCGCCTGTTCGCCGATATCTGCTGTTCTTTGCTAACTCTCTCTTCCAGTGACAGTTATGGCTCAACCGTCTTTGCAATTTCTCGCATCCGTTTGCGCCTGTTTACTGTTCTTGCCAGCTGAATGTCACTCGGAATGTCACTCACGGCAGGACTCCCGCGAACCGTTCTCACGGATGTCAGCTAGACGGACCTGGATCCGCGCTCCATCGACTACTTCGCTCCCTGCGGTTAGGGCGATCGAGACCGGCCGCGCCTCAATCGACCGCGTCGGCGGGCTACAATGGAGGCCAGCCAGGCTATGGATCTGCACGAGAAGCGGCAGGAGATCTTGCACATTGCGGAGCGCCACGGCGCTCACAATATCCGTGTGTTTGGCTCGGTAGCGCGTGGCGAGGACCAGCCTGAGAGCGACGTGGACCTACTGGTCGACATGGCCTCGGGTCGCTCGCTCCTGGATCTCGTGGGACTCGGCCAGGATCTCGAGGAGCTGCTCGATCGCAAGGTGGACGTCGTGACCGACGCGAGCCTGCACCCGGCGCTCCGTGACCGGATTCGGGCCGAGGCGAGGCCGTTGTGAAGCCCGACCGCGTCTATCTCGGTCACATCCGGGACGCCATCCGGGACGTCGATCGGTACGGCTCGCTCGGACACGATGCGTTCATGGCCGAGCGGATGCGTCAGGATGCGATCATCCGTAAGCTCGAGATCATCGGCGAGGCGGTCAAGCACCTGTCTGACCGCGCCAAGGACTCCTGTCCTGAGATTCCGTGGAAGCAGATCGCTGGGATGCGCGACCGATTGACCCACGACTACTTCGGTGTCGATCTGACGCTGGTCTGGGTCGTCGTGGAGCAGGAACTGGCGACGCTCAGGATCGCGATCGAGACACTCTTGTCGGATGACACGGCCAGGGGCGATTCGGGCTGCTAGCTTCAGAGCCAAATTTCAGGCGCCTCCTTGGGTTGAGCGGATTCGCGCAGCCGTGAGGATCCAAGAATGGGCCTTACGGTGACTCGCGCTCCGTCCACCACGGCGCTAGTCGACCGCGTTGCGAGGCCACTCGGCGTCGGCCACCGGGGGCACGACGGGTCGCTCCGGGGGACTGAACGCCCAGTGGGACTGATACTCGGCGCCCTGATCGATCCAGCGTCGAAGGTTCTCTATCTCGTCGGAGCTGAGCGCCTCGCCACCCCGTGGCATCCGGGCCCGTGCGTTCTCATCGGTAATCCGATGAAACAGAAGCCAGGCAGTCAGGTCCGAAGTGGAAGGCGTCTCCAGCAACGGGCCGCAATGATTGCCGACGAGGGCCGAAGGATTGGAGCCTGACCATGGCGCTTCACTACACCAACCGCCGGGGCAGTACCTACTACCTCCACCGCCGCAAGACGAAGAAGGGGAAGGTCAGGTACGTCTTCGCGAAGAGCGTCGGTGATGGCGCGCTCGACGCGCTGCCAGACGGATACCAGGTCCGTGAGAGCATCAACGGCGTCGTGAGCGTGGTGAGCCTCGGCCAAGCCCGGCTCATCACCGAGCTGGAGGAGCAGGCGGTGCGATCGGCGATGGCCGAGCTGGATCTGCACGAATACCGCCTCGAGATCCGCGGCAACGCTATCACCATCTTCGAGCCGGACCGCCGCGTGGCGGATCTGGCGGAGCCGTTCGAGGGAATCTCACCCTTCGGCCTGTCCAAACGAGCTGTCGACAACCTTGCCCGCCGGGTCAACTACTCGCCGGTCCTGCGCTTCGTGCTGGACGACCGCTCAGCGCGGACATTCCACGTCGAGCGGATGACCTACCGCGGAGAAGGGGGATGGTCCTACCCACTCAGACACGGGAAGATCGCCAGCCTCGCCAAGACATACGTTCCGCATGTAGGGAAGGACTCGATGTTCGAGCAGTTTTGAGGAGGACGTGGAGGGCGGTCGAACGGGAGGTGCTGTATGAACGGGAAGAGACGCCACTCCGAGGAGGCCTGGGCGCACGCGAAGCGCGTTTGCCGTCTCTCCGCGCGTCACGTCGAGATGGCCAAGAAGATTGGCATGAACCCGAAGAAGTTGCCCGGGCTGGTCCCCTCGAAGTCGCAGCCCTGGAAGGCGTCCGTCGGGCTCTTCATCGAGGAGTGCTACGTCAAGCGGTTCCCAGCCGAAAGGCCGACGACCATCGTCGCGGAGCCGACAGCCCCGCACAACAGTGACCGGCGCTCATGATTCAACCGCAGGGTGCCCTCAGCAGAGTTGTGCGTCACTGCCCGGTGCGTCCAACACATTGGCTCGACCGGGCGACAGAGGCCGATTCCAGCCCGTCGTGTCTGTTCCCCCGTTTCGTGCTGAGTGACATTCCTGAGTGACATTTCGCGATGTGCTGTCGGCGAGAAAGGCCCAGACTGCGGAGGTTTTCCACGAATCCCACTCGGGCCGAAGAACGACTTTCTCTCAATCAAGCTGCTGGCACCAGAACGGCGCAAAACCTTAGGACAAACGGCTGGTCGTGAGGAAAATGGCTGGGAGGCAGGGATTCGAACCCCGATTACACGGTCCAGAGCCGCGTGTCCTACCATTGAACGACCCCCCAGCAACGGCGGGAATCTCTAATTATAGCGAAGCTTGAACACGCCGGGCAATGGCGGCCGCGAACCCTTGCCTCACCCCGTTCCTCTCCCCCTTCGGCTACGTGTGCTCCGCTCAAGGCACACAAGGGGTCGGGAGAAACCGGCGCGCTTTTCAGGGACCTGTCTAGAGCGAATTCAACTGGAACTTCTGCAGCGCCGCGATCTGGGCCAGCCCCTGCTGCGCCAGCGCCTCGGTCTTCGGGCTCGGGTCGAGCCCCAGCGCCTCGACCAGGTGCTGGTAGGCGGCGGTCGGCTGGCTGAAAGCGCGCAGCTGCAGCAACCCCGCCCCGACGTGGGCATCTGCCGCGCCGGGACCGACCGGGTAGTCACGCAGATGCCGCTGGAACAGAACCAGGGCAGCGCGGGCGTGTCCTTTCGCCGCCATCCAGTTCCCGAGCAGCAGCGAATGGCGCTCGCTCAGCAGCCGTCTCGTCTCACCCGTCGGCAACGCGAAATAGCGTGTCGCGGCCTTCTCGTAGTCACCCTCCTCGATGAGCGCCGCCAGGCTGCCCTCGTGAGACGGTGAGGCACTGGACAGATCCGGTGTGCCGAAGTCGGTGGGCCGGACCAGCAGCGTGCGGCGGTTGATGGCCCAGCCCACCGCCAGCCCTCCGAGAAAGCCGCCGAGATGCGCACCGTAGGCCACTCCGCCCCCTCGGGTGCCGACCGACACCAGGAACGGCAGCACGTTGTCGACGATTAGATAGAACCCGAGCACCCAGCGGGCCGGGGCATGGATCACTCTCATGAAGAACGGAAAGAGCATCACGAACACCCGGACCCGGTTGCGTGGAAACCAGATGAAATAGAACCCCAGGACGCCGGAAATGGCGCCCGACGCCCCGAGCAGCGGCAGCAGCGACTGGCTGGCGAACAGGGTGTGAAACAGCGTCGCGGCGACACCTGTGCCGAGATAGGCGGCAAGGAAACGCACTCGACCGAGGCGGTGCTCGACGTTGTCGCCGAAGATCCAGAGAAACAGCATGTTGCCGCCCAGATGCAGGAGTCCGCCGTGCAGGAACATCGCCGTGAACAGGTCCAGCACCTGTGGCGCGGCCGGCCGGAAGCCCCACTGGAAGACGAACAGATCGTATTCGGTCAGCCCGTTGGCGATCGCCTGGAACCCGCGCTGCGAGAGCGGCCGCGACATCGTCTCGAGCACCGCGCGAACATATTCCAAGACAGCCGGGTCACTCACCTCCGGCCGCATGAAGCTCAGGGGCAGGGTGACGAAGAGATAGGCGGCGCAGTTGGCCAGGATGAGCCCGTAGGTCACCACCGGCACGCCGCGAGGGTTGGGCTCGTCGCCGAGCGGCAGGAACATCGAACCTCCATCTTACGCTACGGGGTGCCCGGATCGGTTGCTGACGTCGCCGGACATCCAGTCTCGGACCCGACCAGGGTCTGAAGGCCCGCCGTTGCACGGAACTGCCCATCCTCCGCTCGGACGGCAGTCGCCGCCTGATGGAAGATGAGCACGCCGGAGCGACATGCGTACTTCTACCCGCATGTCGATCAGCGGAGTGGCCGCCCGGTGTCCGGCCGCGCCATGACAGCGGAGCACGGCATCCAAACCATCTCTCGGCGCCTATATCACAATCCGGACGGGTATCAGCGAGCGAACGAGCACGACTTCATGACCTCGTTCGAGTGCGCCGACGAACACCTGCCGACCTTCGACATCGTGCGACAGGCACTGCGCGACGAGCGCCGCAACCCTGAACGGCGGTTCGTCACAGAAGGACCGCAATGCCGCCGTCGGCGCGCCCCGCGCTGGCAGGGTGGCGAAGTCAGAAAGCGAGCTGGTCGAGGTGGCGGGCGATCTGGTCGCGTGCCGCCCTGAAACGCGCCAGCTCCTCCGCCTCGGTGCCGCCGAGACCTGCCGGGTCCGGCAACGGCCACGCCAGACGCCTCGCGTGTCCCAGGAACAGCGGGCACACCGCTTCGGCGCAGAGCGTGATGACGATGCCGACGCTCGCGGCGTCGATCGTCTCGACGTGCTTCGACCGATGCCCGGAGATGTCGACCCCGATCTCGGCCAGGACCGCGACCGCGTGCCGATTGACGGTGCCCGGATGCGACCCGGCGCTCTGTACCGAGACCCGGTCGCCGAACCGCGCGCGGGCCAGCCCTTCGGCTATCTGACTGCGCGCGGCGTTGGCCACACACAGAAAGAGCAGGCCGGAGGCAGGGGACCTGGACATGCAGCGTTTCCTGCCGGCCAGGATATCAGGGGGACGGCTAGGCCGGTGGCCGGGTGGCGCGTATGAAGGCGCTCATGAAGGCCCCGTCGACCTCCTCGGCAACCGCGTGCGGGTCGAAGCCTGCCTTCTCGAGAAAGGCTTCCGCGTCGGCGGCCCGGTAGATCCGCGTCGGCTCCAGCTCGATCTCGACGAAACCGGCGGCCGCCAACCTGGCTCGGTAGTCAGACTCGTCGAGCGCGCCCGCCACGCACCCGATCCAGAGCTCGAGACTGCGCCCGACAGCCTCCGGCACCGCCCGCCGGCGGACGACATCCGACACCGCCAGACGTCCACCCGGTCTCAGCACACGCCAGGCCTCGGCGAGCACGCGATCCTTGTCGGCCGACAGGTTGATGACGCAGTTCGAGATGATGACGTCCACCGACGCATCCGGGAGCGGGATCGCCTCGATCTGTCCCTTGAGAAACTCCACGTTCTCGACCCCGGCCGTGCGCTGGTTCTCGCGGGCCAGGGCCAACATCTGATCTGTCATGTCGAGACCGTAGGCCTTGCCGGTCGGACCGACACGCCGGGCCGACAGCAAGACGTCGATGCCGCCGCCGGACCCGAGGTCGAGTACCGTCTCGCCCGGTCTGAGCTCGGCCAGCGCGGTCGGATTGCCGCACCCGAGCGAGGCGGTGAGCGCGTCGGGCGGCAGGTCACGCACCTGACCCGGGTCGTAGAGGTCGGCCGTCATCGGGTCGGTCCCGCCGCACCCGCACGCAGACGGTCCGCAACAGGACTCGTCGCGGCCGCTGGCCACCTGGTCCGCGATCTCCCCGTACTTCCGCTTGACCACGTCCGTGATGTGCGCGGGGGTGGTGCTGGTCATGGTCTGTCTCCTCGCGTTGCGGCGCACGCGTCTCTGAGTATTGCCCTGGCCCTGACCCCCGCCCTCTCCCGCTTCTCGGTAACGCGTGCTCCGCTCAGGGCAGGCAGCGGGAGTGGGAGAACCCAGAGCGCGTTCTTCAGCAGCCTGCCAGGAGCCGATGCCGAGGCCGCACAGGCGTGAACGCTGTATATTCGCTTATGCGAATATATAAACGGCGCATATATTTGTCAAGGCGAATATAATGCTGGGGTGACGGTCGTCCCCGCCAACCGTATCGAGGCGATGGAAGTGGTGTTCAAGGCGCTGGCCGACCAGACCAGGCTGCGGATCCTCGGGCTGCTGGCGGCGGGTGAGGTCTGTGTCTGTGAAATCCATGACAGCTTGCGGATCCCGCAGCCGACAGCGTCACGCCACCTGGCCTATCTGAAGCGCGCCGGGTTGGTCACCGACCGGCGAGAGGGTCTCTGGGTCCACTACCGTCTCGCGACCCCCTCCGACGACGTCCTCCGAACGGTGCTCGACTCGACAACCCACTGTCTCGCCCATCTGCCGACGACCGCACGCGACCGAGCGCGGCTGTCCTGCAGAACCGGTCGCGAGCTGCCGGCGACGACCGAGATGCCTGGACCTGCCTGCTGTGGTGGCTAGCCAGGCGCCGTCTCAGACCGTCCCGCTCCGCCTCGCCAGCCGAGCGTTTCTCACAGCCCCGCGACGCGGGGGCTAGACTCCTTGCCCGGAGGCTGTCGTGGTGAGCGCGAAAAAATAGGATGAAAATTTGATAGAGAGGATGTCTCGGGCGCGGCTGCTCGACGGCGTCGATGCACTGAGCGCAGCCGACCCGGATCTGGCGGCGGTCGTCACGCGGTTCGGTCCGCCGCCGCTCTGGGCGCGGCGCCCCGGCTTTGCGACGCTGGTCCAGATCGTTCTCGAGCAGCAGGTCTCGCTGGCATCGGGGCGGGCGACGTTCGGGCGATTGCGTGACGCGTGGGGGGAGGTCACGCCGGAGCGATTCGCGACGCTCACCGCAGCCCAGGTCCGGTCGGCCGGTGTCACGCGGCAGAAGACGAGCTACTGTCTGGGCATCGCCCGGCAGATCGTGGACGGGACGCTCGACCTGCGTCGGCTTGGCCGGACCGACGACGACGCGGCCCGCCGCAGGCTGGTGGAGATCCGCGGCATCGGCCCCTGGACCGCCGACATCTATCTGCTGATGGCCCTCGGCCGCCCGGACGTCTGGCCGGACGGCGACCTCGCCCTCGCCACGGCGGCCCAACAGGTCAAACGGCTACGGCGCCGCCCCGACACGGAGCGGCTCCGGCGACTCGCAACCAGCTGGGCACCCTGGCGGGCCGTCGCGGCGCGCATCCTGTGGCACCACTACCTGTCGACAAGAGATGGATAGCAGTCGGTGGTGAATCGAGCGAGCTTCTCGAAGATCCTGATCAGTGACACGCGTGGCGACGAGATCGCCGCCTACCTGAGCGCGCGCCGGCCGGACCTCATCTGCCGCGTCCGGACCGCCGACACGCTCACTGCCGCGGACCGGGTGTGGGCCGACGCACTGATCGGGTTCACGGTACCGGTGGATCTCGAGAGCTCGTCGATCCGCTGGGTCCACTCCACCGGGGCCGGGGTGGACGGCCTGCTGCGCCCTCACCGGTGGCCGGCCGGGGTCACGTTGACCCGCACCACGGGTGAGCTCGGCGACAGGATGGCGGAGTACTGTCTCGCGCATGCGCTGGCGCTGTCACAGCGCATCCTCGTGTTTCAGCGGGACCAGACCGCACGACGGTGGGCGCCGGTGGAGCCAGCCCCGCTCCGGGGCTCCACCGCGGTGATCGTCGGCGCCGGGTCTGTCGGGTCCGCGATCGCGGCGCGCTTCGGCGCGCTGGGGTGTGTGACCCTCGGCGTGTCGCGACACGGTCGCCCGCGGCCGTCCTTCGACCGGGTCCATGCGGTCGAAGAGCTCGCCGAGGTTATCCCGGCCGCGCGGTGGATCATCCTCGCGGCGCCGCTCACACCAGACACGCGCGGACTCCTGGGCACGAAGGTGCTGAGCCGATGCCGGGCCGCGTTCCTGATCAACGTTGCCCGCGGCGGGCTACTCGATACGGCGGCGGTCCTCGCGGCGCTGGAGGCCGGAACGCTGGTCGGGGCCGCCCTCGACGTGTTCGAGGAGGAACCGCTCCCCGCTGACTCGCCGCTCTGGCGGGCCCCCGGTGTGCTCATCACCCCCCATATCGCCGGTGTCACCCACGTCGCCGAGGCGGGAGCGGCGTTCCTCGAGGCCTTGGCCCAACTCGAGGCTGGCGAGCCCGTTCCGGCGGCGGTCGACCCTGCCCGCGGTTACTGACGGCTAGCGAGGCTCCGCCTCGCGAGACGAGCTGTTCTCACAGTCCCGCTATGCGGGGGCTAGACTCGGTGAACGGAGCCTGTCGTGGTGAGAGCGCAAAGACGCGGTCTAGTTTTGCCGGCCTGACGGCTCGGCCACCGCGGTGAAACTGAGCGTCGGGTCATACTCCAGGACGGTCCGCTCGATGCTGATGAGCAACCCACCCATCTGGGACGCCATCCGCCCGGACTCGTCGCCGAATGCGCGGAGAATCCCGCCGCGCGCGAGCTCGGCGTAGCTTCGGAGGTTCTCGACGATCTGCCAGACGACCGGGCCCGGACCGAACTGGCGCTGGTAGACGCCGAACACCACGCCGGCCGCCCGGAACGTCTCGAGGTTCTCGCGGAGCAACGCCTCGAAGTCGGCGCCCCGCCCCGGCGCCACCTGGAGGTTGGTCACCCGTGCAATCGGAAACCCGCTGACATCGTCCGCTTCCACGCTGAGATCGGCTCGATAGAGCACGGCGTAGCTCTGCCGTCGGTCGATCGAGCGGCGAAGCTTCTCGAGCAGCCGCTCGAGCTCGCGGGGCTCGAGCACCCGACCGAGCGGCCCGCCGGCATCGAGCTCCGCGAAGCTTGCCATCGGTGTGACGAAGTGCCGCTCGTAGGTCTCGCCGAACTCACCCGTCTGCCAGACGGACCGCCAGGGCACACCGGCCTTCCGCAGCGCCGGGTTGATCTCGTCCCGGTACAGCTTGATGAAGTCAGAGAGTCTTTCCGGTTTGACCTGGACGATGTTGACGCGCACCCAGGTGTCCTGGGCCTGCGCCAGCTCCACACCAGCCACCAGCGCGACGACCGACGCGACGCTCGCGACAACGAATCTTCGAGCACCCTGCATGACGGCCCCCCTTCATCTCCGGGACGGCGTGGTCGGCGTTGGTGGTGATCCTACTACCGACGCCGACCTGGGGGGGAGAAGTGGGAGAAAAAACAAACGGCGGGCATTCGCCCGCCGTCCTTCGCCCTCACGCCGATCCTCTCCCCCCGTCGGCCACACGTGCTCCGCTCAGGGCAACACGCGGAGAGGGAGACACTGGCGCGCCTGTCGCAGCAGCCCTTCTACGGGCTGACCGTCACATCGACGTGGGCGGTGGTCCAGCAACACTGTCTGCTGCTGCTCCCCGAGTTGTCGTTAGCGGTCGCCATCAGCCGGTACTGACCCGGCTCGCTGAAGGTCACGGTGGTCCTCGTCTCGCCGCCGGCGAGGTCATCAAACTCGTGGATCAATTCCGCGCCCGCGTCGATCCCCTCGGCCTCGAAGGTCACCTCACCCGGTCCGCGAAACTTCTTCCAGGTGATGCTCAGTGGCGCGCGGCGGCGGCCGCCGCGGCCGCCGCGGTCGGCCCTCGGCTCAGGCGACTCCGCCTCGTCCGTCTGCGGCTGGTCGGCGGCGCTCGCCAGCAGCGTCAGCGGCTCGCCAACGGTCGTCGCGTAGGTCGCGGCGATCCCGTGTGGCGGGCCCTGGAGCTCGTCGCCGCTGGCGCCAACCCTGAGCACCGGCGGCGTGTTGCCGGTGGCCAGCTCCAGGAACGGGTTGGCGTAATACTCCGGGTTGTTCCAGAACGCGATCTCCGACAGCTGGTTGTTGACGCGAATCGCCCAGGTCAACTTTCGCTCGGCCTCTGCTTCCGACACCGTCACGGAGAAGACCCCAAAATGCCGGCCGGGCAGGAAGTGGGTCGGCTGTCCCATGTCCTGTGCACCGGGGCCCATGCTGTTGTCGTCCCCGATCGGGACCTCCACCGCCTCGTCGTTCCGATTGAAGTAGCCCAGGAGCAACGTCACGGTGCCGTCCTCGTTCCGCGACCAGGCCTCGTACGCGGGCCAGATCGCCTCGCCGGTGGCCCCAAGCGGCTCGAGTACCAGCGGGGACCGTGGACGCTGCGCCTCTGTGACACCCACGATGATCAAACATGCCGTGACAACGGTGAGGGCGATGACGGAGAGGCGAAACGGATTCATGGTGGCGTACTCCCAACGTGCTGGACGGGTGTGCGAGGAACAGACGACACGAGACGGAACGTTCGGTGAGGGACTGAACGACGAAGGGCGCCGCTCGCGATGCGAACGGCGCCCTCACACTGACGCTACTGCGCGCCCCCGGCCTCGGCCTGGGCGGCCTCGCGTTTCGCGACCTCGGCCTCGAACTCCTCGTCGTCGAAGTAGGTGATGTTCACCCATGCGTGACCCATCTCGTCGGTCGTGCGACTGCCGCTGCCGACCCAGACGTCCGGGTCCGGGTTGGACCGGTTCGCGGCGGTGTTGTCGTACCACGCCGTCACCTTCATGAGCGTGCCCTTCGGCAGCAACGGCGCCACGTCGTCGGCGTAGACGTAGCTGTTGTGCCAGTTGAAGTTGAAGTCGCCCACGTGGCTCAGGAGCTGACGGCGGCCGCTTGGCAGAATCGCCTCCAGCGACATCGCCGTGCCGCGCAGGTGCATGTGCGGCTGGAAGCTCTCGATCCGGCCGGCGCGCTGCAGCGGGAAGAAACCCTCGGTCATGGTGAGGCTGTTGGGCGGAATGTCCATTCGGCCGGTGCCCATCAGATGCAGCACCTGCCGGTGCTCGGGCGGCGAGTCCTTGGGATAGAGGTAGACGCCGAGCTGGACGCTGTCGGTGACCTCCTCACCTGACGCCGCCATATGGATGTCCCACAGGATCTCGGAGCCCGGCAGCATCAGCTTGCCGCTACCCGGACGCATGATCTCGCCCTGCTTGCCGACGGCCCACTCCATGAACGTACCGGCGCTCCGGGAGCGGTCCACGCCGGCGGCGGGGTTGGCCTGGTTGGCCTGCCGGATCTGCGCGTCGGGCTCTTCCTGGACGAGTCTGGCGATCGCGTGGTGGATCATTTTGCGACCTGCGACCGTCTTCGGCCGGCTCTCGATGGCGCGCGCCCAGCGCTCCTCGGTCAGCCCGGTCGGCACCTGCGGCTTCCACCACACGTCGCTCGCCAAGGCGGGCATCGTGTAGGGGGTCGACTCGATGATCAGGTCCGGCGGACCGTCGAACTGCTCGGCGAAGTTCCAGATGGACTCGTCCGGCCAGTCAACCGCGGCCGGCATGTCCTCGGGGTTGCCCCGCGGCGCCCCGCCGTCGACCCAGCGGACGATCGTGTCGAGCTGCTCGTCGGTCAGGGACCGGTCGTTCTTGAACTTCGTGATGCCGACGGTGCGGTCGATGTGCCAGGGTGGCATCTGCCGGGTCGACACACGATCCTTGATCGACCGGGCCCAGGGCCGGGACTCGGCGTAGGTGACCAGAGACATCGGCGCTATTGAGCCGGCCCGATGGCACGCTTCGCATTTGGCCTGGAAGATCGGGGCGACATCCTTCGTGAACGTCGGAGTGGCTTCCGCCTCGGCCGCGCTCGCCGACACCGGCGCAGTGGCCGCGACCGCGAACGCACACAGGAGCACACCGGACACTTTGATGGTGGCGCTCTTCATCGACATCTTTTTCACTCCAGGGTAATCCGCGTTGATAGAATCTCGTCGGTTTCAGCCCTAATCCTACCCCAACGCGACCACTGATTTCAAACACTCAAACGTCTCCTCGGCCGGATCTGTCTACCCAACCAGACCGGACTCATGACGGACCCGGGTCCCGTCCGAAAACAAAATAGGCCCAAGGAGTTAGAGCAACTCCTGACCGCGCCGCTCATGGGCCACGCCGACCCACGTAAACGGCTGCCTGCCTTCGACGTATCCTAATTGGGGAGAGCGTTGTGGCCCGGCCCGACGACAGGCCGGCGCGCTGG
>JADFPE010000132.1 GCA_022562495.1 Acidobacteriota bacterium
GCGTCCTCGGGATGCGCCCGGGCCAGCGCCCGCAGTTCCTCCAGCAGCCCGTCCCGCCTGGGGAGATCGTTCTCATCCTTGGCGTGGTTCAGCGTGTTGACCAGGCCCATGGCCAGCAGCTCGCGCACCGCGGCGTCCTCGGGGTGCGCCTGTCCGAGACCCAGAGTCCCGTGCCCGCCGGTGTCATGGTGGAGGGCACCAACGACGCCGTTGTCCTAACCGTGGTGCCGGCCGGGGCGATACCCCAGAGCGTGGCACCGGCGGTGTCGGAGGCCGTCCGTCCACCGGTTGTCGCCACCGCGCAGGGACCTGGCGCGGGCCAGCCCACCCCGCCCCGCACCGGGGTGGCCCCGTCGTGGCAGCAGCTCGTCCTCGGGCTCTGGCTCACCGGTGTCGTGGTCCTGCTCCTCAGAATCGGTGTGGGCATCGTGGCCACCTGTCGCATCGCCCGGTGCGCCGAGCGCCCGCGTGACGGTGAGTGGGCGCGCCTGGCGGCCGAGCTGGGTCGCCGGATCGGGCTGACCCGTCCCGTCCGGATCCTGAGCAGCGGCCGCACGTCGGTGCCGATGACGTGGGGCTGGGTACGGCCGGTGGTGCTGGTGCCAGAGGCCGGCGCCGTCTGGTCGGTCGCCCGGAAACGGGTCGTGCTGCTGCACGAGCTCAACCATGTGAAGCGGCACGACTGCGCATCGCAGCTCGTGGCGCACGTCGCCTGTGCCGTCTACTGGTTCAACCCGCTCGTCTGGTGTGCCGCCCGCGCGTTGCGGGTCGAGCGCGAACGCGCGTGCGACGAGGCGGTGGTGCGGGACGGCACGCCGGCGTCCTCGTATGCCGACCATCTGCTCGAGATCGCCCGCACGTATCAGGGCGCGCGGTGGGCGTCGCTGGCGGCGGTCGCCATGGCGCGGCGCTCGCAGCTCGAAGGGCGGCTGCTCTCGATCCTCGACGCGGGTCAGCGCCGTCGGCCCAGCCGTCGGACGACGCTGGTGCTCGGGACGGTCATGGCGGGAGTCATTCTCATCTTGATGGCGGTCACACCGACCATGCGTGCCGCAACTGCCGTGGAGGCGGGAGTGCAGACCGCGCTGACGGCGACCATGACCGAGATGTCACCGGAGGGCGCGGTGACCCTGGCGCCGACCGATCGAGGAGTCCCGGCCGTCGGGCAGACGCCGGCGCCGGCGTCGCCACAGACCCCGGCGGCCGACAATCCAGCGGCCCGAGACCAGGTGGCGAGAGAGGGAACCCCGGCGCTGAGCGCGGCAGTCGCGGTGCAGGGCGAGGCGCAAGCGATGCAGCGTAAGTTTGCGGACCAACAAGCTCGGCGCGTGCTCGAGCGCGAGTCCCTGGCGCTGGTGGCAGTCTCCCAGGACTCGGCCCGGCGCGAGCAATTGGAGCGGGCCGAGATCAAGCTAATCGAGCTCAAGCGGCATCTCGAACAGATCCAAGACCGCACCGGCCGCATCGTGCGCATCGGGGAGCGCGAGGTGCAGGAGCAACAGGATCGCGGCGCCGTCGTCGTGGCGCGCGAGCTCGAACGTGCACTCGAGATCGCGCGGCGTGCGGCCGACTTCGATGTCGACCTCGAGCTCGACGGGGTCTTCAACGGGGTGCGGATCGCCGAGGAGATTTGGCAGCGCCTCAATGTCGAGTTGGGGATCAACGGGATTCAAAGATTCGGGCGAGCAGACAGGCGCCCGCTGGACCCACGTGTGGTCGAGCTCTTCTTGGAGTCGTTGAGAGATGACGACGCCGAGGTGCGCGAGCGGGCAGCCTGGGGACTCGGTCGTAACCGCGTCGAGGAGGCCGTCGGTTCGCTTGCGAACACGCTCGGTGACGAGACCCCGGAGGTGCGTGAGCGCGCCGCCTGGGCGCTCGGGAGGATCCGCAGTCCGTCGGCGGTGCCGGGTCTCGGGGCCGCGCTCGACGACCCCGAGGTCGCGGTGCGCGTCGAGGTGGTCGAGGCGCTGGGTCATATTCGTGACGCCGCGGCGGTCGAGCCCCTCGTCGGCGCCCTCCGGGACAGCGAGCCCAGGGTTCGCCGGGAGGCCGCCGAGTCGCTGGGCAGGATTCGCAACGCGGGCGCGGTCGACGGACTCGTTGCCGCGCTGGGCGATACGGAGCCGGCCGTCGTCGAGCATGCTGCCGAGGCGCTCGGGATGATCCGCGACGCGCGCGCCGTGGCGGGGCTCGTCCGGGTGTTGCAGCACCAGGACCCTGAGGTGGCCAAGGAGGCGGCCGAGGCGCTCGGCCGCATTCGCAGCGACGAGGCGGTCGACGGCCTGGTTGCTGCGTTGCGCAACGCGCCGGGTGAGGCGGCCGAAGAGATCGTGGAGGCGCTCGGCCGGATCGGCGGCGATCGCGCCCTCGACGCGCTGATCGAGGTGACCGGGGACGCGAGCCCGGCGGTTCGCAAGGCGGTCATCGAGGCGCTCAGCGCCCGGCGGTGGTCGAGCAACGCCGATCCGAACCCCACTCCCAACCCGGGGCCCCAGTGACGCAGAAGCCGGCGACGCCGTCCCGCCTTCGCCGACGCTACGGCGGACAGCCCGGCGCTCCTGACTTCTGGGGCGCTGTCTACTTGCCCTGTACGACCGTGTTGCTGAGGATGCCGACGCCGGAGATCTCGATCGCGTACGTATCACCCGGCTCCATCGCCTGGGTACTGCCCATCGTGCCGGACCAGATCAGGTCGCCCGGCTCGAGGGTGAAGTATGTGGAGATGTAGCTCAGCATGTGGGCCATGTTGAAGATGAGGTCCGAGCTGTTGCCGCGCTGGCGCTCTTCACCGTTGAAGCGGCCCACGATCTCCAGATTGGTGATGTCCAGCCCTGTAGCGAGCACCGGCCCGACGGCGTTGAAGCCGCGGCTGCCCTTGGCGCGCACCCACTGGATGTCGCCGCCCTGCCACTGGCGCTCGCTGACGTCGTTGCCGGCGGTCACCCCGAAGATGTAGTCCGGCGCATCCGCGAGCGACACGTTCTCGGCGTGCTTGCCGACGACCATGACCAGCTCCGCCTCGTAGTGCAGGTTCGTGGACTCGGCTGGCCGGACGATCGGGTCTTCCGGCCCGACGATCGAGTTGGCCGGCACCAGGAACAGACCGGGATACTCGGCCGGATCACCGCTGATGTGGCTGCGGAAGTTGAACGCCGTCATGAAGACCAGCTGCGGGTCGACCGGGGCCTCCAGCTTGACCGCCGACCGCTGGACCGACTGGCCGGTGCGCATGCCGTCGAGATACGGCGCATCGCTCAACTGATGAATCGTCGAGCCGTCCAGGACGCCCCACGAAATATCCCCGCCGTTCTGCGAGTAGCGAACGTAGTGTGTCTGCGCGCTGGCGACGCCGGCCAGCAGGGCCGAGGTGACGAGCACGGCCGCGACGAGAAAGAAAGTGCGCTTCACGAGATGCCTCCTTGGGTGCAATCAGGTCAGACGATATAGCCCACGCGTAGCGGGGCTGTGAGAAAAGCAGCTTCGCGAGACGGTACGATCCGTCGCTTGGGCGATCTGAGGCGCAACCTCGCTAGTGAACCGATCGATCGTAGGCGTCCCGTACGGTGTCGTCAACCGGGAACGTCGCCCCATCGTCGGATGCAGCCTGGCAGATGGCTCCTGACAGCGCTCAGGCTCCCCCCACTCCCTGCCCTGCGCGGAGCACGCGTTGCCGAAGCGGGAGAGGGCCGGGGTGAGGGTCGAAGGCACTCTCGGTGTCCTAATTCGTCCTGCACGCGACCAGCAGGTCGACACGCGCGGTGCTGCGCCGAGCAGCGCGAGCCGCTCGAGGGAATCGCGCACGGATGGAGACCGACCGGAAGTGGACGCGGTGGCGCCTGTTATGATGTGCCCCGGTCCCGATCGAGGAGGCGTGGTCCTCGCGGCCCGCACGTGCCAGCGGGGGATGAAATGGCCAGACGGCTGACGCCGAGCCAGGGGGGGAAGGACGCTCTGGCCCGCCGATGGCGGTGACCCGTGTCGGCGAGCCGTGCGCATGCTGGAAGAGGGGGCTGTCATGAGGCATCTGTGTCTCGTCGTCGCTGTGCTCGCGTCGAGCGCGCCCGCGCTCGCCCAATCAACGTCGGTGATGATCGACGACCTCACGACGACCGAGGTGCAGGCGGCGATCGACGGTGGCAAGACCACCGCCATCTACTATGTCGGTGGCACCCACCAAAGCGGCCCGGCGGTGGCGCTCGGCAAACACAACCTGCTCTCCGCGCTGATCGCCCGGCGCATCGCCGAGACGCTGGGCAACGCGCTCGCGTATCCGCCGAACCCGTATGCCCCGGCCGGCGACCCGATCGAGAAGACCGGGCACATGCGCTTCGCCGGGACCATCAGCGTGTCGCACGAGACGCTCGCGGCGGTCTCTCGCGATGTCGCCGTCAGCGCGCTGGCGGTCGGCTTCACACACGTCGTCATGATGGGCGACCACGGCGAGACGCAGGGGGTCATCAGAGAGGTCGCGGCGGCGATGGACGCCGAGTGGCGGCCCAAGGGCGGTCGCGTCTTCTTCATTCCGGTCTACGAGGAGGGCGAGGACCGCATGCGGGCGATCCTGACGGCGCTCGACGTGCCCACCAACCGGACGACGCCGATCGACGACGCGTCGGAGATGATGGCGCTGGGTTCCGACAACCGATGGGTCCGCCCGGATCAGCTCGCAGACGACATTGCCGCGGTCGCGTCGGCCGACCTCGGCAACCAGTTCATCGACGGCAAGGTGGAGGTGGCCGTGAGGCGCATCCGGGAGCTGGTGCAGTGACGGTCGCAGGTGGCTGACGGTTTCTCCCTCTCCCTCGGGGTTGAGGTGAGGGCCGATGGTACGTGAGACCCGGCCGGCTCTATTCCGCGACCCGTTGGAAGTCGCTCCACCGCGTGGTCTCGCCGCGCCGCGTCGTGCGGAACAGCACGCGCACCTGGAAGTAGAGGTCGAACTCGGTCGCCATCCAGGCGTCCTCGTCGACCGGTTCCCGCTCGAACCGTCCCGTGGCGTTCGAGATGCTGCCCAGGATACCCCACCAGAGTCGCACTCGCTCCTGTAGCTCGAAACTGACCCGCGCGATCTCGTAGGTGGCCTGGTCGATCCAGATCTCGCCGCGCGACCTGTTCAGCGCGTGGTCGATGCGCCGGCGCACCGGGAGCTTCCCCGGCTTCGGCTCGAACGAGAGGACGTAACTCGGACGCCCACGCAGCTCCCGGATCCCCTCGAGCCGCGCCGTGTAGCGGTTGAGCAGCTCATCGTTGAAGAGGATGTCGGTGTCCTCCTCTTCGTCCTCGTCCTTGTCCTGCTCATCCGGGTCTTTGTCGAGCTCTTCGAGAAAGTCGTGCCACCGCTCGCGCTCGGTCTTCAGATCGTCGCCTTCGATCGGTCCGCCGTTCTTCGAGACCAGCCGCGCGTACGGCACGCCGCGAACCGGTTCCACCCGGTACAGACGCGTCTCGTCCTCGGTGACCTCGTCGTGCTTGTCGAACGTCCTCGTGCGCTGGACCCGCACGTGGCGATAGCGGGCCTCGACCTCCTGCTCCCTCGCCCAGGTGGAGCGCTCGAGCGCCTTGTCGATGATGGCGCGCACCTCGGTGTTCGTCGGGTCTGGTTGCGCAGTCGAGGCCGATAGCACGGCCACACCAGCCAGCAGGGCGACGGGGAACAGCAGGGATGCGAGATGCTTCATGGCGGGTGTCCGGGCGACTCAGCCAGCTTATCCTAACCAGGGAGCCATCGATACTTTCTCCCTCCCAGCTAGACTTCTTGAACAACGTTTATCGTGACAAGTGAGTCAGGGCGATCTGCGGTTGGTGGCCCGGCTGCGTCGCGAGTCGCGGCCCTGGGTTCTCGTCGATCCCCGCTCGGTCCACATGGGTCCCATCCACACGTCGCGACTCAAGCGGCGGATTGGCGCAATTTCACAACGGTCGTGGCCGGACATCGAGGCGGGACTCGAGCGCGTGCTGGGACTGTCCCGGGTCAGCGCGTGAGACGGGCTGGTTCGTCGTGGCAGGGGACATGGCTTGGCCGAATGGCACCAAGCATCGCCTTCGCGCTTCACCTGCCAGGCGCTGCTGTAAGCTTCGGACCATGCACTTAACGCACACCGTCACGCGGCTCGGTGGTGTGGTTGTCGGCCTGGTCGCCGCAGCCACCGCGGCGAGCTGCACCACACCCCCGGTCGAGCATGCCGACCTGGTGTTGCGGAATGGGACGATCGTCACCGTGGACGATCTGATCCCCGAGGTGGAGGCGTTGGCGGTCCGCGGCGACCGCATCGTGGCGGTCGGCCGCTCCGCCGAGCTCGACCGTTACATCGGCGACGAGACGCAGGTCATCGACCTCGACGGCCGCCTGGCGATTCCGGGGTTCATCGAAGGGCACGGCCACTTGCTGGGCATCGGCGACGCCATGCTGCAGCTCGATTTGACCGGTGTCGGGAGCTGGGCCGACATCGTGGCGATAGTCGAGGAGGCGGCCGCGCGCGCCCGTCCCGGAGAGCTCGTCCGCGGTCGCGGCTGGCATCAAGACAAGTGGGACCCGGCGCCATCGCCCAGCGTCGACGGGTTGCCGCTCCACGATGCGCTGAGCGCAGTGTCGCCCCTCAACCCGGTCCTGCTGCAGCACGCCAGCGGGCACGCCACGTTCGCCAACGCGAAGGCGATGGAGCTGGCGGGTATCACCGCCGACACGCCCGACCCGCCCGGCGGGGAGATCGTGCGCGATGCCGCCGGCCGCGCGATCGGGGTGTTCCGGGAGACTGCGGCCGGTCTGCTCTCGGCCGCCAGACGGGACGCCACGCCGGGGGACCCGCGCCGGCAGGCGGAGCTGGCCGTCCGCGAGCTGCTCGAGAACGGCATCACCAGCTTTCAGGATGCTGGCGCGTCGTTCGCCACGGTCGATCTCTACAAGCACATGGTCGAGGACGGCAGTCTCGGCGTGCGGCTGTGGGTGATGCTGCGCGCGTCGAACACGCAACTGGCCGAGCGCATGGCCGACTACCGGATCATCGGCATGGGTGACGACCGGCTGACGGTGCGTGCGGTCAAGCATCAGATCGACGGTGCGCTCGGCTCACACGGCGCCTGGCTGCTCGAGCCGTACGCCGACCAGGCGGACAGCGCCGGGCTCAACACCACCCCGATCGAGGCCATCGAGGAGACGGCGCGTCTGGCGCTCGAACACGGCTTTCAGCTCTGCGTCCACGCCATCGGCGACCGCGCGAACCGGGAAACGCTCGATCTCTTCGAGCGGGCGTTCCGGACGCACCCCGAGGCGCAGGATCTCCGTTGGCGCATCGAGCATGCGCAGCACCTGCACCCCGACGATATTCCCCGGTTCGCCGAGCTCGGCGTCATCGCGTCGATGCAAGGCACGCACGCGACGTCGGACGGGTTGTGGGTGCCGGACCGGCTTGGCGACCGCCGGGCGGAAGAGGGAGCGTATGTATGGCGGCGGCTGCTCGACGCCGGCGCCGTCGTCAGCAACGGCACCGATGCCCCGGTCGAGCACGTCAGCCCGATCGCCAGCTACTACGCCACCGTGTCACGCAGGCTTGCCGACGGCTCGGTCTTCTATCCCGATCAGCGGCTGAGCCGGCTCGACGCGCTGCGGACCTACACGATCAACGCGGCGTACGCCGCGTTCGAGGAAGACCTGAAGGGGTCGCTGACGCCGGGGAAGCTGGCCGACATCACCGTGCTGTCGAAGAACATCCTCACGGTTCCCGCAGAGGACATTCCGTCCACCGAGGTCGTCTACACGATCGTTGGGGGACGGGTGATGTATCACCGGTAATTCGCCCTGTGCGACAGACGCAGGCCGGATGAGCGACGTCGCAACGTGTCATCCCTCCCGGAGTCAACATGAGACGATAGCACGTAGGGTCGAGCGATCGAACCTAGATCGTTTCGAGTAGGGAACCAGTCGATTCCACACCTGTTGGATCGAAGATTCTGCACCCGTGTCACGTGTCACGTGTCGCGCGTGGCCCTTTTCGCCATGCCTGCCGACCGCAGCTTGGTGCTGACCGACGGAAAAACCTGGCACAGAGTTGGCGTGCACCGAAACCGTGCGGAACACCCTGCTCGGTGGCCGAGGGCCGACGACCGCTGCGGCGCCGCGCCTGCTGGATCGAGTCCGCCAGGCCGTGCGCATGCGCCATTACAGTCGCCGGACGGAGGAAGCCTATGTATCGTGGATCCGGCGCTTCATCTTCTTTCACCGAAAGCGTCATCCGAAAGAGATGGGATTGTCAGAAATCCAGCAGTTCCTGTCGTGGCTCGCTGTGCGCAGGAGGGTGAGCGCCTCAACCCAGAATCAAGCGCTCCGCGCGTTGCTGTTTCTCTACAGATGGGTGCTGCAGACCGACGTTGGGACGATACCCACAGTGGTCCGGGCGCGCACGGCCGAACGGCTGCCGGTCGTGCTCAGCCGGCCCGAGGTTGCAGCCGTGCTCGGGCAACTGGCCGGCACGAGGCGGCTGATCGCCGTGCTCTTGTATGGTGCGGGGTTCAGGGTGGGGGAGTGTCTGGCGCTCCGCACATAGGATCTGGATTTCGACCGCAACCAGATCGTCGTGAGGCAAGGAAAAGGACATAAGGATCGCGTCACGATGCTGCCTCTCGCCACCAAAACGGCGCTGACGGAGCACCTGGCGAAGGTTCGCCAGCTGCATCAGCGAGATCTGGCTCGCGGCTTGGGGCGGGCCGTCCTGCCCTACGGCTTGGAGCGCAAGTATCCCAACGCGGCGCGCGACTGGCGCTGGCAGTTCGTCTTTCCGGCCGGACGTATCTGCCGAAATCCCCGATTCGGTCCGCCGACGCGCTTTTACCTGCATGAATCGGTGGTCCAGAAGGCGATCGCGAGGGCGACGCTGGCAGCCTTGCTCACGAAGCGGGTCAGCCCTCACGCCCTGCGCCACTCGTTTGCCACGCACCTACTGGAAGATGGGTACGATTTTCGGCCGGTGCAGGCACTGCTCGGTCACCGCGACGTCCGCACGACGATGATCTACACGCACGTGCTGAACCGCGGCGCGCTCGGTGTCAAGAGTCCCATCGATCGGCTCTGAGGTGCTTTTATGCGCTACCGTCACGCGTAACCACCGACGCCATTGAACCCAGCCGTCAACCGCAACTCCAATTGCCGAAGGCCTTCGCTGTCACGAACTCCCCAGCCTCCGGAGTGGCTACGCGCCAGTCGCGGCGTGTAACCGCCCAGCTCCCCCGATTGGCCGAAGATTCTCGGCCCTGGCTCGCGCGCAACCGCACCTGAGCCGCACCTCGAGATCCTATGCTAAGATGGGTGCTCTCTGAAGGTTACGATTCGCGGTTCGGTACGCCGCGCCGACATGAATACGCGCAACCAGCCGCCCGCCCCGGCAGTCTACTCATAGTTAGGTGGACCACGAAACAACGGACAACTTCGACCCAGGTCACTACTTGATACCGTAGCTGCGGGCTCGTTCGCGGGGGTCTCGGGAAGACGACGGAGTCGATCTGTCCTGCAGATGAACACGCCCTGTGCCGATAGTGGAGGCCGGATCGGGAACTCGAAGCAAGATGCGCGGGTCGGCGCAGTGCTTCATTCGTACGAGGACAAGTCTCAGGCGCGAGGCTCCTCGCGGCTCACACTGTCGCGTGAGACTCCGAAAGTCAGTCCTAAAATGTTCCTTTCTAGGAATGCTAGGAGACGCTGAATGTCACTGAAAGAGAAGTTTGAGAATTTCGCGTCTAGCTACATGACGAACACGTACCGCGGTGACAAGCGGGCGTTCGATCGGATCCAGGAGTACTTTCAGAAGCTCGGTCGCTACACCGAGGACGAGTGGACGCAGTCGGAGGCTGGGAGCCGGAAGGCGGTATTCGCCCAGGGATCGAGCACCAAGATGCCTTTCGATCCCGAGTCACCCCTGCTTGAAGTCATGGCCATTGTTAAGTACTCCCAGTCAAACAGT
Organism: Acidobacteriota bacterium; assembly: GCA_022562495.1. Taxonomy (GTDB): domain Bacteria; phylum Acidobacteriota; class Vicinamibacteria; order Vicinamibacterales; family UBA8438; genus NP936. The sequence continues at coordinate 9,951 of JADFPE010000132.1, forward strand.
ACCATCACGGTCACCGTCGGGCACAAGTCTTGGGAGGCACGACGGGCGAGGGCTCGATACGGTAGGCTTCTTGCGAAGATCGACGCCTACATTGCAGACGAGAAGATCGCGGTCAGACTGAGCGAAGAGGCACAGGCCACCTAACAAGCCGTTGCAGGCCGACCGGCTTCGCCGGCAGCTGAACGCCAACACGTTAGGCATCTGTAGAAATGGCGAAGTTCGGCATTAGTTCTTTTCGGGTGGCGCCGGACGATCTAATCGATCTGACATACGATGAGTACTCGGGTATTGTTGCGGCGAAGAATGCTCTGGTCACGATGATCGGTGTTGAGCAGAAGTTCGACCTGTTGTTGCAGAACTATGCCGACTATGAGCGAGAACTTCTCAACATCAGCCTGCATCAGGCGGTGTATCGTGACCTCGACTGGCGGGGCATTCAGGGTGACATCGCCATCATTACGAGACGGCTCTCGAACCTGCTGTCTGCGGCAAGGCTGTATGTGGACCAGATTGCGCAGGACTTGCACGACGCGTTTGGGTCTCAACACCAAGTGAGCAACGAGATCAAGGTGAAGCTATCGACGGAGTATGACGCGAGACTTGGGTATCGAGTGATGGAGGCGGTGCGAAACATGATGCAGCATCGTAGCCTGCCGATTCATCGACTCAGCTACCCGCAAGACAGCCAGCCGGGAGGAGCCCGCTTTCGGACAGTTCCCAGTATGGAGGTTGCGCGACTGAAGGAAGCGGACCTGAAGGGTTCGCTGGTGCAAGAACTGGACTCGATGGGAAAGCATGTTCCGGTAACTCCGTTTGTGAGGGACTACGTCGAGGGTCTTGCGACTGTTCACGAGGGGCTGCGTACGGCCTCAGAGTCTCAGTTGGCGAGTTGGGACTCGACAATAGCCGACGTCCAGGCCCGAGGTGTCGCACGCTGGGGTGGGGAGAATGATCGAGCTTTCCTCGCTGTTCACCTTGACGAGTCCGACGAAGTCGTGGCGTCCGTGCAGGTGTTCAACGAGCTGACGGAGTACCGTCGTGTGCTGGAGAGCAAGAACAGCGTCCTCAGGAACTTGGCTCGACGGTTCGTGTCGGGAGAGTGTGATCAAGACGCCTAACAGGCGTTTGCAGCTGACGGCGGCGGAAGCGAACACGAGCCGCCGGGGCTGAAAGGCAAGACGTTGGGCTGCATGAGCGTTAAGAATTGAATGCCGGGTATTCGCATCGGACCTTCCGGTTTCGTCGCTGCAGCAGAGTGGACGCGAGAGCGCCTCGACCTATTCGGCGTTCCGCAGCCTCCCGGGAATCGTCTGATCAAAGCGGAACAGCTGATTCGTGACGTCAACGACCGGCGATTCGTCCTTCGACCGGACGATGACACACTGCTCTACCGAGTGTCCGAGGCGCAGTGGACCATCGTCGAGCAGTACATCATTGCGAGATCGCTTGGGAAGCCAGGCTCGGCACTTGGTGGGGAGCTCCGCGCGAAGCTGGCGACGATGTTGTCGGGGGCGGGTACCGAGGACGACGACAAGAACCCGCTTGCACGCAATACGCAGTTTGAGTTGTACACGCGGGCGACAATCGTCATGGGGAACGTGCCGGCGTGGCTCGCGGAGCCCGATTTGCGGGTTGACTACCTGGGCGCCGAAATCGGGGTCGCCGCCAAACGGGTGACCAGCAGTAAACAGCTGCTCAAGCGCGCCAAGGATGCAGTTCGACAGATCAAGAAGTCGGGGCTCGCGGGCTTCGTGGCGCTCAACGTAGATGTCTTGATGAAGGCCGTTGCCCCAGACGTGACTAATGACGAGCCCCTTCACGAGCGCCTTGCGTTGCTGACCGCCGTCGACGACGAACTTGTGCAACATGACGAGGTAGTAGGTTCACTGGTCTTCGCGCGGGATACCGTCTGGCAGTTTGGCGACGAGCGGCCGTCAGTCGGCATCGCCAGCACGCAACGTTTCGCGACCTATCCGAGATCGCCAGAGCAACTGGAGCATGGCGAGTTGTTCTGGCGGAAAGCGCAAGAGCTGATCGACCAGAGACTGGATGAACTGTGAAGAGTTGCGACAGGGAGCCCAACAGGCGTTTGCAGCTGACGGCGACCAGTGAGCGCTCAGGCCGCCGCAGCTGAAACGCAGGACGTTCGCCGTACGAGAATCACGGTCCGATGCCTGACTACCACAGCTTCTATCGCCTGGGCCCGATGCCGCTTGGGACAGGCGGTCAGGCTGAGGTGTTCCGTGCCGAACATCGCCTTACCGGTACCGTCGTCGCACTCAAACGGCGAAATGCCCACACAGATGAGACACGTGACCGGATGCGTCGAGAGATCGAAGTGCAGTCGGCGATTCAACATCTCAACGTGATGCCGATCCTCGACTACGACGCAGATGGGTACGAGTGGTTCACGATGCCCATTGCCGTGGCTACCCTGACCGATTTAGCGCTGCCCCTGGAGACGAGCGACCTCACGGGGATCCTCCGCGACGCATCTCTAGGTCTGCAGGCGGCACACTCGGCCGGCTTCATTCACCGCGACATCAAACCGAACAATGTCTTGCGGCTTGACGATCCTCACGGGCGCCGCTGGGTGGTCTCGGATTGGGGAATTGTGCGCCGTCGCGATAGGCCGACCACCGCCAGGCACACCCAGCCGGGCACGTTCCTCGGCACCGAGGGATTCGCTCCGCCTGAGGCCTACGGGGACGCTCATGCTGCCGCCTTTTCGTGGGATTCCTACAGTCTCGGCCGCCTTGCCGCCTGGGCGAGCACAGGCGATTGGCCGACGCCTCTCAACACCTCAACCGCCCCAGAGCCATGGAGACGATTCGTCCGACTGCTGACCGACAACGACCCAAGCAGACGACCTCAGGATATGGCTCGGGTCGTTGAGCTACTCTCCCACGTAACGACCGGCGTATCCCAGTCACCCGGAGTCCCAGCGGAGGCACTTGGCGCTGCCAAGGCCGGTGACTCAGACGCCACAATCGCAGTTCTCAATGCCGCCCTTGAGTACGAGGATGACGCCGACTTCTTCATCGACGATATCGCGGAGGTGTCCGGCCCAGGCCTTGAAATGTTCGTGCGCCAGGACCCGCCCGCCGCCAAGACGCTCCTCAGGCTCATGGACTCGCATCTGGAGCACATCGTCTGGGGGCGCCGGGACTTCAATCACTACAATGTCCCTTTGTACTGGATGCAACGAATGGCTCAGGCCGCGGCCGAAGCAGGCGAGCTTGATCTCTTCGAGGATGCATGCGCCGCGCTC
>JADFPE010000334.1 GCA_022562495.1 Acidobacteriota bacterium
TCCGCCGGGTGCGCCTTGCCGGCGAAGACCAATTGGACCGGTCGTTTGGGCGCGTTCAGTATGCGAGCTAGCCGCTCAGGGTCGGTGAAGATGAGTTCGGGGCGCTTATAGTCGGTAAACCGCCGCGCGAACCCGATGGTCAACGCGTTGGGGTCGAGCAAGGTTCCGGCGGCCAGGACCCGGCCGGCGCCGACCCGCTCGTCCGTCCACCGCTGACGTGCGCGCTCGCGAATGAAGTCGAACAGATAGCGTCGGAGTGCTTGCCGAACGCTCCAGAGCTCCACGTCCGGAATGTCGAGCACCCGGTCCCAGAGGGCGTCCTCCTGCTGGTCTCGCCAGTGCGCGCCGAGATACCGGTCGAATAACAGCCCCAGCCGGTGCGCCACCCACGTTGCCACGTGAATCCCGTTGGTCAGGGCTCGCACGGGGCGGTGGTCAGGTGCCGTGTCGGGCCAGATCGGCGCCCACATCTCACGCGTCACGCCGGCGTGGAGCCGGCTGACGGCGTTGATCTGTCCGGCCGTGCGCAACGCCAGCGCGGTCATGTTGAAGCGCGGGCCGTCGCCGTTGTCGTAGTGCCCCAGCGCCAGGAACGCCTCCCGATGGCTCCCGAGCGTGCCCCAGCATCCGGCGAGATGGGTTTCCACGAGCTGAAACGGGAAGGTATCGTGCCCGGCCGGCACCGGCGTGTGGGTCGTGAACACCGTTGTCCGCCGCACTTCGGCCAGCGCCGCCTCGAAGCTCTGTCCCTGCTCGATCATCTCACGCATTCGCTGGAGCACCACGAACGCGGCGTGGCCCTCGTTGAGATGCCAGACGACCGGGTCGGCGCCCATCGCCCGGAGTACCCGCACACCGCCGACTCCGAGAATGATCTCCTGCTGGATGCGAGTCTCGGTATCGCCGCCGTAGAGCCGGGCGGACAGCTCTCGGTCCCAGGGTGCGTTTTCCTCGAGACCGGTGTCGAGGAGATACAGCTTGGTGCGCCCGAGGCGCACCCGCCAGACCGCCACCTTCACTGTGCGGCTGCCCAGTGGCACCGTGACGACACACGGCCGCCCACCCGGTGTGACTGCCGGGGTGACCGGCGCGTCGGCCCAGTTCAGCCGCTCGTAGCTTTCCTGCTGCCAGCCGTCCGCCGACAGGGACTGGTGGAAGTAGCCCTGCGGATACATGAACCCGACACCGAGGAGCGGCAGCCCGAGGTCGCTGGCCTCCTTGCAGATGTCGCCCGCCAGGACACCCAGACCGCCGGCGTAGATCGGCAGTGACTGATGGATCGCGAACTCGGCCGAGAAGTAGGCGATCGACCGCCCGGGCATCGCGGGCACCCGTTCGCTCCACCAGCTCTTGGTCGAGGTGCGTGTCGGGTCCAGGTCCCGCAGCGCCCGGTCGTAGAGATCGAGGAACATCGTGTCGCGGGCGACCTCCTCGAGTTCTGGCGGTGACAGCAGACGAAGCATCCGCACCGGGTTATGGGCCGTGGCGCGCCAGAGGGTGTAGTCGAGCCTCCGGAAGACCTGCCGGGCGTGCGGGTTCCAACTCCACCACAGATCGAGCGCGAGTTCGCCGAGTCGATCGATACGCGGAGGGAGCGGGTCGAGCCCGGAGAGGCCGATGGTCGTCATGGGTTCGGTGTCCTACGCAGTGCGCTGGCTGTCGCCGGTGATGATGTGGGCGAAGGTGGCCGCGTCGATGTTGCCGCCGGAGACGACCGCGACGATCGTGCCGGACCCGGCCCGGCCGCTCAGGGCGGCCGCGACGGCGCAGGCGCCCGCCCCTTCCGCCAGGACCCGTGCCCCCGTGGCGACCCGCCGCATCGCCTGCTTGATCTCGTCGAGCGACACGACGATCGAGCTGTCGACCGCGTCGCGCAGCAGCGGCCACATCGTCGGGATGACCGACTTGCCGCCGCACCCATCCACGAAGGACGCCTGCCAGCCCGGAAAGTAGCTCGCCCGCCCGTTGGCGAGCGACGTGGCAAGGGGCGCCGCGGTTTCCGGTTCGGCGGCATAGATCCGGATGCCGGGTTTCAATGCCCGCGCCGCCGTGGCGATGCCAGAGAGCAGGCCGCCGCCACCCACCGACGCGACGATCGCGTCCACATCCGGGAGCTGCTCGATGATTTCGAGACCGATGGTCCCGTTGCCGCTGATGAACAGATCGTCATCGAACGGATGGACGAAGTGGCCGGGGAGCCGGTCGTGCTGGTGTTGCTCCACCGTCCTCCAGCACTCGTCGTAGCTTGTCGGGACGATCCGCGCGCCCAGCCGCTCGATCGCGCTGAGCTTCGTGGCGGGCGCCGTGTCGATCACCATGACGGTGCAGGGCGCGCCCGCGTCGCGGGCCGCCAGCGCCACGCCCTGCCCGGCGTTGCCGGCGCTGACCGTCCAGACTCCGGCGGCGAGTTGTTCCGGGCGCAGCGCGCGAACGGCGTTGGCGGCGCCGCGGATCTTGAAGGAGCCGATCGTCTGCAGCGTCTCGAGTTTCAGATGGATGCGGGTTGCCGGGTCGGCGTCACCGCGTCCGCTCGGCGTCAGGGGGTCCAACTTCACCAGCGGCGTCCGTCTGGCCACGGTGTAGACGGCCGGCCTGGCGTCCCGGATCGTCTCGAGCGTGATCGCTCGCGTCATCTCACTAGACGGGGCTGCGCCCCGAACCCCCGCGGGCGCTGCGCGGGGACCCCCACGCCCCACTCCGCACCCGCGAGC